>MQVI01000034.1 GCA_002002485.1 Pasteurellaceae bacterium 15-036681
AGATGAAATAATATACTAAAAAACAAAAAGTTTCAAGTATACTTGAAACTTTTTGTTTTTTAGGGAAAATTTTATTTATAAAAAGAACTTATACGCTCTCAGTCTCTTCAAAATACTGGTTCATATCAAACGCAGGTTTTTGGGTGCTCGATTGGCCAATAATACGTGCAGGTACACCTGCAGCGGTTGCATATTCTGGTATAGGCTGGAGAACAACGGAATTTGCACCGATCTTAGAATAACGTCCGATCTCAATATTGCCCAAGATCTTCGCTCCTGCACCAATCATTACACCTTCACGAATTTTCGGATGGCGATCGCCGTGTTCTTTACCCGTACCGCCTAGGGTTACTCCTTGTAGAATTGAAACATCATTTTCAATGACAGAGGTTTCACCTACCACGATACCTGTTGCATGGTCTAACATAATGCCACAGCCAATACGCGCTGCAGGATGAATATCCACATCAAACGCGACTGAAATTTCATTTTGAAGATAAATAGCTAAAGCTTTACGCCCTTGTTTCCAAAGATAATGAGTGACACGATAACTTTGTAGTGCATGGTAGCCTTTTAAATAAAGTAGTGGGGTACTCCACTGATCAACTGCAGGGTCTCGAGTACGCACCGCATTAATATCACTTGCCGCACTTGCAATAATTTGCGGATCGCTACTATATGCCTCTTCAATAATCTCTTTTAACGCAATTGCTGGCATAATCGGGTTGGAAAGCTTGTTAGCAAGAATATAACTAAGCGCATCACCTAAATGATTATGCTTTAAAATTGTGGCATGAAAAAAACTTGCAAGCATAGGCTCACAATTTGCTAATGCTTGCGCTTCTTTGCGGATCTCTTGCCAAATAAAATCAGTTTGTTGTTCTGTCATATTCTTCCTCACTTTATATGTTTATATTTTATTCGCCTTTGCGTTCACGTCCTAGTAATGCAGCTGCAACATCATTTGGGTGCTTACCACAGAATAACATTTGATAAATCTGCTCTACAATTGGCATTTCTACCCCTTGCTTTTGAGCCAGTAAGTAAGTTTCTTTAGTGTTATAGAACCCTTCAACCACTTGCCCGATCTCTTCGATCGCCTCTTCTGCTTTTCGTCCTTGTCCAAGCATTAAGCCAAAACGTCGGTTACGTGATTGGTTATCGGTACAAGTAAGGACTAAATCACCTAAACCGGCCATCCCCATAAAGGTATTTGAATTGGCACCGAGTGATGCACCTAAGCGGCTGATTTCGGCAATGCCTCGAGTAATCAAAGCCGTACGAGCATTAGCACCAAAGCCCATACCATCAGAGATCCCTGCCCCAATTGCGATCACATTCTTAATTGCACCACCAAGTTGAACGCCTACCATATCTTGATTGAGGTAAACACGGAATGCTTTAGAGCAGTGAATACGTTGCTGCATTTCATCGGCAAAGGTTAAATCATTTGAAGCAATAGTGATTGCAGTTGGTAAGCCTTGTGCTAATTCTTTCGCAAAAGTTGGCCCTGAAAGCACTGCAAGCGGTCGGTTTTCACCCAAAATTTCCAAAGCGACCTCTTGTAATAGACGTCCTGTATCACGCTCTAAGCCTTTAGTTGCCCAGATAATACGGTGCTCATTATTAAGTAATGGCTGAATTTGCTGCAATACATCACCAAACACATGGCTTGGTACCACCACTAAAATATCACGAGAATAACTTAATGCTTTGGCTAAATCACTTTCAATTTCTAATGCTTCTGGAAATTCAATATTAGGAAGAAAAGCGCTATTCTGACGCTCTTTGGCGAGCACTGTCATTTTCTCAGGATTATGCCCCCATAGATAGGTTTTATGTCCATTACGAGATAGAGCAATGGCTAAAGCGGTACCGTAAGAACCTGAGCCAAGTACGGTTACGGGGGCTGTATAAGTGGTCGTCATATATATCCTTTAAGTAATTCGATTCTTAGCAACATCATAAGCTTCAGATCTTTCTCTTTTACCAATAGCGATAACAAGAACTGTCACTCGAGCATTCTGTATTTGCATCTAATTTATGCCATTCTTTCAATGCCCTAGGATCAAATTCAAGATTATAAGTCATCTAAACTTACCTTTATTGCTGTCTGAGGGTTGGCTAAACGGTGACGTACCGTTTCTAATAGTTCTAATTCATCATCAGTCACTGGAATATTCTTGATCGGTAATTTTTTATTATCAGCAATATATTGAAAATATTGGCGAATAGCCTCTGTTGGTGTCACATCTAGTGCTGCAAGTGCTTTATAGGCTTCATTTTTTAAATTATCATCTAAACGAATATTAAGAGTAGCCATAAGATTATCCTTTAAACTATTACATAATTTTTCAGAGTGTAATGATTTTTTGCATTACATGCAATAGATAAAAAAATAGGTATGCAATTCTCATTGCATACCTTTCTTTTACTCTTTTATCAATCAGATAAATTAGTTTACTGTCGGTGCAGCTTGTTGCTCTTCCGCTTGCTGACGCTCTAAGTAATCTAAGAATAACGCGTCAAAGTTTACTGGCGAAAGATTTAATGCTGGGAATGTACCGCGGTTTACTAAGCTAGCGATTAATTCGCGCGCGTAAGGGTAAAGTACGTTCGGGCACTGTGCTGCTAAGCAGTGTGCTAATTGAACACCTTCTAAACCTTTAATCACGAATACGCCTGCTTGTTTTACTTCGCAGATAAACGCCACATCACCGCTATCTTCTAAAGTTGTTTGAACATTTAAGTGCAATGCAACTTCATAAGTATCTTCAGCGATTTGAGTAGTTTCTGTATCTAATTCAAAGCCTAATTGAGGTTTCCACTCTTGTTGGAAAATATGTGGAAGATTTGGTGCTTCGAATGAAACATCTTTCACATAGATACGTTGAATTTGCATCTCAAATGGAGTTTGCGCTTCTTCTTGCACTGGAACTTGGTTTTCTTCAGCCATAGTAAATTCCTTAGTTTTTTAAATGTTATGGTGTACCCAAAACACACCATGCAATCAATTATTTATGTTTTTTAACCAGCGGTAAGCTTGCTGCGCGCCAGCCTGCAACGCCTTCTTTCAACACAGCCACTTTAGTGAAACCGTGCTTAGTTAATGCACCTGCAACACCTTGCGCACTTAAACCATTCGCATCCACGATGATCACTTGGCGCTCTTTATATTTCTCAACAGTTGGTGAACCTGTTTTCACTTCTGTTGGCGTTAAGTTTACGCTCTCAATAATATGACCAGCTTTGAACTCATCAACGGTACGGATATCGATTAATACCGCATCTTCTTTATTGATTAATTGTGTTGCTTGTGCATTGTCCACAATTTTAAATTTATTGGTTGCACCTTTATAAAGGCTGATGATAACCGCAACAAGTAATGCTACCCATGCCACAACCATAATGGTGTGACTTGCTACGAATTGTTGTAACTGCTGTGCAAAAGTTAATTGTTCCATAATTTTTCTCTAAAAGTTTGATAGTAAAAAGCGGTGCTTTTTAAGCAGAAATTTGCAAAATTTTCCCCTAAAAACACCGCTTGTAAATTGTTTTAATGTCCAAACGGACGTATGCAATACGCCCCTACATATTTCAATGTAGATACAAAATTTGGCATCAAACAAAATCGCTCAAAGAAAAATTAAGCCTGTTGTGCAGCCATAATTTCGTCGAATGAAGACGCTTTCTCAGTTACTTTAGCTTTCGCTAATACTGTTTCAATCGCTTGCTCTTCTAATACCACGTTACGGATATTTTCAGTTAATTGACGGTTTTTCGCGTAGTATTCGATTACTTCTGCTGGTTGCTCATATGCAGACGCTAATTCAGCGATAGTCTCTTTCACACGCTCTTCGTTCACTTCTAATTTGTTAGAACCGATTACGCTTGAAAGTAATAAACCTACTTGAACACGACGTTTTGCATCTGCTTCGAATAATTCAGCTGGTAATTGAGCTGCCATTTCTGGTTTACCACCGAAACGTTGTACCGCTTGTTGACGTAATACATCAACTTCTTCTGCTACTGCAGCTGCTGGCACTTCGATTTCATTGTTCGCTAATAAACCGTTGATTACTTGGTTTTTAACGCGTGCAGTTACTGCATTTTTTAATTCACGTTGCATATTTTTCTTGATTTCTGCACGTAAATCTTCAACTGATTTTGCGTTACCGAATTTTTTCACGAATTCTTCTGTTAATTCAGGAAGAACCATGTTTTCTACTTTCTTAAGCGTAATTGCGAATTTAGCCGCTTTACCTTTTAAGTTTTCAGCGTGGTACTCTTCTGGGAAAGTAACGTTGATATCAAATTGTTCGCCAGCTTTGTGACCCACGATGCCGTCTTCGAAACCTGGGATCATACGACCTTGACCCATGAATAATACGAAGTCAGACGCTTTACCGCCTTCGAACTCTTCACCATCTACAGAGCCAACGAAGTCGATAGTTACGCGATCGTCAGCTTTTGCAGCATCTTGAGATTCAGACCAAGTTGCTTGTTGTTTACGTAATACGTCTACCATTTTGTCTAAGTCAGCGTCTGTGATTTCAACAACTGGTTTCTCAACTTCGATGTTTTCTAAACCTTTTAATTCAACTTCTGGGAACACTTCGAAAGTTGCTGTGAAAGAGAATTCTTGACCTGGTTGGTAGTTGTTAGGTGTGAAAGTTGGACGACCTGCAAGGTTGATTTTTTCGTTGATTACCACATCAAAGAATGCACGTTGCATCTCTTCAGATAACACATCTTGACGAGCTGCCATACCGAAACGTTGTTCGATGATTGAGTGTGGTACTTTACCTTTACGGAAACCATCAACACGTGCGTTTTTCGCATAGCCTTTTAATTGTTCTTTGTATGCAGCTTCGATTTTGTCTGCAGCTACTGTAACTGTTACACGGCGTTGTAAGCCTTCAAGTGTTTCGATAGAAAATGACATTCTTAAACCTCAATAGTTAAAAAGGATTCGGTATATAAAATACAGATAGAAAAATAGACGGAAATTGTAACGTTATGTCAAGGGGTTGTCTATGCTTTTAATTAGTGGACAGCGAATACTGGACAACGCACAACATTGTTCGATTAAAATATAATCGATTATATAAAGTACAAAGCGCACAGAGAATGGTTATCCACTGTGCGCTTTAGGCTATCTACTAAAAATTATAGACCTTTTGGAATACGGATTTTTTGACCTGGGAAGATCTTGTCCGCATCTTTGATAACTTCTTTATTTGCATCTACGATAGCTGTGTATTTTGCGCCGTTACCATAAGATTTTTCTGCGATTTTCCATAAAGTGTCGCCTTTTTGAATCTCATAGAATTCATCATCGCCAGCTAATTGTTCGCCACTGTTTAAGTGTAATGCATCGATATTTACATTAGTTACGCCCATTACGTTACCAGCCATTAATACCGCTTTTTCAACTGCTGCTGCGCTTGATGCAACACCACTGATATTTGCAACACCGTTTTCAACAGTCACGTTTAAATCTTCAACACCCGGATTATCTTCCGCTAGGTGCTCTGTTACTGCTTTTGATGCATCTTCTTCTTTACTGAATAATTTACGGCCAATATTGCTCGCGAAATCAAATAAACCCATTGTTAAGTCCTCTTAAAAAATGAAATATAAACTGTAGGGTGCGTGTAAACGCACCACTACTTACCTAAAATTAATCAATTCGCTGCTTAGATTACCCGAATTGAAATAAGTTCTCAATTATTTTACCCCATACGAGCCGTATGGGGTTTCTTAACTGAGCGACTTTGTCGCTCAAACAGTCGCAACGCGACTTAGATAAGTAACCGAGTACGGCTCGTACTCGGTTAAATTATGCATTAATCACATCCACCACTGCCTGCGCTGCTTGTGCATCTGCATCTGATTGAATCATTTGATGTAACTGCATAAAACGCTGTTTTAACACATTTTTACTTGCGATATCTTCTGGCTTATCCGATAAGAATTTCGATAAATGCCGTGCAAGATTTTCAGGGTTACACTCTTCTTGAATTAACTCTGCTACAAGCGGTTCATTTGCGAGTAAATTTGGCAAAGAGATGTAATCGGTTTTTACCAAGCGTTTTGCCAACGTGTAAGTGAAAGGCTTCATCTTATAACCCACTACCATCGGTGATTTACACAACATTGCCTCAAGAGCTGCTGTGCCAGACGCTAATAGCGTTGCTTCGGCAGCAATCATTGCTTGGCGTGCTTTACCTTGAATAATTTGAACTTCAAGCTCTGGCGCAACCTGTGCTTTAATCGCTTCAAATTGTTCGATGCGTTTTTGATTCACCATCGGCACTAAAAATTGCACATCAGGGTATTGCTGTTTAAGTAACTGTGCGGTTTTCAAAAATGGCTCTGCTAAAAACTCAATTTCACTGCCACGACTACCGGCTAAAATCGCGACATAGCGCTGATTTTCATCCACGCCCAATAACTCGCACGCATCACCACGATTCGGTTTTAATGGAATTGCGTCCGCCATGGTATGCCCAATAAATCGACACGGCACATTAAAGCGATCATAAAACTCTTTCTCAAAAGGCAAGAACGCAAGCACTAAGTTGGTTGCACGTTCGATCTTATAAATACGTTTTTGACGCCATGCCCACACCGATGGACTTACATAGTGAATAGTTTTGATCCCATTGGCTTTAAGCTTTTCTTCCACAGTGAGATTGAAGTCTGGCGCATCAATCCCGATAAAAATATCAGGTTTGATTTCAAGCATAGTATCAATCACTTGCTTACGACGTTTTAGCAAGCTCGGCAAATGCTTAACGACTTCCACTAAGCCCATTACCGCTAGCTCTTCCATATCAAATAGGCTTTCACAGCCAGCTTTTAGCATTTGCGGCCCAGCAACTCCGACAAAACGAGCATTAGGGTAATGAATTTTTAAAGCGTTGATTAAACCTGCACCAAGAATATCACCAGAAATTTCGCCTGCCACAATGGCAATTATTGGGGATTGGTTCATAAAATTGTCCTAATTACATCACAAAGATAGAAAATTATACCCTACTTTCGCACAATCTCGTAACAAGGCTGATAAGCCTCGCCACTTGGTAATTTCATTCGATGTTGCACAATAAAATCTTGTAGCAATTGATCTATCTTTTCCATCAAGAAATCATCCCCTTGCAGTTTAAATACACCATGACGCTCAATTTGCTCTAATGTTTCTGATTTTATATTACCTGCCACAATGCCCGAAAAAGCTTGGCGTAAAGTCGAAACTAACTCTGCAATAGGCTGCTCAAGGTGTAAATTTAAATTTGCCATATTGGTATGTGTTGGAACAAATGGATATTGTAAACCTTCACTTACTCGTAATGACCAGTTAAAACCGTATGAATCACCAATCGCTTTGCGGTACTCTTTTACCTCGCTCATCGACTGCTTCATTTTCTGTGCAACAGTCACAGGATCATCAATAATAATCTCATACTGTGCTTGCGCTTGTTTACCTAAGGTCTCACCTATAAAACGATCAATTGCTGCAAAATACTCAGCACTCTCTTTCGGCCCAGTCAGAATCACTGGCAATTTCTGATGAGTATTCTCAGGGTGTAATTTAATCCCAATAATATACAGCAACTCTTCAAAGGTCCCCGGACCACCAGGGAAAATCAAAATGCCATGCCCCATCCGCACAAAGGCTTCAAGGCGTTTTTCAATATCAGGCATAATCACCAATTCATTTACAATTGGATTTGGTGGTTCAGACGCAATAATAGAAGGTTCAGTAATACCTATAAAACGACTTTCTTTATAGCGTTGGTTTGCATGACCGATTGCGGCGCCTTTCATTGGCGCTTCCATTACGCCAGTACCGCAACCTGTTACAATATTTAACTCACGCAATCCAAGTTCCAAACCAACAGCTCTACAATATAAATATTCGCTTTCATTGATTGAATGACCGCCCCAACACACAATCAAATTTGGATCATCCTCTAAAGAAAGGGCTTGAGCATTACGTAAAATGGCAAAAACTTTATTGGTAATCGCTTCACTATCGGAATAATGCCCTAATTGAAGATACTGACCAAGCGCATTAACAAACAGAATATCGCGCAGCACTGCAAATAAGTGATATTGGATATTTGCCATCAATTTACCATCCACAAATGCGGCTTTAGGAGGGTTAATTAACTCTAGAGCTACACCACGTTCACGACGAATAAGGTTTAAATCGAAATCTTTATATTGGTGTAGTAATGAACGGCTATCGTCAGTTACAGCGCCAGAATTTAATACAGCAAGGGAACAATTACGATAGAGATAATAGAGCTCACTTTCCGCTTTTTGGCTCAAAAGCTCGATCTCTAAGTGAGAAAGTTGTTCCATACTGCCTTTTGGGCTAATTGTATAAGTTGTCATAAAATATCCTTAAATTGAGCTAACTTTTTGTTAAATTGACGACTTTTAAAAATAAACGATGAAAAAGCGGTGGAATACTCTGCTTACCTTGTCTTTCGACCTCTTCGGCTAATGCAAGTGCCAAATCTGGCTTAGACGTTCGCTTAATTGCAAGTTTAATAATTTTACTTACAGGGAAATAATTCGGTATATTCCAGCGTGCAAGTCGAATAAACACTTGCTCGAATCCTGATGAATAGAGAAAATGTTCAATGTCTTTTTTAGGCAAAAATGTGAGGCGTTCCGAAACACTTTCCGTCTCATTTAACATGCTTTTCACCGTATCAGCATACTTTCTACCTGCCTGATCGCCATCGGTTAATACATGCCATTCAATCCCCATTGCTTTCACATATTTAATTAACGGTGCCAAACCTGATTGCGCAAATTCAACAATCCGAATGCCTTCTAAATCCAAATTAATATCTAGCAATTCAGCCAAAGCAGAAAGTAGCCAGACCTCGGTTTCCCCCTCCACCAGAATCCAAGTATTGGCAAATAGTGCCAAACTACGATTATGGTGAATATGAAAAGTTAAGCGGCGTAATGCTTGTTTCGAAAGACTATATTTTGCCAATTGGTAACATTTTGTCATGTCAGGATAACGCACCAAGCGGCAGATAGAACGAAGTTCGACTAATGCCAATAGCTCCACCGAATTAGTCGTTGTAATGCGCTGAATCGGTAAATAGCTAAATAGCTCCCACATAATTGCCACCATTCGAGGGTGCAAACGTGCATCAGGATCTTCAAGTAGTACAATCGGCTGTATCACCTGATTCGGTACTTTACTATTTGCATCTGCAAATAATTGAGTTAAGCGAGTAAAAATTGCCTGCTTCAGCTCATTATTACTATGTTTCAATACCAAACACAATGATTTTACTTGCTGCCATAGTTCTGTTGTATCTTGTAATTGGTTTACAACGGCATCACGAGTTTCATTATTGAAAAAGTAATATTGTAATAAAGTAGACAACGCTTGCATTTCTTGATAAAAATCGCACCGCTTGTCTACATCCTCACTGACTAGGTTGTTCAAATTTTCTCGTTTTTGTAAGCGAGCATCACGAAAACGATAGACAGGAAATCGTCCCATTAACGATTTTACCTGTTTTTTCACATCAGCTAAGGCAAGTGGCTCACCATTTTGATCAAGAAAAGCGTATTGCGTAGTAATCTGACCAGTAGCATTTTTTTCCCCAATTACACGCAAATAAATGCGCTGATAGTTATCGTCATGAGAAACAAATAGTTCTTGATAACGTTGATTATAGCTTGCAAATTTTTCATCTAGATAACTTTCACTAAAAGTGAAAAGTAACATAATCTGATTTGGAGAGTCATATTGATGAGATAAACGATGAAAATCTTGTTCTGTAAATTGATAAAGCGCTTGCCGAGTATTTAAAATCAAGCTCAGAGCATCAAGTAAACTCGATTTACCCCAAGCATTTTCACCGATTAACACCATATCAGGACGCAGTAATATTGAGAGACGATTAATCCCTCTAAATCCAATAATATCTATATTACGCAAATACATATTCCCTCCGATAAACCAGCCATCCTTAGAGTATATTATAACTTCTCGTCATATAAGCAAACGATTTCGCATTGACTTACTCCATTTTTCCCCATACACTGCTCCAGTTTTCAGAGTACTGTTACTATTTATATAACTGTCCTTTGATACATTTTCTTTAAATATATAAAAAATTATCTTTGACTTCCTAATAAAACATTTTGGAGCAAATTATGAAAAAAACACTTTTAGCATTAACTGTAGCTGCAGTAGCAGCGACTTCTGCACACGCGTACACTGTTGTTGATTATAAAGACACTGGCACTAAATTAGACTTTAGTGGTTCTGCACGTGTAACTTGGGATAGCACTTCAGAAAAAAATTCTCAAAAAAAAGAACACGTTAACCACGCTGTTTCAAATAACGGTTCACGTTTTGGTTTCCGTTTAACACAAGATTTAGGCAATGACTTTTATGCATTAGGCCGTGTTGAATGGCGTTTCCGTGGAACATCAAGCTCACAGCACGATTTTGATGACATCTATACTCGTCAATTATATGCAGGTATTGGTCACAAACAATACGGTGAATTAACTTACGGTAACCAAGTTGTAATTACAGATGAAGTAAAACGTTCAGATTTACCAAATAAATTAAGCTTAACAGATGGTTTAGTTAATACTTCTGCACGTAGAAGCTTACAATATGTTTACAACGGCATTGAAGGCTTAAAAGTAGGAGCTTACTACGGTGGTTCAAGCAAACGTGGTAACACAGGTTTAGACCTAGCTGAAAATCGTGAAAAAGTATGGGGTGCAGGTGCAATCTATAACTACAAAATTGATGATGTTCAAAGCATTGAGTTAAGCACTGGTTTCACTCGTGAATTATTCAAAACAAGTAACGAAACTGCATATATCGCAGGTGCCGCATATACTTACGATAAAACAACAGTTGGTTTTGACGTAGCTCGTAAAACAGCTAAAGTTCTTGATAGCAAAACTGTTAATAAAGAGTTTACAGCTGTAGTTTATCAAGAGTTAACAGATAGATTACGTGCTTATACCCAGTACTCTTACAAAACAGAAAAAGCAACTGATGAAGCTAAAGCTACAACACATGAATACTTAATTGGTTCAGAATACCAATTGGTATCTAAAGCTGATAATCCTTATGTAACAGCTAAAACATTCGTAGAAGCATCAACTTCACGTACAAAAGTGAGTGGTGAAAAAGATCGTAACAACCACGTTGCTATCGGTTTACGTGTTTACTGGTAACCTACTTGCTGAGGGTGAAAGTAATTCGCTCTTAAAAGAATAGACTAAAATAAAAAAGCGGTCGGATTTACAAATATATTTGCAAATCCGACCGCTTGTTATATTTACTATCTAAATGCTACTTCATTCCAATTTAATTGGTTTTTCAATGCTGCAAGTTCCGTATTTTTATTGATATGAATAAATTCAATACCAAAGAACTCAGCAAAAATCTGTAGCATTTCAGCATCTAAATCTAAACTAAAGGCACTGTGATGTGCCCCACCAGAAATAACCCAAGCTTGAGTGCCCACGTCAAAGTTAGGTTGTAATTTCCAGAATGCATGGCCAACGGGTAAATTAGGCATATCCTGAGGTTTATCAATCGCATCAAGATCAGCCACAATCATTCTGAATCTATTACCCATATCGACAATAGTTGCATTAACGGCTGGCCCTGATTTTGCACTAAAGATCAAACGTGTTGGATCTTCTTTGCCACCGATGCCTAAAGGTTTAATATCGAGTTTAGGTTTAGCGTTCGCAATACTTGGGCAAATTTCAAGCATATGTGCGCCTAATACCACTTCATTATTCTCATCAAGATTATAAGTATAATCTTCCATAAATGAGGTACCTTTTGGTAAACCATATGCCATCACTTTTAATGCTCGGACAAGAGCAGCGGTTTTCCAGTCGCCTTCACCACCAAAGCCATAACCTTGCGCCATTAAGCGTTGTACTGGCAAACCCGGTAGCTGCTTCATACCATGTAGATCTTCAAAACTATCTGTAAAGGCTTTAAAACGACCTTGTTCTAAGAAAGCTGTCAAACCTAATTCAATTCGAGCACTCTCTAAAAGAGATTCTCGTTTCTCGCCAGATTCTTTCAAACTATCAACTAGCTCATAGTTTTGCTCATATTCTTTAACTAAAGCCGCAACATCCTCTTCACTGACTTTGCTGATACTCTCAACTAAATTAGAAATACCATAGCCATTTACGCTATAACCAAATTTAATTTGAGCTTCTACTTTATCGCCCTCAGTTACCGCAACTTGACGCATATTATCGCCAAAACGGGCAACTTTAAGATGTTTTTGATCATAAATTGCCGCAGCGACTCGCATCCAACGATTTAATTTATTAACCACAGTTTCACTTTGCCAATGCCCAACAACAATCGTTCTCGGTTTACGTAATCTTGCAGTTAAGAAACCAAATTCACGATCTCCATGTGCTGTTTGGTGCAGATTCATATAATCCATATCAATCGTGTCCCATGGAATATTTTGGTTAAATTGAGTATGAAATTGTAAAAGTGGTTTAGTTAGTTGTGATAAACCAGCAATCCACATTTTAGAAGGAGAGAAAGTATGCATCCAAGCAATAATACCAGCACAACTATCTGTATTATTTGCAGCTTGGCATGCTGATAAAATTTCATCTGGTGTTGTTGCAACACTTTTTAACTTAATCTTAATAAAAGGGTTTTGTTGATTAAGATAATCGGTGATTTGCTCTGCATTTTGTTTTACTTGTTGTAATGCTTCTGGACCATAAAGATGCTGGCTACCCACTACAAACCAAACTTCAAGTTTTTTGATAAATTCCATTGTAATATCTCCTATGAATGTAATGTTCTTTGAATAGCAATAGCTTGAGCAGCTACTGGAATATTCTTTTGATAATTTAAGATAAATTGTTGATAACCTTCTACCATAAGCAGATCTGGCTCATCCAATTGGATGTGGCTATTTTGGAAAACGATTTGCTCAAGATACTCTTCCAATGAGTATTCTTTATGGTGATTGAGATAATTTGCTAATAGTGCAATGCCCCACGCACCACCTTCACTTGCTGTATCCATAGTTGCAATCGGCACATTAAGGGCTGATGCCAATACTTTAGCTGCCACATTTTTAGTTTTAAAAATACCGCCATGAGCCAAAATTTGCTCAATAGATACTTTTTCTTCTTTCATCAAAATATCCATACCAAGTTTCATGGCTCCAAAAGCAGAATAGAGGTGAGATCTGACAAAATTGGCGAGGTTAAATTTACTATTAGTTGGATGAATGAATAATGGGCATCCCTCCGATAAACCTAAGTTATGCTCTCCCGAATGGAATCCATAAGGTAAAAGTGAACCACAATCGAAATCCCCTTCTAATGCCTTACTAAACAAGGTTTCATACACTTGATCGATAGAGTGTTCCACACCAAAACTTGCTAAGCATTCGCTAAAAAGATGAATCCATGCGTTGATGTCCGTAGTACAATTATTTGCATGAGCCATTGCAACTAACTTACCTGAAGGTGTTGTTACCATATCGAGTTGTTCATAAACTTTACTTAACTCTTTTTCCAAGACGATCATGGCAAATGCCGATGTTCCAGCTGAAATATTACCTGTTTTGACCTTCACACTATTAGTAGCTACCATGCCAGTTCCTGCATCACCTTCTGGTGGACAAAATGGGATGCCTGATTGAAGATGTCCACTAGGATCGAGTAAACGAGCGCCTTTTTCAGTTAAATAACCAGCACATTCACCAGCAGTGAGTACTTTAGGGAGGATATCCGATAGCGTCCAAGGGAATTGGTATTCTTTGATAAGCTCTTCGAACTGAGCAAGCATCTGCTGATCATAAGTTTGACTTTGGATATCAATAGGAAACATTCCTGATGCTTCACCAACGCCCATCACCTTTTCACCGGTTAATTGCCAATGAATATAGCCAGCAAGAGTTGTGAAATAGTTAATTTGAGAAAGGTGTGTTTCTTGATTAAGAATCGCTTGATATAGATGTGCAATGCTCCAACGCTGTGGAATATTGTAGTTAAATTGTTTGGTAAGAATTTTGGTTGCTTGTTCCGTCGTATTATTCCGCCATGTACGGAAAGGTACAAGTTGTTGATCTGAACTATCAAATGGGATATATCCATGCATCATGCCACTAATGCCAATTCCTTGAGCTTGATGGATGAAAATGCCATATTTTGTTTGAACATCCTGATTCAACGCTTGATAAGCCTTTTGCAATCCATTCCAAATATCTTGCTGAGAATAGGTCCAAAACCCATCTACTAATTGATTTTCCCAGTTAAATCCACCTACAGCAAGAAGTTTACCGACTGGATCAATCAGAACTGCTTTAATCCTTGTAGAGCCAAACTCAATCCCAATCGAAACATTCCCATTTACGATATATTGCTTTGCTAAATTCATTATTTTCTCCTTATGAGATATATAACCGACAAAGGCATATTACGAGCATTTTTAGTGCCATGTTATCGCTGAAAATGCTATTAATATGGACAAAATAGCTGTTGAATTTAAATTGTGATCTATATCTTAAATTGCACTACGATAATCAGATGGATTCATTCCTGTATAGCGCTTAAATAACCTAGAAAAATACAATTGGTCATCATAACCAAGTTGGCGAGCGATATGGTAAATAGGAGCTGCAGAGCTGTGCAATAAATGTTGTGCCTTAACCATTCTCTGCTCTTCTCGCCATTTAATAATACTTGTACCAACTTGCTCAACAAATAAATGAGAAAGACGAGAAGGTGATATATGTATACGTTCTGCAATTTCAGAAACTTTATGATTCTTATCTAAATGATCAATAATAAAAAAACAGGCTGAAGCAATTCTTGGGTCAAGCAAACGCTGGTGATTGGTAGGATCAAGGCGGAAACACTTAATCAATAACTGTTCCAGTAAATTCATTGCCATGTCTTGAGAGAACAAATTTTCAGAAAGATACTCCTGCTCTATTCTTTGGAAAAGACTCAACAGCTGCTGATAAGTTTCTTCATCAGGAATCGCTAATCGACCAACATTATTACTCTTATTTGTCCAAGATAACCAATCTAGCCAAAGAGCTCTTGGGCGAAAATAGATCCATTGATGATACCATTGCTCGCTATCCTTTGCTCTTTGGTAGTAATGAGGCACTTTAGGAGGAAATAGCAATAATTCGCCTACTTGGCAATCAAAAGCATTTTTACCACTAAATACCGTGCCTTTACCTTTGATAGTGAGATTAATAATATAACCTTTCATTCCATTTGGTCGATTAATGATGAAATCAAGCTCTTCATTTTTATCAATTGGGGTACAACCTGCCACTAAATAAGCATCAAAATTGTATCCTGGCAGTAAAGGATTTAGTTGTTTATTAATCTCACTTTTTTTCATTATATTTACCGTAGTTATGACTTTATGCTTTAATTATTTTCTGTTTATATCTGTCGAAAATAACCGCAATTAACAGAATTAAGCCACGAACTACATACTGTGCAAATGGTGAAATATTCAGTAAATTCATGGCATTTTCAATTGTACCTAAAATTAGCACACCTGCGATAATAAAGGATATTTTCGCTACACCACCATTTAAAGAAACACCACCAAGTACACAAGCTGAAATCGCAACTAATTCAAACCCGATTGATGTCATTGGCTGACCACTTGTCATACGGGCTGCAAGGATAATACCTGCAAGCGCTGAAACTAATCCTGATACCACAAAAATGATTAATTTCGTTCTATCTACATTAATCCCTGCTAGACGAGATGCCTCTTCATTACCACCAATTGCTAAAGTATTGCGACCGTAAGTTGTACGACTCAGTAAGAATCCAAAAATTGCGATACAAATGATTGTAAACAATATTGGTAATGGAATCCCTAAAACATCACGATAGCCTAACTCAAAGAAATCTTCAGTTACAATACCAACAGCTTTACCATCAGAAATAATATAACCAAGCCCACGAGCAATCTGCATTGTTGCTAATGTAGTAATTAAAGAGTTAATTTTTAATTTAGCGATTACAAATCCATTAATAAAGCCAATAAATGCACCTAATGACAGTCCAGCACAAATACCCAAGAAAAGATTTTCTGTTTGATTAAGCACAACAGCGGTGACAACCCCTGCACAAGCAATAACGGATGCAACTGATAAGTCAATTTCACCTGCAGCTAAACAAAATAGCATTCCACAAGCAACCATTCCGCTCATTGAAATAGCTAAACCAAGGCCTTTCATATTAATAACCGTTGCAAAATTCGGAATAAAAATACAAGAGCCAATAAAAATGACGAAGAAAATTAATAGCATCCCATAAGAGTGCCAAATTTTAGTCAGCATACTGGTTTGGTGTGTTGAGTTACTCATATTCTGGTTCTCCTTGATTAATACTTTTAGCTTTCAACCATCGCAAGTTTTAAGATATTTTCTTCTGTGGCATCCTCTCGTTCCACCACGCCCATAATTTGCTGTGCTCGCATAACCATAATTCGATCTGAAAGACCTATGACTTCTGGTAAATCACTAGACACTACAATGATGGCCAATTTTTCATCTGCTAGCTTGAAAATAAGATCATATATTTCAGATTTCGCACCAATATCGATCCCTCTTGTTGGCTCGTCTAATAACAGCACCTTGATATCTTCTGATAACCAACGTCCTAAAATTGCCTTTTGCTGGTTACCGCCCGACAAATTTACAATCAGTTGATCAATTGATGGCGTTTTCACATTCATTTGCTCTCTTTGCAGTTCAGCATTCTGTTTTTCCCATCCTTCATTGATAACAAATTTAAAGAAATTATGGGAACGACGAGCACTAATATTGATATTCTCACCGACTGTTGCTGTTGGGATAATGCCCTCTTTTTTACGATCTTCCGGACAAAGTACGATACCTTGCTCAATCGCATCCTTTGGTTTATTAACCTTGATGGTTTTACCATCTAGCTCAATTGTTCCCTGAGTAATAGGATCTGCTCCAAAAATCACTTTAAGTAGTTCTGAACGCCCTGCCCCCACCAAACCAAATAGCCCCAGTATTTCACCAGCTCGAACTTCCAAATTGAAATTACCTTTCAATTTAGAACCTGAAAGCTCTGCAATTTTTAAACGAGTATCACCTAATTCACGAGGACGGTAGTTATATACATCACCAAGATTACGTCCCACCATACTGCGCACTAAAACATCATTATCAATCAAACTCAAATCTGAAAAAGTTTCGACATATTGACCATCTTTTAACACTGTGATTTCATCACTAATTCGGAAAATCTCTTCCATACGATGAGACACATATAAAATGACTTTGCCTTGTTGCTTAAGCTCATTGATCACACTAAATAATTTTTCTATTTCAGGTGCAGATAGGCTACTAGTCGGCTCATCAAAGGCAATTATTTTTGCACCTCGACTTAATGCCTTAGCAATTTCAATCATTTGCCATTGACCGATTGAGAGATCTTTTAGAGGAGTATTTGGAGAAATGTTTAAATCAAGTTTCTTAAGATATATTTCTGTACGTTCAATTAATTCTTTTCTGTTCACTAAACCAAAGGAATTGGGTAGTTGCCCTAAACATAAATTCTCAGCAACCGTCATCTCTGGCACAATATTTAATTCTTGATAAATAATAGCAATACCAGCAGTTAGTGCTTCTTTAGTATTTTTAAAAGTTAATGTTCTACCGCCAATATGAAGTTTGCCTTCTGTTGGCAAATAATTACCACTTAAAATTTTTAATAAAGTGGATTTACCAGCACCATTCTCCCCCATAAGTGCATGAACATGCCCTTCATAACATTTGAAAGAGACATTTTGTAATGCTTTTACGCCAGGGAAACTTTTACTGATATTATCGAATTCTAAATAAGGGATCTGCATTTGAATATCTCCTTATGGATTTCCAGATAAGGCTGTTGGCATTCAACATGCCAACAGCATAAAAATAAACTTGCCTATAGTCCTTTTTTCGCAAGCTCTTCTTTAAAGTTATCACGTTTGAGGAAAACAACTTCTTTAATTGCAATGAATTTCTCCGGTTCAACGCCTTCTGTAACCCACTTATGCATCATTTCGATACTACGATAGCCATGAACGTCAGGGCTTGGCAATAATGAACCTAAGAAGCCTGTTGGATTTGGTTTAGATAATTCATTTACTGCATCTACACCATTAATGCCGATACCAACAACATTCTCAGCTTTAAATCCTTGGCCTTCTGTAGCGCGCACACCACCTAAAACAGTGTTGTCATTCATCCCCACAATTAACCAGTTTTTCACTTCAGGATGCTGAACAATCATGGAGTTCGCAGCATCTAGAGCCCCCGGAATATCATTACTTTTTGTCGGTGATTTATAAATTTTCTCTGCTGGGAAACCTGATGCAACTAAAGCTGAAATAGAGCCATCAGTACGTCTTCGTGCAGTATCTAGCTCATCTGCAGTAATTGCCAACACAGCAGTATCTTTTACATCCCAGCCTCGATTTTGCATTTCCTTATAAAGCTCTTGTCCCTGTCTTTCACCAATTTCTGTCGCCGCCATCATAATTAGTGGCACATTTTTCATCGGTTCGCCTTTAGCATTTAAGAATTGATCATCTACCGCAATCACTTTTAAATCATAAGCACGAGCTTTAGCCATAATTGCAGGTCCTAATTTAGGATCTGGAGTACAAATCACAAACCCTTTCGCTCCGCTTGCAGCTAAATTATCAATAGCATTTAAAGTTTTTTCACCATCTGGAGCCGCAATTTTGATAATTTGCACATTGCCAATATCCTGAGCGGCTTTATCTGCAAATGCCCATTCAGTTTGGAACCAAGGTTCTTCTGGCTGCTTAACCAAAAAACCTAGTTTGATTGTTTCTTTTGAGCTTGCATATACCGCATTTGGGCCCAAGCCTAATGCAGCTACGATAGATACTGAAACTAACGATTTAAGAAATGCTCTTTTTGTGAATTTCATACGAATTCCCTCTTTATGTGACATTACTAATTTATAAACATATCGCCTATTTCAAGGCATTTATTCATATACAGCGAAGGTATAGTAGAGATTTTTTTCCGAAAAAAAGTCGATCTAGATCACACTACAAATTTACAGCAGAATAATCCATATATTCAGCTAATAACTCCTAGTTAAATTTGTTGAATTCATACAAAACAATACTGTTCTATAGAATCTTATCTACAATTCTGATTTTCTACCTTTAGCGACTTTCTCCCAAGGTGCAAAAACGACAAGGGGTCAGATTCGCAAAACAAATTGCAAATCTGACCCCTTGTTATTTATATGAAATCCATTTCATATACAATTCAGTCAGCCCTAAAGGGCTCTTATAAACTACAACAAGTGCTACTTCGTTAACTGAACCAAAATACGGCGTACTGGCTCTGCGGCACCCCATAATAATTGGTCACCCACAGTGAATGCTGCTAAGTATTCAGGACCCATCGCTAATTTACGTAAACGGCCTACCGGAACAGTTAACGTACCCGTTACTTTCGCAGGTGTTAATTCACGTAATGTGGTTTCTTTGTCGTTTGGAATTACTTTAACCCACTCATTGTGTGCGGCAATGATTGACTCGATTTCCGCTAATGGTAAATCTTTTTTCAGTTTGATCGTAAATGCTTGGCTGTGGCAACGTAATGCACCGATACGTACACATAAACCATCAACTGGGATTGGGTTGTCGCTTAAGCCTAAGATTTTGTTCGTTTCTGCGTAACCTTTCCACTCTTCTTTAGTTTGTCCTGATTCTGGTAATAATTTGTCAATCCAAGGAATCAAGCTACCGCCCAATGCCGCACCAAAGTTCGCCGTTGGGAACTCTTCTGAACGCATTTCAGCTGTCACTTTACGCTCGATATCTAAGATTGAAGATGCTGGATCAGCTAATTCTGCTTTTACTGAATCTTCTAATTGACCCATTTGAACTAAAAGTTCACGCATATTTTTCGCACCAGCACCTGAAGCCGCTTGGTAAGTTGCAACAGAAACCCATTCCACTAAATCTTTTTCAAATAAGCCACCGATTGCCATTAACATTAAGCTAACGGTACAGTTACCACCAACGAAGGTTTTAATGCCGTTTTTTAAGCCTTCAGAAATCACATTTTGGTTTACTGGATCTAATACGATGATTGCATCTTTTTCCATACGTAATGCTGATGCTGCATCAATCCAGTAGCCATTCCAACCTGTTGCTTTTAATTTTGGATACACTTCATTCGTGTAGTCGCCGCCTTGGCAAGTAACGATGATATCTAATTTTTGTAATTCTTCGATATCAAATGCGTTCTTTAATTCGCCAGCATCTTTACCTGCAAAAACAGGGGCTTTTTGACCCGCTTGTGAAGTTGTGAAGAAAATAGGATTGATATTTGCAAAGTCGTTCTCTTGAACCATACGATCCATTAAAACTGAACCTACCATACCACGCCAACCGATAAAACCTACGTTTTGCATTTTTTACTCCTGAAAAGAAAAGTTGTGTTTAAATTAGAAAGTCCGATAAATACAAGATTTTTTTATGAATTGCAATAAAAATTTTTATTTGTGAAGAAAATCAAAATGGGAATAATGATATATGAGAACAATGATAACTTGTTCAAAGATTGACTATACGCAAACGATTTGGTTTATTGTTCAAAATACATGCCAAAAAATAGGGATTAATTACTTATTTAACCTGTTTAAGCGTGTATTTATGTTCATTTTGTAGTAAAGTACGCCCTATTATTTTTTACAGGCTTGCGCCATACATACAAGATTTTTTAATTTTTAAATCACAACAGAGGACATTCCTATGTATTCAAAAGACGTAACTATCACTGGCCCACAGGGCTTACATACTCGCCCAGCTGCTGAATTTGTAAAAGCAGCGAAAGGTTTTGCTTCAGATATTACGGTAACTTCTGGCGGTAAAAGCGCAAGTGCAAAAAGTTTATTCAAATTACAAACTTTAGGTCTCGCACAAGGTACAGTAATCACTATTTCTGCAGAAGGCGAAGACGAACAAAAAGCAGTTGATTTCTTAGTAGATCTAATTCCTACTTTAGAATAATTTTTTATTTCATCTTTTCGGCTCTATTCTCTTGTTAGTTATCTTTGATTGGAAAGAGATTAGAGCCATTTGTGCGTTGTTTTTGCACAGAATATCACTCCAACCAAGGATAAAATTATGATTACAGGTATTGCAGCTTCTCCAGGTATTGTATTTGGTAAAGCACTTGTATTGAAAGAAGAACCAATTGTACTAAACACACAAAAAATTACTGCTGATCAAGTTGAAACTGAGAAGGCTAAATTTTTTGCTGGTCGTGAAAAAGCTGCGGCGCAATTAACCGCAATCAAAGAAAAAGCTCGTCGCACATTAGGCGAAGACAAGGAAGCAATCTTTGAAGGTCATCTAATGATCTTAGAAGATGAAGAACTTGAAGAAGAAATTTTAGGCTACATTGAAGAAAATCTTTCTAGCGCAGACGTAGCTGCAAGCAAGATCATTGATATGCAAGCATCTATGCTTGCAGAGATTGATGATGAATATCTTAAAGAGCGTGCTGGCGATATCCGTGATATCGGTAACCGATTAGTACGTAACATTCTGGGTATGAATATTGTTGACCTAGGTGACATTCAAGAAGAAGTTATCTTAGTTGCTTATGACTTAACCCCTTCTGAAACTGCTCAATTAAATCTAGATAAAGTATTGGGCTTCATCACTGATATCGGTGGTCGCACCTCACATACTTCAATCATGGCTCGTTCATTAGAACTACCTGCAATCGTAGGGACTAATAACATCACTAGCCTGGTGAATACAGGTGATATCTTAATCTTAGATGCAGACAATAATCAAGTTCACATTAACCCAACTGCAGAACAATTAGATACAACTAAAGCTGCACAAGAAAAAGCTGCTTCTGAAAAAGCTGAATTAGCTAAACTAAAAGATTTACCAGCAGAAACTTTAGATGGTCATCGTATTGAAGTTGTAGGTAACATCGGTACTATCCGTGATGTGGATGGCGTATTACGTAACGGTGGCGAAGGCGTTGGTTTATACCGTACTGAATTCCTATTTATGGACCGTGCACAACTTCCAACGGAAGAAGAACAATTCCAGGCATACAAAGAAATTGTAGAAGCAATGCAAGGTAAACTTGTTGTACTTCGTACAATGGACATTGGTGGCGATAAAGATTTACCATACTTAGATCTACCAAAAGAGATGAATCCATTCCTAGGCTGGCGTGCAATTCGTATTTGCTTAGTTCGTCGCGAAATCCTAGATACACAAATGCGTGCTGTATTACGAGCATCAGCATTCGGTAACTTAGCGGTAATGTTCCCAATGATCATCTCTGTAGAAGAAATTCGCGAGTTAAAAGCGATCGTTGCTGAATTAAAAGATCAGTTACGTGCGGAAGGCAAAGCCTTTGATGAAAATTTACAGTTAGGTGTAATGGTAGAAACCCCATCAGCTGCGGTAAATGCTCGTCACCTTGCGAAAGAAGTTGATTTCTTCAGTATCGGTACTAACGACTTAACCCAATATACTCTTGCAGTAGACCGTGGTAATGAAATGATTGCACATATGTACAATCCATTAAGCCCATCAGTGCTTAACTTAATCAAGCAAGTAATTGATGCATCTCATGCAGAAGGTAAATGGACTGGTATGTGTGGTGAATTAGCAGGTGATGTTCGTGCAACAGCATTATTACTTGGTATGGGCTTAGATGAGTTTAGTATGAGTGGTATTTCTGTACCTCACGTGAAAAAACTTGTGCGCTCAATCAACTATTCTGATGCAAAAGCGCTTGCAGATAACGCATTAGCACAGCCAACAGCGGCAGACATTGAAAAATTAGTTGATGAGTTTTATCAAAAACTGAACTAATTTGCTTACAATTACGAAATTCTCGTATAGAATATACGAGAATTTTATTCCTTTATACATGGAGACTTAAATATGGGATTTTTTGATAAACTTTTCGGTGGTAAAAAAGAAGCTACTGCAAAAGAAGTAAAAATCTACGCACCACTTTCTGGTGAGATCGTAAACATTGAAGATGTTCCAGATGTAGTATTTTCTGAAAAGATCGTCGGTGATGGAGTTGCGATTCGCCCAGCAGGTGATTTAATCGTTGCACCAGTAAATGGTACTATCGGTAAGATTTTTGAAACAAACCACGCATTCTCAATTGAATCAGATGAAGGTATCGAACTATTTGTTCACTTTGGTATTGATACTGTTGAATTAAAAGGCGAAGGCTTTACTCGCTTAGCAGAAGAAGGTCAAAAAGTGAAAGTAGGCGATCCTATTATCAAATTTGATTTAGAAGTGTTAGAGCCAAAAGCAAAATCAGTGCTGACACCTGTTGTAATTTCTAATATGGATGAAATTAGTAACTTACAGAAATTATCAGGTGAAGTAGTTAAAGGTGAAAGCGTTGTTTTAACTTTAACTAAATAGTCTCAACTTCTGAGTCCATGATCATAAACCACGATGAATTTCATCGTGGTTTTGTTTTTTATAGCCTTATGAGCCGCAACAGGGTAAAATAACGCATATTTTTGCGTAAAGGATATCTACCTTTGCGCTTTTATTTTCTCACTTATTTATTATTTTGAAGACAATGGCACAGAAATTACATATTACCACTTGGGGTTGCCAAATGAATGAGTACGACTCATCAAAAATGGCTGACCTACTAAACTCAACCCACGGTTTAGAATTAACAGATAATCCTGAAGATGCAGATATTCTATTATTAAATACTTGCTCTATCCGTGAAAAAGCACAAGAAAAAGTATTCTCACAACTTGGCCGTTGGAAAAACTGGAAGAAGGATAAACCAGAATTAATTATCGGTGTGGGCGGTTGTGTAGCATCACAAGAAGGTGACCATATTCGCCAACGCGCACCTTATGTGGATATCATTTTTGGACCGCAAACATTGCATCGCTTACCTGAAATGATTAATGAAATTCGCGGCGGTAAAAGTTCTATCGTGGATATTTCATTCCCAGAAATCGAAAAATTCGACCGTTTACCAGAGCCAAAAGCAGAAGGCCCAACGGCATTCGTTTCAATTATGGAAGGCTGTAATAAATACTGTTCATTCTGCGTAGTACCTTATACTCGTGGGGAAGAAGTTAGCCGCCCAGTAGATGACGTATTATTTGAAATCGCTCAATTAGCAGCACAAGGTGTGCGTGAAGTAAACCTATTAGGTCAAAACGTAAATGCGTACCGCGGTGAGACTTTTGATGGTGGTATCTGTACTTTTGCAGAATTATTACGCTTAGTCGCTTCAATCGATGGTATCGACCGCTTACGTTATACCACAAGCCACCCAATCGAATTTACCGATGATATTGTTGAAGTGTACCGTGATACCCCAGAGTTAGTGAGCTTCTTACACTTACCAATTCAAAGTGGTTCAGACCGTGTATTAACAATGATGAAACGTAACCACACGGCATTAGAGTATAAAGCAACTATCCGCAAATTACGCGAAGTCCGTCCAAATATCCAAATCAGTTCTGACTTTATCGTGGGCTTCCCAGGTGAAACAGCGGAAGATTTTGAGCAAACAATGAAAATTATCGAGCAAGTTAACTTCGATATGAGCTATAGCTTTATCTACTCTGCACGCCCAGGTACACCAGCTGCGGATTTACCTGATGATGTAAGTGAAGATGAGAAAAAAGATCGTCTATACCGTTTACAACAACGCATCAACAACCAAGCACAGCAATTCAGCCGTATGATGATCGGTACTGAACAGCGAGTATTAGTTGAAGGTCCTTCTAAGAAAGATATTATGGAATTAACAGGTCGTACTGAAAACAACCGTATTGTTAATTTCCAAGGTACGCCAGATATGATCGGTAAATTCGTTGATGTGAAAATCACCGATGTATTCACCAACTCACTACGTGGTGATGTAGTTCGTACTGAAGATGAAATGGGCTTACGCGTGATTGAATCAGCAGAAAGCGTCATTAACCGAACTCGTAAAGAAGATGAATTAGGTGTAGGTAAATTTGTAGTACACCCATAATTTATTCAGGTTCATTGAAATCGTAAAAATGAGGCACAAGCACACCGCTTGTGCCTTATTTATTAGTAATGAATCCCTAAAGGATGTTTTAGATGTTTATGCTTCTTAACTTTCTTTACTTTAAAAGGTTTCTTTAAATTCTTATATTTATTGATGCGATTATCATATTTGATCGCTCTACCACTTGGCTTCTTATCACTATTCCATTGGCTACCAATCACTCCACCTAATGCAGCACCAGCAACTGTAGAAGTAACATCATTCCCAATAACCGCACCAGCCACGCCACCAATAACAGCCCCAACAGCCGTATCATGCTGTGAACGAGTTAATGCTTGAGCAGATACAGAAGTTGCTAATAAGGCCACAAATACACTTTTGATCATCATAGATTTCATAATTTCCCTCAATTGATTGCATTAAGACTATAACTATAGACATCTATTTATACCTAAAATCTCAAAAATTTTCACTATTTTGATATTTTTTATTTAGATTTTATATGATAGGCAAGGGTACTTATCCAACAGAATGAGGACTAGATCTATAAAAAGCAAAAAGGCAGACCTTTCGATCTGCCTTTTTTTGCGTTTTGCATAGATGGGCAAGGATGCCCGTCCTACATCAATTACTTGATGATTTTCGCAACAACACCAGCACCAACGGTACGGCCACCCTCACGGATAGCGAAACGTAAACCTTGATCCATCGCGATTGGGTGGATTAAGCTTACTACCATTTTGATGTTATCGCCTGGCA
>MQVI01000035.1 GCA_002002485.1 Pasteurellaceae bacterium 15-036681
TTAACATGCCTGCAATTGTTGCAATACCAGTTGTCGATAACGTTCCTGTGGTCACGCTTGTGAAGCTTGAGTTTTCATTGGTTGCAATACTAATGTTGTTACCCGATTGGGTGATATTGATGTTCTTACCTGCATCAACAACGACTTGCTCTCCCATCTGAACGTTGTGAACTGATGCCCCATCCACGTTACCTGTTGAATTTGATGTGGTGATATTCCAGCCTTTGTTCACTTCCGCTTTCGTTGCATTTAATTGGCTTAAGTTCACCGCATCTTTGTCTTCTGTACCGTCCGCCACGTTCTTAACTTGGTTGTTACCCATATTTACAGTTTGACCATTCGCCACTGTTAAACCGCCATTCGCAGTTAACATGCCTGCAATTGTTGCAATACCAGTTGTCGATAACATTCCTGTTGTCACGCTTGTGAAGCTTGAGTTTTCATTGGTTGCAATGCTAATGTTGTTACCCGATTGGGTGATATTGATATTTTTACCTGCATCAATAATGACTTCTTCACCCATCTTAACGTTGTGATCTGTAGACCCATCTACGTTACCTGTTGAATTTGATGTGGTGATATTCCAACCTTTGTTTACTGTTGCATTAGCTGCATTTGCAGTTTGATTTGCTGCATCTGCTGTGCTGTTTGCGGTATTTGCCGTCGTTAATGCATTAGTGATATTTTGCTTCGCTGTAGCAGATAGATCTACGCTATATTCTGTCACATTGCCGGCTTTACTTGTTGCACAAACACTTACATCGCCCGAGCCCACAACTGTCGAGTTGTAAGCATTTACTGTATACACCGTACCAGCTGCTGAAGTAGAGCTTGTCACATTAACATTTGAGCCTTGAATAACACTCGCTTTGCTTGCATTTAATTGTGCAAGATTCACTGCATCTGTTGCTGCTGTACCTGTAGCAACATTCTGTACACGGTTTCCACCCATATCAACGGTTTTAGTTGCGCCTACAGTTAAACCACCATTCGCATTTAACATGCCACCAATGGTCGCTGCACCTGTTGTCGTTACCGTGCTAAATGTTGGGTTATCATTTACTGAGAGTGAGATTTTATTTGCTGACTGGCTAACATTAACATTTTTGCCTGCTTCGATCGTCACTAACTCGCCCATATTAATTTGATCAGTAATAGTACCTGTCGCACTACCGCCGGTAGTTTGAGCTGTCGTTAAATTCCAACCTTTGTTTACTGTTGCGTTAGCTGCATTTGCAGTTTGATTTGCTGCATCTGCTGTGCTGTTTGCAGTATTTGCCGTCATTAATGCATTAGTGATATTTTGCTTCGCTGTAGCAGATAGATCTACGCTATATTCTGTCACATTGCCGGCTTTACTTGTTGCACAAACACTTACATCGCCCGAGCCAACAACTGTCGAGTTGTAAGCATTTACTGTATACACCGTGCCAGCTGCTGAAGTAGAGCTTGTCACATTAACATTTGAGCCTTGAATAACGCTCGCTTTGCTTGCATTTAATTGTGCAAGATTCACCGCATCTGTTGCTGCTGTACCTGTAGCAACATTCTGTACACGGTTTCCACCCATATCAACGGTTTTACCAGTACCGGACACAATCAAACCGCTCGTAGTAATTTTATCTGTCGCAGTTACTGCCGTAAAAGTTGGAGTCATTGAAGTTGCAATAGTAATATTGTCACCAGTCTTACCTACTACAATATTATTGCTTTGATTAATACTTAAGGTGCTTCCTGGTTTTATCAGTGAGCCTGATGCTCCATTCGCTTGTAGGGTGAAACCTGAATCATTGATAGCTTTTGCTACTGATGCCGCTGTTACTACACCAGCCGTTGTCCCAACAACACTTGCCACACCTTGAGCATTACTTAAAACATCTTGAGTGACGATATCAAATTTAACAGCTGATGAATTTGCACCATCACTTACACTTGCTGTCGTAAATGTACCGTTGGTAAAATTAACAATATTATTATTATTGATGCGTGATTTTGGCGTACCATTTTCTTGAATATTAAAACCAAGATTATGGATCACGTTATAGAGTTGACTGCCATTTACAGCATCTGTTGAAGTAGATGTGATTCTGCCTGCAGCAACATTATGGATTTGGCGCTGGTAGTTTGCCGTTGAATTACCAATGGAAAATGAACTATTTGCAACACCTGCGGCAACAACAAGACTAGGAGAATCTGTTCCAGCATCATTTAAAAAGCTATAGTTAAGTGTTTCATTGCCTTTTGCAGTTGCATCTACAAAAGTTTCATTCTTTGAGTTTGATCCGATTACAACTGAATCCTGTGCAAATGCAGTTGCATTATTACCTATAGCAACAGCTCTTACGTAATCAGCTGTACCATTATATGTGGTTGCACCATCTCCCAAAGCTACTGCGCTTCCTGATGATTTTGCATTTCGTCCAATTGCAACACCACCTTGCGCTCGACTCCATGTATCTTGTCCTAATGCGATAGAGCTGATTCCTGATGAACTAGCATTAGTACCGATAGCGATATGATTATCACTTTGACGTAAGCTACTTGGTCTAGATCCTACATACCCTGTTGCATTGTTACCGATTACAATACTATTTCCACCATTAGTAAATGCATCATTACCCATTGCAATTGAATTTACTCCATTACGCACACTAGAGTTATTACCAATTGCAATAGCATTAGTTGCAGTAGAACATGTCGTAGCACACATACCTGCAGTGATCGAACCTGTTGCTTGAGCCCCTGCAGCCTGACTTGATAAACCATAGTTTGTAGTTGTATCACCGCCAGCGTTTGAACCATTATTGACATGGAAGTAGCCTGAGGTAAAAGCATATAGCTGAGAACCATTAATTGCATCTGTTGATGTTGCAGAAACTGTACCATTCGTAACATATTGAATTTTACGTGTCTGGGTAGCATTACCGATAGAAACTGTATTTGCTTCTGCCGTTGCAGAGCCTGCCCCTAAAGCTACCGAGTTTGTGTGATTAGCTCTTGATGCTGAACCTAACCCAATAGAATTGTCACTTTTAGCTTCAGCATTCCATCCAAGAGCAACCGATGTTGCTCCTGATGCAGTAGCACAGGCCCCAATTGCAATTGCTCCACCTGATGACGCTTTAGCCCCATTAGCACTTATATCTCCCCCAATCGCAATTGCTTGGCTATTTCCTGTAGCATTACCAAAACTAATTGATAATCCTTGAACATTGTCATACGACATCTGCCCTTTACCAGCTTGGACTGATTGTACACTATTGGAATATAGCATCCCCATTAACATCAATGAAATCGGGGCAACCACAGATAAGTTAACTAGATATTTAGCCTGAGCATTTTGTTCATCATTAGATGAACTAGAAGACTTCACTCGTCCCTTAGCTAATTCTGATACAGCTACCCACGTTTGGGTTGAGTGATTCCAAATAACACGAAAGATTTTATTCATATAGAGCATTCCTTTAATATGGGTAGAGGTTGCTTAATCCAAAACAGCAGCAACAGATTAAAATTCAGAAATAAAAATGCTTTGATTATATCTTGAGCATAAAAGAAATCAATGTATAGAAATGTAAAAATACTGTAAATACAGATATGCATTATTAATAAAATTTCATAAAAAAGAGCATTTTTTGATGAAAAACAGTTAATAAAGCTTTTGAGGGAAGGAGATGGGAAATTAATATATCAGTTTATTGACAAAGTTATAAATCTCATCCGTTTTGTAGGGTGGGCATTCCTGCCCACCAATAAAATCAATAGGTTGTAAAATGGTGGGCAAGAATACCCACCCTACGTTTCACCTAAATTTGAGGTTTGTTAGCAGTCTGATATAGCGTTTATAAAAACGCTATATAAACCTAACAAAGCTACGCAGCTTCTCGATGATAATGTCTTAGGCCATGCTCTTTTTGGCGTTCAGAACTAAAAGCAGACACACGTTTTAAATAACCAATCACACGTGTTCCGTAATCAATATCTTTTGAGCCGCAGCAACTACATTGCTGTAAAGTACGCTTATCAATATGCTCACACTCGTTACAAATGGTGATTTTCACATTCACGCAGAAATAGTTACAGCCTGTTTTGGCTGCAATATCAAGTAGCGAACGATAGCCTTGGAAATTAAGCGCCTCTTCCAAATTAAGATGTAATGCCGAGCCACCATCTAGCCACTCAATTAACTCTTTACCGTGTAGTAAGAATTTATCGAGGGTATTAGTATTTTCGTCTTCAACCACGTAGAAATACGAGTTATAGCAATCTCTCGGGACAAAATAGCCATCTTCTTTATCCCATTTGGCATTCTTCACCCCGAGATTTTCTGCTGGCACAAACTCGGTATTGAACTTCACGCCATATTGTTGGCTAGCGGTCTGATTTGCTTGATAAATTGCAAATAAACGCTCACGCACAAAAGCAAGATAATCAGGATTATAACCTACTGTTAATCCGCGATATTCTGCTGCTTCTGCCATCCCATTAATCCCAATTGTGAGGAATTGCTTATCAAGGGAAATAAAGCCTGCATCGTATACTGGTAACATACCGGCATCAAAATACTCATCAATGAGCTTGCGATAAGCATATTGATATTTGTGAATCTTGCTAACTTCTGTCACTAAATCACGGCCATCTTGTTCTAAACGGTTCATATTTAAAGTGATCACATTAATGGAACCTGTTGCAACACCACCCGCCCCAAGTGAATAAGAGAATGTATGATCAGCAATTTCATTACGTAAACGACAGCAAGAAGCAAGCGAGTCTGGGTTATCTGATTGATAAATAAAGAATGAATTCCCTTCAGCTAATTCTTGTGCCATCTGGTCTGCAAATTGATCATCTTTGCATTTGCCATTAGCGGTTAGCATTGCGGCCGTGACCACTGGAAAAGTTAGAATCGCTTTGGTACGTTCTTGGTTAAACCATTTCATAAAGAAAATTTGTAATTCCGAAGTCGTCTGCCAATTTGGACTGGTAAGATCGGGGAACACAAAATTACCAAACATCGCCTCGAAATAGTGACGATCGTAAATGGAAATATTCCAGAACACACTCTGATAACCACGAGCTGCCGCAGGCTGATTAATGCTATACACCACTTGCTGTAAATGGCTTTCCACTTCTTTGGAATGAGTCACTAAGTAGTTATCGCCATAATCTTTACGTGCAAAATAGTCAAAATAGGTGAGAAATTCGACCGTTGCTACAGCTCCCGCAAATTGTGAGCTAATCGCAAAAACTAAATTGATAAATGAGCCACAAAATGAAGCCAGATGCTTAGGTGCCTGTGATTCACCGCCTAATTTACTCAGTCCATCATGGAGAAAGGGGTACAAAGTTGCCGATACACAATAAGGCTTTAGACTGGTTTCATCATGAACATAAATCTCATGAGCTTCTATCTGACGCAGATATTCATCGGCAAGTTGCTGGCCAAAGATTTGCGCAATTTTACTGCTCACTTTCGCGCGATTAACTTGCACAAAGAAATCTTTCATCAGCTCATTTTCCATTGTCGCAATATTTTTCTGGGTAACATTGGCATTTGCATCCATCTTTGAGCCGTCTGCGGCATTTTTCGCACTCATATAGCGATCAATAAATGCCATTTTTCCTTTGAGCTGTTGTGAATTAAGTCTGATCATTATTAAATAAAAGTCCTATAAGAAAAGATGATTTAATATTTGGTGGGTGTGTAAATTGATAAATCGCTGATTGGTCGTCAGGCTATTTAAACCACCTCGCTCTGCAATCCAGCGTCCTGTTTTAATGTAATCAAGCTCTGCCAAAATCTCACTGGGCACTTCTGCTAACTCTAGACCTGTGTACAAACAGCTTTTTAATCCTTGTTGGTGGACGATTTTCAATAAAGTAAGCAACGGCTCAGCTTGCCATTCACCTCCCATAAATAGCACACAACTAATTAAACCTTGGTAAGTATTTAATCGCTGAGTCAGATATTCAGGAGATAAAATTGAACCACTGCCCTTTTTCCAACTTTCAGCACTATGGCACCCTTTACAACCTAAAGGGCAACCTGTAATCAAAAAAGCAAGGGAAGTTTCATTCGGTACTTCCTGAAAAACGACTTGTTCGGAGATAAAACGTAGAGAATCCATTACATTTCAACAAATTAACAAAAACACTATATCTTGTGGTTTCTAATCATCAAAAACACAATATGTAGTAGTTTAGAGATTTTGAGTGTAAATAAAATTGATAAAAATCAAAGAAAAGAGAAAGGATTTTTTGGGCGTTGAAAAATCAAAGGGATAGTGAATTGTAAATGTTTATTGTGAATAATTTTATCTCTCACTCTGTTATATCTGCTGTCAAATCTCCCCTAGCCCCTCTTTTCTAAAGAGGGGGACTGGATCGCTATAAATTTTAAGTTCATCACTAATCATTAACATTTTTAATAACCTGATAAATGGTAAATTTCCTCGAACAACTCCCCTCTTTGAGCTGCGAGGGGGTGGGGGAGATTTGGCAGAGGAAATTTATCCTCATAGTTGATTAGTCAGTAATGTTTATTTCCAACCAATTCCTCAAAATCTGCTCACCGTATTCGGTAATAAAAGATTCTGGGTGAAATTGAACTCCATAGATTTTTAAATCACGGTGTTTCATCGCCATCAGCACATTATCATCACAAGTTGCCGTTGCAACAAGCGGTGTGTTTTCAAGAGAATTTTGCAAAATTGCCCAAGAGTGATAAAGCCCGATATTAAACGAGTTCGGCAAGCCTTTAAATAGTGGATTTGGCTGTTGTTGAATCAGTGGGCGTTGCCAGCCGTGGCGAACTTGCTTGAGGTTATACAATTCCCCACCAAAAAACTCACAAATCGTTTGATGCCCCAAGCAGACCCCTAAAATCGATTTAGTTTGATGATAGCGCTCCAACATTGCAAACAGCTGTGGGTAAGCGCGTGGCACATCAGGCCCTGGGGAAATCATAATATGGCTAAATTGCTCGACTTGATCTAAGTCGAGATCTTCCACCGAAACAACTTGCATCTCAACCCCAATTTTACGCAATAGATCAACAAGGTTAAAGGTAAATGAGTCGTGATTATCAATAATTAGCAACATGACAAATTCTCTAAATAAAAAAGCCTATCAACTGATAGGCTAGTCTGCTATAATTCTATACAGTACTTCTTTTGAAGTATAGGCGGGTCTACGAAATAGCCCGCCAGTCTGCAAGCCTGACGGGCTATGAAGTAGATCCATTCGTTTGTTTCATCGATAGGATAAAAACCATGAAACGCATTATTATGCTACTCATCGTTATTCTACTTTGCTTGTTGCTCAAAGGCGACACAGCTGGCTTAGTGTAGATTAACGCTGGACGAGAGGCAATTCCCCAATTGCCTCTCGTTTTTATTTTAGTCCTATTTGCTATTCAGATCAATTTAATCCGACGATTTTTCTACAATCACTTCCAACCGCACCGTATCAAGCTCATTATTTAATAACTCTACTTGTGGTACTTCTTGGCTTGCTTTGGTTGAAAGCTGTTGGAAACGTTCCACCTTGCCGAGTAATCCCTGTTTCCCCACGAGTGATGTCACCGTTTGATTATACTGATTGCTTGCGGTGGTTAGGGTATTACCTAATTTCGATAAACGGTCAGCAATGGTGCAGACTTGATTATAAATATCTCCTGCCCGTTCGCTGATTTCTCGTGCTTCAGCGTTGCCACGCTCAATCCGCCACAAATTCGCAACGGTACGCAGAATCGGCATTAAGGTGGTATGAGAAACCAAAATCACATTGCGTTCATAGCCATAATTAAATAACTGCGGATCGTGCTTCATCGCCTCAATATAAGCTGGCTCAATTGGCACAAACATCAACACAAAATCAGGGCTCGAAATCCCAACCAAATGGCTATAATTTTTCTTAGATAACCCATCAATATGCGCTCGTAACGAACGACAATGTTCATCAAGCGCTTGATGAATTGCAAAATTTTCGTCAGATCTTACCGCTTGATCATAAGCAACAAGGGACACTTTACTGTCAATAATCAGGTGTTTGTTATCGGGAAGATGTAGTACAAAATCAGGAGCAAAACGTCTGCCCTGTTCATCGCGTAGATTCTCTTGGGCAACATAATGTTCACCTGCCAGTAAACCTGCCGATTGTAGCGCACTTTCAAGCTGAATCTCACCCCAGTTACCCGCTACTTTGTTATTGCCTTTAAGCGCTGTTGTTAGATTTTGTGCTTCTTGGGACATTGAAAGTCCAATATCCAGCACTCGCTTAATTTCCGCCTCTAAATTGGCATTGCCTTTAATCGCCTCGGAATGCACTTCATTAACACGCTTTTGAAAACCCTCAATCTGCTCTTTAAACGGTTTGAGCAATAAGTCTAATGAAGATTGATTCGCTTGCGCAAAAGATTGGCTTTTTTCTTCCAAAATTTGTTGAGCAAGATGTTGGAAATCCACATTCAACTGCTGGCGCACCGCAAGGAAATTACGTTGCTGTTCTTCAAAATTTGCCTGTTTTTCATTAAGCGAAGTACGCAACTCAGCTAACTCTTGTTCCGTTTGGCGCAATTTTTCATTAAGCGCACGGCTTTCAAACTCTCGGCTTGCAAGCTGATGTTGGCTAGTTTGCAAAACTTCATCCAAACTATCGGCACGCGCTTGGGTTGCTCCCACTCGTTCTTTTAGCTCATTGATATAGCTTTCAAGCTGATTCTCTTGCTCTTCAGCAATCGCAAGTTTCTGCTGAAGTTGATTAATCAATTGGTTGCGTTCGTTGATCCGCTCGACACTACTTTCCGCCAGAGTCTGCTGTTGAATAGCCCATTGTTCAATCTGTTGCTTGTGGTTTGCCATAAGCTCATACTTTTGTGTAAGTTGCTCGAGTTGAGATTGGCTATGATGCAAATCTTGTTGTAATTCAAAGGCATCACGCTGATAGCGCGAGAGATTGAAAAACAGGAAAATAGATAGTCCTATCAAGGCAATGATTGCCAGATAGAGCCAAGTAGTATCAATATTCATAAATATCCTATTTCTTATTCGCTGCTAGCATCGCTCTTAAATTCGCAATGCCACTTGCCACTTTTTCGTGGCGCTGAGTTTCTGTCAATTTCGGCTTATCCTTTTCCCATTGCAGATCATCTTGAGGTAATTCAAGCAAGAAACGGCTTACTTCAGGATTAATAATTTCGCCATATTGACGGCGCTCTTTACAGAGTGAAAAAGTCAAAGTTTGTTGCGCTCGGGTAATGCCCACATAAGCAAGGCGGCGCTCTTCCTCAATATTATCCTCATCAATGCTTGTCTGATGCGGCAAAATCCCCTCTTCCATCCCAACAAGGAAAACATGCGGAAACTCCAAACCTTTTGAAGCATGTAGCGTCATTAGCTGAACTTGATCCGCCTCATCATCATCTTCGCCACGTTCCAGCATATCGCGCAAAGTAAGATTAGCAACCACTTGGCTTAATGTCATTGGTGGATTCATTTCATCGCCACTTAACATTTTTTCAACCCAATCAAATAAAGTCTGCACATTACGACTTTGCATTTCAGCCGCTTTCGGCGTAGTCGCTGTTTCATATAGATAAGCCTCATACTGGATTTTACCAAGCAAGTCTTTTACCGCTTCAAGCGGATCAGAGCGCTCAGCTTGATCAGCAATTTCCACAATCCAACGGGCAAAATCCTGCAAAGCTTGATAAGGGCGCGGAGTTAAACGTTGAATCAACTCAAAATCAAAAATGGCTTCAAACAGGCTGACATGTTTTTCATTCGCCAACAAGCCTAATTTTTCTAACGTTGCCGCTCCAATCTCACGTTTGGGCGTATTTACCACACGTAAAAATGCCGCATCATCATCTTGATTCACCACTAAACGCAGATAGCAGAGCATATCTTTGATCTCGGTTTTCGAGAAAAAAGAGGTTCCCCCTGAAATCTTATAAGGTATGCGGTTTTGCATTAATAATCTTTCGAGTAGACGCGATTGATGGTTACCACGATATAAAATCGCATAGTCTTTATATTTGGTTTTATTCGAATAGCGATGTGCAATCAGCTCACCAACAATACGTTCAGCTTCATGCTCTTCATTTTTCGCTTCAATCACATTCAACTTTTCACCTTCGCCAAGCTCAGAAAACAGACGCTTATCAAATAGATGATCGTTGTTATCTATTAAGATATTGGCGCAATGCAGAATGCGCTGACTCGAACGGTAATTTTGCTCAAGTTTAATCACTTTTAGCAGTGGGAAATCCTCACGCAAGCGCGCCATATTTTCAGGCTTCGCACCACGCCATGAATAGATAGACTGGTCATCATCGCCCACCACAGTAAAGTTACCATGCCCATCAACCAGCAATTTAATCAGCTCATATTGGCTCGTGTTGGTATCTTGATATTCATCAACTAACAGATAACGCACTTTATTCTGCCAGCGTTCACGCGCTTCAGGAAACTGTTGGAATAACAGTGTTGGCAGCATAATTAGATCATCAAAATCCAGAGCATTATAAGCTTTTAGCTGATTTTGATATTGCTGATAGAAATGGGAAAAGACGCGCTCTTTATCACTGCGAGTACGCCCAATCACTTGCTCAGGGGAAAGTAGATCATTCTTCCAATTTGAGATGGTTGAAATCAGTTGCTTGAGTAGATCCTTATCTTCGGTCACATTTTCAGGCAGAAGATGTTTTAACAACGCGATTTGATCGTGTTCATCAAATAGCGTCATCCCTGCCTTATAACCAAGCAATTTATATTCACGTTTAAGAATTTCAAAACCAAGGGTATGGAAAGTTGAAATCGTCAGCCCTTTACTACTCTCTTTACCAATCGAATGTGCCACACGCTCACGCATTTCGCGTGCTGCTTTATTGGTAAAGGTAACTGCGGCAATCTGCTTTGGTGAGTAGCCACAGTTAGCAATCAAATGTGCGATTTTGTTAATAATCACCCGAGTCTTGCCCGAGCCCGCCCCTGCTAAAACTAAGCAAGCACCATTGACATATTCCACAGCAGATTGCTGTTGAGCGTTAAGTTTCATTATTCCCCTTATTCCATTTTCTGTTTTGTTCTCTGATTTCAAGCGGGTAGATTATAGTGATTTTTTGCAACGAGCAAAGTAAAAAACTTACACGGCCCTTTGGATTTTGTGAAGAACATCACTGTTTCTCAATTCAATATTGTTTAGCATAATTAAAAAGGAGATTTATATGAATAATATTAAACAGCTCAAGGTGTTAATTTTTTTCTGTGTATTTATGTTAGTAAGCTTTACCTTTGATAAATTCGCTTTACTACAAGAAAATAAAGTCATCGCACTGGTGGCAATCGCTTTTATTATTGCAGGAGCGATTGAATTTATTTTTAGAAATAGGAAAGGAATATGAAAATCATATATAGCTTATTAGTAGCTACTAGCCTAACCGCTTGCAGCGCTGAAGATTTCAATTCTACCCCTTCATCATTTTCTTCCGTCAATGATGAAAAATGCTTCTACCAATCTATCGAGTATTCACCAATGAAACAGCAAGATAACCTTAACAGACAAATTCAGTATAACCGCTGTTTAAGGGATAATCCCCCTCGTTAATTTCTCTCAAAATCTCACCGCTTGTGCTAAAATTAAGCCATTATTGACTCACTCAACAGATCTCTAATGGCTATGAATACTCTCGATCCTATCTCACTTCCATTAAATACTTCCGTACTAATTGAAGCCTCTGCCGGCACAGGTAAAACCTATACGATGGTGAATCTCTATCTGCGTTTGTTGCTTGGCGTGGGTGATAATCTTAGCCCTAAAACAACCGAACAAATTCTAGTGGTAACCTTTACCAAAGCAGCAACACAAGAGTTAAGAGATCGTATTCGAGAGAAACTGAATAACGTTGCTAAATGGTTTCAAGCCTATGGCAAACAAGATATCGCTACGCAAGCAGTGGAAAGCGATCCTTTTCTTGCAAAACTTTACCAAGCAGTAAAACCCAATCTTGCAGAGGCATTATTGCGTCTACGTATTGCGGAGCGTGATATTGACTTAGCGAGCATTTTCACTATCGACAGCTTTTGCCAAAAAATGCTGTTTCAGTTTGCGTTTGATTCAGGTGTGCGTTTTGATATCGACTTACAGCCCGATGAAAATGAGCTACTCACCCGTCTTGCTGAAGAAAGTTGGCGTGAGCTGTTTTATGCACTTGATGAAAACCAAGCAATGATAATTGCTAATGAGTTAAAAAATCCTAGCTACGCTTTAGGCGCAGTTAAAGACTATCTTTATACAAAACAACCTGAATTAGGCGAGAATAAAGATTGGCTAACACAATCATTGAGTGATTATTTAACTGGACTAAACAAATTACTGGCGGAATCAAAAGATTTCTGGCGCGCTCATCGTGATGAAATCACATCAATAATCATCCAAGAAGTTGAGAAAAAATATAAAACAGGTGAGAAAAAAGCATTAAGTCGTCGTTCTTACCAAATGCGTTGGATTGAACCTTGGATTGCAGAATTAGATCAATGGGCAAGCAATAGTGCTAACTATTTTCCAACCAGCAGCTTATCGCGCTTTGGTCAGACAATGCTTATCGAAAAAGCTGAAGAGGGGGCTGAACCATTAACTAACGCTTATTTTCAGCAGATTGATGATTTTATTCAACATTATCAGCAACAATTTGAAGGTAAGCAAAAAGCGCTTCTGCTCTACCAATTTCTCACGCATTTAGCTCAGAAATTAAGCCAATATAAACAGAACCATAAAGAAAAAAGTTTTGGCGATATGCTGAATTTCTTGCATCAGGCACTCTATGCAGAAAATGGCGAAGCTCTAGCAAGCCGTATTCGTCAGCTATTCCCTTTTGCGATGATCGATGAATTCCAAGATACCAACTTGGAACAATATGAGATCTTTAGCCGTATTTTTATGGGTGAACATGCACAAAATCAGGGGTTTATTATGATCGGTGATCCCAAACAGTCGATCTATAAATTCCGTGGTGCAGATATTTTCACCTACCTTGAAGCTGCGAATAAAGTGCAATATAAGGCAACATTAGAACGTAACTGGCGCTCATTACCCGAAGTGGTTGATGGCGCAAATAAACTGTTTGATATACCAAATCCATTTTTATATCAAGGTATTCAATTTGTTCCAGTGAGTTCAAAAGCGAGCAACGAAAAATTGATTGGCGCAGCCAATAACCGATTCTTTTTGCAAAATGAATTTGATGAACAGCTTGCGGCTAAACAGTGTGCTTACCAAATTCAGCAACAGTTAAAAAATGCGGAACAAGGTCAGTTTTATGTGCAATTAGAAACGGAAAACAGACCGCTTGAAGCACAGGATATCGCAGTGCTTGTGCGTAGCCATAACCAAGCAAAATTGATCCGCCAAGCGTTGCAAGAGTGCCATATTCAATCGGTCTTTTTTGCAGAACGAGAAAGTGTTTACGATACCCAAGAAGCAAAGGATATCTTGCTGATTTTGAAAGCTTGCTTAAATCCTTATCACCAAGGCACGTTATTAGCGACCCTTGGTTCGCAACTTTGGGGGCTGACTGCATCAGAACTTCATGAATTGAAGCAAGATGAAACTAAATGGGACAGTACTATCAATCGCTTTGCGCATTATCAATTTGTCTGGCAACAACAAGGTATTTTGCCAATGTTGCATCAAATTTTTATGCACGAAGAGATTATTCAGCGTATTAATACTAGCGAAAATGCGGATCGCCGTATTACCGACCTGTTGCATTTAGCAGAATTGCTGCAAGGTGCGATGCCTAATTTAGAAAATGAAAGTGCATTAGTACGTTGGTATGAACAGCAATTGAATAGTAGTAATGGTCAGTCTGGTGAACAAACATTACGCCTCGAAAGTGAAGAAAGCTTGGTAAAAATTATCACGATTCACGGCTCAAAAGGCTTGGAATACCCTATTGTGTGGCTACCTTTTGCGGCAAAACCAAGCACTCCAGCCAAAAGCCAAGCAATGGTGATCTACCATGATGGTGAACAATCGCAATGGGATTTTGGTTCGCAGTCAGCTGAAGTAAAAGAATTGATTAATAAAGCTGAATTTGCCGAAGATCTGCGTTTGCTATACGTGGCTGTTACTCGCACCAAATATCAGCTTAATCTGATTTTGCCACTGCAACTTGGCAGTAAATGGAATAGCGTTGCTTACTTGCTCACCAATGGTGAAATGAGCATTGATGGCTCTTATAAGTCAGCGCTTTCAACCGCAGATTATCTCAAACAGAAAGGGCTAACGGAGCAAATTATTGAGCTACCTGATAATTGGGAGCCCGATGATTGGCAGCCAGCAGTAAAACAGCAAGATGATATTAAAGCTCAAATATTTAACGAAAAAATTAATAAGAAAAATGGGTTAATTACCAGTTTTAGCTCTTTAACCAAAGATGACAAGGTGCAATATAATCCATCTGTATTTGAAGATCTTGCTGCCGATTATGATCAAATCAATGAGATAGATGAAATATCCGATTCTGCAGAAATGGATCAGCAAGATAGTTACAATGCTTATCAATTCCCTCGCGGTAAAAAAGTGGGGAATATATTGCATAAGTTTTTTGAGCTTTGGGATTTTAATCAACCACTTGAGCGCAGTAAAATTGCTGAACTTTGTGAACAGCTCGGATTAGATGATAATTGGGTTGAGCCTTTAATCACATGGTTTAATACTGTAGCTGAAACGCCTTTTGCTGATCAAAAAATTACGTTAAAACAAATTGATAACAAAAAATGCTTAAATGAATGGCGGTTCTATCTTCGCTTATTAAACGCTAAGGCACTCATAAAATTTAATCAATTATTGAAAGAACACAGCCCTTTAGCAAAATTGCTCGCTGATATTGAATTACCCGAGGAGCTTTCTGGATTTATTCGAGGTTCAGTAGATGCTGTTATTGAAATGAATGGAAAATTTTATATATTAGACTATAAATCTAATTTTTTAGGTTCTTATCCAGAAGATTATAGACAAAGTAAAATTGCAAAAGCCATGGGAAAATCTCGCTATGATTTGCAATATCTTTTTTATACCTTAGCAGTTCATCGTTATTTAAAAACACGTTTGCAAGAAAAATACGACTACGAACGTGATTTTGGTGGTGTCGCTTATCTGTTCTTACGAGGTATGAATGGCACTGCCGACAGTGGTGTTTATTTTGAAAAGCCAAGTGCAGTGTTAATTGAGGAAATGGACAAATTGTTTGGGTAATTTATAGATACAAAAAAGCCACAGCATTTACTGTGGCTTCTAATCTTTGAGAATAGGCGAATTACATCATTCCGCCCATTCCACCCATACCGCCCATGCCTGCGCCTAGGTCAGCTTTTTCATCTTTTGGAAGGTCTGTGATCATACATTCTGTGGTGATCATCAAACCTGCGATAGAGGCTGCGAATTGTAGTGCAGAACGAGTTACTTTAGTTGGATCTAAGATACCCATTTCTAACATATCGCCATACTGTTCAGTACCTGCGTTATAACCATAGTTACCTTTACCATCTTTCACGTTACGAGCAACCACTGACGCTTCTTCACCTGCATTAGTTACGATTTGACGAAGTGGCGCTTCCATTGCACGTAATGCTAATTTGATACCTACGTTTTGTTCTTCGTTGTCGCCTTTTAACTCTTCCGCTACTTTGCTTGCTGTACGAACTAAAGCAACACCACCACCTGCAACGATACCTTCTTCAACCGCTGCGCGAGTTGCGTGAAGAGCGTCGTCCACACGATCTTTCTTCTCTTTCATCTCAACTTCTGTTGCCGCACCTACTTTGATTACAGCAACACCGCCTGCTAATTTAGCTACACGTTCTTGAAGTTTTTCTTTATCGTAGTCTGATGTTGAATCTTCAATTTGCTGACAAATTTGAGCAACACGACCTTTGATTTGCGCTTCATCGCCAATACCATCAATGATCGTTGTATTGTCTTTAGAAATAATTACGCGTTTAGCTTGACCTAATTCTGCTAAAGTCGCTTTTTCTAATTCCATGCCAATTTCTTCAGAGATTACTGCACCTGCTGTTAAGATTGCGATATCTTGTAACATCGCTTTACGACGATCACCAAAACCAGGGGCTTTAACTGCTGCCACTTTAACGATACCACGCATTGTGTTTACCACTAATGTCGCTAACGCTTCGCCTTCGATATCTTCTGCAATGATTAATAGTGGTTTGTTTGCTTTTGCCACCGCTTCTAATACTGGTAAGATTTCACGGATGTTAGAGATTTTTTTATCCACTAATAAGATGTATGGGCTTTCTAACTCAACGGTGCCAGCTTCTGGTTTGTTGATGAAGTATGGCGATAAGTAACCACGGTCGAACTGCATACCTTCAACCACATCTAACGCATCTTCTAAACCTGTGCCATCTTCAACAGTGATAACGCCTTCTTTGCCCACTTTTTCCATTGCTTGTGCAATTAATTGACCCACTGTGCTATCTGAGTTTGCAGAGATAGTACCTACTTGTTCGATCTCTTTTGATGTTTCACACGGTTTTGATAAGGTTTTTAATTCTGCAACCACAGCACTAACTGCTTTGTCGATACCGCGTTTTAAATCCATTGGGTTCATACCTGCAGCCACAGCTTTTAAGCCTTCGTTTACGATAGCTTGTGCTAACACTGTTGCAGTTGTTGTACCGTCGCCTGCAGCATCATTTGCTTTAGACGCAACTTCTTTTACCATTTGTGCGCCCATATTTTCGAATTTATCTTCTAATTCGATTTCACGTGCCACAGAAACACCATCTTTAGTGATAGTCGGTGCGCCAAATGCTTTGTCTAATACTACGTTACGACCTTTAGGGCCTAAAGTGACTTTTACTGCATCTGCTAATACGTTTACGCCTTTAAGCATTTTTACGCGAGCGTCGTTACCAAATTTTACGTCTTTTGCTGCCATTTTTATTTGTTCCTTTTTGATTATTTTATTTATATCTGCGGGTGCGTGTAAACGCACCATTTCGTTATTCAATGGTGCGTTTACACGCACCCTACGATTATTCTACGATCGCTAAAATATTGTCTTCAGAAATAATTAACACTTCTTCGCCGTTAATTTTTTCTGCTTTTGCTGCGAAGTCATTGAAAATCACGATATCGCCCACTTTTACGTTTAATGGTAAAACTGTACCGTTATCTAAAGTACGACCTTGACCAACCGCTAAAACTTCCGCACGGTTTGATTTCGTTGCTGCAGAACCTGTTAAAACGATACCGCCAGCTGATTTTGTTTCTTCTTCTTGACGTTTTAAGATTACTTTGTCGTGTAATGGACGAATTTTCATTAGTTTACTCCTGTTTGTAAATATTTCTGCTTAAATTAGCACAATGTGTGGCTATATGGTGGCGAGATTAAAGAACTCAAGGGGGAATTGTAAAAAATTAGAAATATTTGATCGCTTGTTATACTATCTTTTCAATTTATGGGGGATTAAATGGAAAAATTACCTGAAACAATCTGTGTAGCACTCAATCTTAAACTTGAAAAAATTGCGGAAAATCATGCAGAAGATCTGCTATTTCAAATAAATTCTCATCGAGAATATTTAGATCAATTTGTAGATTGGACCAAGTTCAATAATACATTGCAAGATGCGCTTGAGTTCGTAAACAGGTCACAATTAGAGGCAAAAAATGGTGAGTCATTTACATGGGCAATTTGCTATCAAGGAAGAGCTGTTGGCACAATTAGTTTTAATAGCCTGATTGATTGGCAAAATAAAACAGTAATGATTGGCTACTGGCTATCGCCTGATGTCCAGAAAAAAGGAATTATCACACACAGTATTGAACAGCTGATAGAAAGAACAAAATCTTATTTTAATAATTACATTCTAAAATGCGCAGAACACAATATTCGTAGTAATTTAGTTGCTCAACGCTGTGGATTTAAATTTATTAAGAAAATTGAGAATGGAGAACAAATTTGTGGAAAATGGTACACACAGAACATGTACCAAAAACAAATTTAAAACAACTTACTCAACCAGCCTAATTTTGAACCTAACACATTGAAATAGTTATAATCCTTCAAGTGTAACAAGCGCAAAGCATCAGGGCTTTTTTGCACAATAATGCGATCATCTGGAGTAAACCCAAAATTACGTTGGCTGTCACAGCTTAGCCCTAGAGCTTGCTGACCTTTACCAAAACGAATCGAAATAACGCTATCTCCGCTCACAACTAAAGGACGTGAAGAAAGGCTATGTGGATTCATAGGCACTAGTGCAATTGCATTTAAATTCGGCGTTAAAATCGGGCCACCAGCGGACAGTGAGTAAGCCGTTGAACCTGTTGGTGTCGCAATAATTAAACCATCTGAACGTTGTGAGAACGCAAATTTACCATCTATACTGACTTCAAAATCGATAGTTTTGGCTATTTGGCTTGCATGGACAACGACTTCATTAAGCGCATTATTCGACTCAATAATTTTGCCATTTTTTTCTATCTGAGCTTCAAGTAAAAAACGATCTTCAATAAAACATTCACCACATTCTAAACAACTGTGCAGCTGCTCTAACGCCGTTTGAGGTGCAATATCCGTTAAAAAGCCAAGATTACCTCGATTGATTCCGATCAATGGTACTTTATATTTAGCAAGACGACGCGCCATTCCAAGCATATTGCCATCACCACCAATTACAATCACCAAATCCGCCCATTCACCGATTTCAGCAATAGTGGCTGGATTATGCAAATTAAGAAGCTCTGCCAAACTTGTCTCAACAAGGACATTATAACCACGTGATTGCAACCAGTTATACACAGATAAATGTGTTTCTAGTGCAATTGAATGGCGTGGTTTACCTACAATTGCGATGGTTTTAAATTTGCGTTCTGGCATAATTTGAATATCTGCTCTATCAAAATAAATCTCGTCATATAGTATTACTCAATGGCGCATTTGTAAAATATTAAAGTGTTATTCCGCTCAGCCCCACATTACAAGTAATGCAGCTATTACTATTAAAATTAGCCCCCATAAATCAACACGTTTTAGTTTCTCTTTAAAAATAAAGAATGAAATCAGCAACATAAATAACACTTCAATCTGCCCAACGGTTTTTACAAAAGCCACGTGCTGTAAACTCATGGCATTAAACCAACCAAATGAGCCTAAGAATGAAAAAACACTGGTTGCTATTGCCAATTTAGGATGGCGGAATAATTTAACTAGAGTTTCGCGTTCTCTAATGGATAGATAAGCGACTAATAAAACAGCTTCTACGCTAATTACTGAAAATAGAACCCACGCGGCAGAAAGCAGATAGTGAGTATTGAGCTGTAAGCTTGCTTCTCGTACCCATAATGATGTTAAGGCAAAACTTAGTCCACTTCCCACGCCTATCAAAAGCGTTTTCCAAGAGATTTGGCGAATTTGCCCCGCGCCAGTCATCATAAAGATCGCTATCGCGCCGATAAATACGCCAAACCAACCAATCAAACTGATTTGGCTACCAAAAAAAGTTACGCCTAAAATCGCCGCTAAAATAGCTTCACTTTTGGCAAGCCCAACGCCTATCGCATAATTTTTTAAATGGAAAAGTTTGACCATTAATGCCGTTGCTAGAATTTGCGCGATGGAAGCCCCTAAAATATAGAGATAAAAAGCGGGTGTAAATTGGGGAAGTTGGTAACTCTGATTTGTTTGATAGAGCAGAATTAGATAACCTAATGCAAAAGGCACAGCAAATAAAAAGCGCGCAAGAGTTACCCCAAGCACCGGTACGTCTCGACTAAGTTGTTTTTGAAAAGCATTTCGCCCGGCTTGCATACTGGCAGCAAGCAAGGTAAACCAGATCCATTGCATATTATTGTCCTGATAATGATAAATCTATTCCGAAGGCTCTCGATCTAACTGACTAACCGCAAAGCGTAGCTGTTTCCACAACAACTGTTGATATTCATGAAAACTATTCCACAACGCATCTTCTGACATTACGCTATATTCTCCTTGTGTAGTGAGATCATACTCTTCGCCATCGTCCATTTGCTGACGGATTTCCATATAGTCATCGCCATAATAAAATTGCTCTAGCTCTTTCATTAGCTCAACACTGCGTTGCCATTGTTGTTGGCTCTCAACTAATTTTTGTTGTAACTCAAGAAATTCACGATAGGTTTGTTGGATTTGATTAATACGTTGTTGCATAGTCGTCCCCTTTGAATGAGAGATGAATTATAGCATAGCTTGCAAAATTAAACTGAAATCTAACCGCTTACAACTGCCCGCAAACCTGTTAAAATCTCGCTAATTTTTTATTTCAAACTCAAATTAGCATTTTATGGCACTTATTAACCTTTCAAATGCCTATTTAGGCTTTGGCGATCAGCCACTTTTAGATCATACCGAATTACATATCGAACCCGGTGAGCGTGTTTGTTTAGTTGGACGTAACGGTGCGGGCAAATCCACTTTAATGAAAGTTCTAGCAGGCGATGTTCAACTAGACGATGGCAAACTTATCTTTGAAAAAGATATTGTAGTGACACGTTTAGAACAAGATCCGCCACGTCATATCAAAGATACCGTTTTCGATTACGTCGCTGAAGGAATTGCACATTTAGCCGATCTTTTAAAGGAATATCACCACATTTCGCAACAAATGCAGACCGATTTCAGCGATAGTTTAATGACTAAACTTTCCGAAGTTCAACAAAAATTAGAACACGCAAACGGCTGGCAATTTGAAAACCGTATTCAAGATACGCTGAAATTATTAGAACTTGATCCAGATAAGCGCTTATGTGAATTATCGGGCGGTTGGGTACGTCGTGCGGCATTAGCTCGTGCGTTAGTGGCGGATCCTGATGTCTTGTTATTAGATGAACCGACCAACCATTTAGATATCGACGCAATTTCTTGGTTAGAAAATCTGTTATTAGAGTTTAAAGGTAGCATTATCTTTATTTCTCACGACCGTGCCTTTATTCGCAAAATGGCAACCCGTATCGTCGATTTAGATCGTGGTAAATTAGTGTCTTACCCGAGCAACTACGATGTTTACTTAGAAACCAAAGCGGAAGATCTACGAGTTGAAGCTCTTCAAAATGAGCTATTTGACAAAAAATTAGCGCAGGAAGAAGTGTGGATCCGTCAAGGGATTAAAGCTCGTCGTACCCGTAACGAAGGACGTGTGCGTGCCTTAAAAGCATTACGTGAAGAACGCCGTAATCGTCGTGAAGTGTTAGGCACCGCAAAAATTCAGTTAGATCAGACCGCTCGTTCCGGCAAAATCGTATTTGAAATTGAAAATGCAAGCTATGAAATTGACGGCAAAGTACTACTCAAAAACTTTAGCACCACTATTTTGCGTGGCGATAAAATCGCTTTAGTGGGTGCAAACGGTATCGGTAAAACTACCTTAATCAAATTGTTACTTGGCGAAATTCAACCTACTTCCGGTACAGTACGTTGCGGAACCAAATTAGAAGTCGCCTACTTCGACCAATATCGTGCTGATTTAGATCTTGAAAAAACCGTAATGGATAACGTTGCTGACGGTAAACAAGATATTGAAGTGAACGGCGTTAAACGCCACGTATTAGGCTATTTACAGGATTTCTTATTCCCGCCAAAACGTGCAATGACCCCAGTTAAAGCCTTATCGGGTGGGGAACGTAACCGTTTGTTATTAGCGAAGTTATTATTAAAACCGAATAACCTATTAATTCTCGACGAACCGACCAACGATTTAGACGTAGAAACGTTAGAGTTACTCGAAGAAATGCTGACTGACTATCAAGGCACATTACTTGTAGTAAGCCACGACCGTCAATTTGTGGATAACACTGTAACTGAATGCTTTATGTTTGAAGGCGAAGGCGTGGTAAATAAATATGTGGGCGGTTACTTTGACGCAAAACAACAACAAGCCAACTACTTTGCAACGGTAGAAGCGAATAAATCGGTAGCTCATAAAAATTCGCAAAAAACTGCGGAAAAAGCACCGCTTGTTGAAACTGAAAAACCAAAAGCGGAACCTACGAAAAAAGTAAAACTGTCCTATAAAGATCAGCGTGAGCTTGAAGCCTTACCAGAGAAAATGGAACAGCTTGAAGCAGAAATCGAAGCATTACAAACAGAAGTAAACAGCGCTGATTTCTTTAGCAAAGATCAGACTTATACTCAATCAACCCTACAAAAACTGGCAGACGCAGAGCTTGCTTTAGAACAAGCCTTTGAACGCTGGGAAGAGTTAGAAAATATTAAGAATGGGAATGTTTAAAGTCTTATAAAAAATCTTTAAGAGTGCTATTATTAGCACTCTTTCTTTTTAGGAGATATTTTATGGCTATTCACCAAGTCTTTTCTAATACCGTTGCGAGTATCAGCGATTTAAAACGTGATCCTATGGGAACGGCTTTTGCCAGTGAAAATGGCGCAGTAGCTATTCTTAATCGTAATCAACCCGCTTTCTATTGCGTTACCCCAGATCTTTTCCAGCAATTTTTAGAGTTAATGGAAAATGCTGAACTAAATCGTATCGCAGATGAACGCTTGCAAACCCTTGAGGCTGTTGAGGTAAATTTAGATGACCTATAAGCTTAGTTTCGATAAAAGAGCATTGAAAGAATGGCAGAAATTAGGCAGTACTGTACAACAGCAATTTAAGAAAAAACTTCAAGAACGCTTAGAAAATCCGCATATCTTAGCGGATAAACTAAGTGGCTATCATAGTCGTTACAAAATCAAACTTCGCTCATCAGGCTATCGTTTAGTCTATGAAGTGAATGATGAAGTTATTACTGTATTAGTGTTGGCTATCGGTAAACGTAATGGTATGGAAATTTATAAAACAGCAGAACAAAGATAAAAATGGCACGAATTGATAACTACGAACAACGTTTTGGCGGTATTGGTCGCCTTTATACCCCCGAAGGATTAGCAAAATTACGTCAATCACACGTTTGTGTGATCGGCATTGGCGGGGTTGGCTCTTGGGCGGTGGAAGCATTAGCACGTTCAGGTATTGGCAAGCTCACTTTAATTGATATGGACGATATTTGTGTCACCAATATCAACCGTCAAATCCACGCAATGAGTGGCGAAATTGGCAAACTGAAAACTGAAGTGATGCAAGAGCGTGTTGCCAAAATCAATCCCGAATGTGAAGTAACCATCATTGATGATTTCTTAACAACGGATAATCTAGGTGAATACCTATTGCGTGGCTATGATTATGTAATTGACGCTATTGATAGCGTAAAAGTCAAAGCAGCATTAATCGCTTTCTGTAAACGTAATAAAATCAAAATGATCACCACAGGGGGCGCAGGCGGTCAGACCGATCCTACACAAATTCAGATTACCGATTTGAGTAAAACAATCCAAGATCCATTAGCCTCTAAAGTGCGTAGCTTATTGCGTAAAGAGTACAATTTCAGTCAAAATCCAAAACGTAAATTTGGCATTGACTGCGTATTCTCAACCCAACCGCTTATCTTCCCTAAAATGAGTGATGGCTGTGAAGTTTCTGCCACAATGAACTGTGCAAATGGCTTTGGAGCTGCGACAATGGTTACCGCAACTTTTGGCTTTTTTGCGGTGAGTAGAGTGATTGAGAAGTTGTTGAGAGATATAAAAGAGTAATTAATTTGTTATTTTTTAGCTATACTGTCTAGGCATTTCAACATAGTAGGAGTTGTTTATGAACCCATCTCAACTTATTCAAGCAAAACATTCTGAAATTATGGCAATTAGCCGTCAGTTTGCTGTAGAAAATTTACGAGTTTTTGGTTCAGTAGCAAGAGAGCAAGACACTGAAAAAAGCGATCTAGATATTCTTGTTGATACAACACCACAAACTACAATGTTAGATTTGTGTGGTTTACAAATGGAGCTAGAAGAACTTCTTGGAATTAAAGTCGATGAATTAACGCCACGTAGTTTACCTGAAAAATTTCGTAATCAAGTACTAAATGAAGCGAGATTATTATGAGTATTTAATGTTCAAAGCCATTTGAGTAGTTATATTCAAATGGCTTCTTAATTGAAAGATACTTCAAAAAGGGTACTATACCAAAATATTGAAATAATAAACCTATCTAGTCTGTTTATATCCATCTATTTTTCAATATAAAGTTTATTGCTTAACTTATTGAAAATAAGAATAAATATTACACAAAATAATATTACAATAGCATTAACTAATAACCAGCCATATTGCATAGATATTAGTGCTCCTATAGAAAATGAAGC
>MQVI01000036.1 GCA_002002485.1 Pasteurellaceae bacterium 15-036681
AAAATCCGATTATCCGCCACACTCAACTGCTTATCCGAAACCCGATCTAACGCAATCTCCTGCCGTCTTAAACTCAATTCACCTTTCGCCAGCTCAGGGGGCGCAAGCTGGAGAAGCTTGGTGCGCAGTTCTTTTTGAACATCTACTGGCATTGAAGAAAGAGCAAATTCCAACCCACCACCTCGACCTTCTCTTTTTCTTGAAAGCCAAGCACCTTTTATAGCTCTATCTAAAATTCTTCTATCACTACTAGGCAAAGAATTGAGAGCAAATTGTGATAATTCTTTTGCACTGTAATATTCCTTCAACTGCAACATAGAATCACCTCATCTAAATGATTTGTGAAAAACGAGTTCGCAGTTGATTCACCTGAGCGTTTCGAATTACCTGCTTTTGCTGTTTTTGCGCATAGTGTGGAAAGACTTGTTCAAGAGGTCTATCAATCGCTATTGCAACTGCTTTAGCTATTCTCTTACTCCCTTTTCCTTGCTTGATTGCATTAGAAACAGCTTGTGTACTAACTTCTAAAGCCTCTGCAATCATTGCAGCATTAAGATCTTTATTTTTTAAAGCTTGATAAATTTCTTTTTGATCCATAAAATCCCCTTATCAATTAGTTATATCAACTAATTACATCAACCAATTAACAAAACAAGTTTATTATATGCCAAATATTTTTGGCACGTCAAATAAATTTTGCATTTTATTTGAGGATTTTTTATGGATTTTTCGATAACCCGAGAAGATATGGGCATTCGCCTTATTGAAGAAAGAACAAGATTAGGATATTCACAAGCAAATTTTGCTCATCAAACAGAAGTAAATCGTGAAACATTAAGGCTTAACGAGTTAGGCAGAAGTGGTATTTCAGCGGAATTTTTAGGTAGGGCAGCCCAATTAGGAGTTGATGTCCAATATGTGATCACTGGAGTTCGTTCTCAGACTATTGAGCAATCACAGCAACAATCACAAAATATCCAAGGAAGTAGTAATAATGTAATTTATGGAGATAAAGGCATTATCAACAGTGGAACAATTAATAACATTACGACTGAAAAGCATATAACAAGAACTAAAGCAATTGTTGAACCAGATAGTAAACATATCAATGAAGATATGAAAAGAACTTTGCTAGATCTAGTAAAAGAGATTGTTGAGCTAGAACAGGATATAAAAAAATCGCCTAAAACATTTCAAGCTGTATGGGCTTCTTTAAATAAGCATTGTGGCGTAACTACTTATAAACTGATTCCAATAGAAAAATATGAAAAAGCTGAGACTTATCTAAGAAAATGGATTGGCAGACTCACATCATCTAAGTCAGCTCCGAAAAAAATAGGAAATGATTGGCGTAAGAAAAAATATTCATATATTCACACGAATGTTAAACAGCTCAATTTAGAAAGCTGGCTAAGAGAGCATTTACAAGAACGTTATTGCGTGGGAAGTATGACTGAGCTAAGTGATGATCAGTTACAAAAATTATATAATACTGTAGCAAGCAAAAAACGAACTTTAGCGAAGTAAACTCGGACAAATAGTGTCAAAGTTATTTAAAGCTCAAGTATCTCTACAACTTAAGTTAATGCCTTGCTATATAAAGGATAGGCATAAATTTTGATACGTCTAAGTGTTTCTTTTAAAACGTCAAAGTTTTATATTCGAAAGAATGACTAAATATTAGCTATGTAAGAAATCCTTTTATATAGTAAATTCTTATAAAACCAAGGTCTCGAAAATTTAAAGCTGTTTTAAAATACTTTAAAAAACAGCTCAAACCTATGCAAAAAATAATGCAAAAACTGCCTATTTTTTTCTATTTTTGCTCATTTTGTTTTTTGCATAGCTCACCCCAATAAAAAAGCGGTGAAAGCCCACCACACAAGCCTTCACCGCCAATTTTTTTCCGCCAAATTTTTCCTTTCACCTATGCAAAAAGAGTTAGTACCCCATACTAAAATCCGCATTACGCGGATTTTTTTATGCCTTGCGTTCTAAAAACGTCAGTGTTTCATAATGTGAAGTATGTGGGAACATATCAAATAGCTGAACTTTTAATAGCTTATAGTTAGTTAAACTCTCAAAATCTTTCGCCATTGTTTGTGCATTGCAGCTTGAGTAAATTAAATAAGGCGAACTCAGCGTATTTAAAAATTCTGCAAGTTCTTTACCTATTCCACGACGTGGTGGGTTAACTACCACTAGATCAGGCACTTCACCTTTCTCATTTAACGCAAATTGCGCTGAATCTAACGACGCAAATTTCACATTTTGTAAACCCAACTGCTGTGCGGATTTGGTTGCACTTGCAATTGCCGAAGCAGAGATCTCAATCCCTGTTAGCTCAACATTCGGATTTTGTTTTTGTAGTTCTGCAGTGCAATGCAAGCCAAAACCGCCCACACCACAGAACAGATCCCAAAGTTTATTAATTGATAGATCTTTAATCCATTGTTGTGCCGTTTTATAGAGTTCACTTGCCACTTTGGGATTAGTTTGGAAAAAACCTTGCGGACGAATAAATAATGGAATGCCATTAAAATTCTCTTCCAAAACTTGCTGATCCGTTAAGAAGATTTCCTGTTCACCTTCTAAAATTGCTGAATGATTTGGCTGAATATTTAGAGTCACAACTGAATTTTCAGGCAATTGAGCTAATAACGCAGGAAACTCACGTTCAACAAGCGGTCGTTTTAACTCACTTTTTAGCACAAAACGGATCATTAACGACTGATTATATTGGCTTTGGGTGATCAAAATATACTTTAGCTCACCACGCTTTTTCGCTACGTTATAAGGTACTAACCCTGCTCGCCCGATAAAATTTTTTAAGATCGGGAATAATTTTTCAAACTGCTCTGGATAAAGAGCGCAATCTGTTAAGTCCACACCACTTTGTGGATTATTTTGATCGGCCAAAATACCTAAAATTGGGCGTTCTACACTGCCCGAAACTACCATTTTCGCTTTATTACGAAATTGGCTTATTTCAGATCGCACTTCAGGCAAAATCTCTGTTTCTGGCAAAACAAAAGGCGAAACCAACCGCTTGAGAGCCGTTGATTTCTCACTTAATTGTTCGCTATAGTTTTTTGTAATCCATTGACAAGAAGTACAGCGTTGCAGCTCAAAATGGGGGCAAATTAGCTGATTAGGCATTACGCTCTTTCCACTCTAACCAGTTGTCTTGTAACTGTGCAAGTTGCTGATTTGCTTGTTGCCAACGAGTTGTTGATGTTAATTCATTCCAAGAGAACTGCTTACGTTTCATCAGTGATAAATGACGCTCTTTTTGCGCTTGAGTTGGCTCATATTTTAAATTATCTAATACTTGTACCACGCCCTCAGGCTCATTGCAAAGTAATAGCATATCGCAACCTGCTTTTAAGGCTTTTTCGCTACGTTCCACATAGTCGCCCATAAAGCCAGCGCCTTTCATACCTAAATCGTCAGAGAAAATCACGCCGTTAAAGTTAAGCTCTTTGCGTAACACCTGTTTCAACCAGTATTCAGAACCGCTTGCAGGTTGACTATCGCATTGGGTATAGATAACGTGCGCTGGCATAATTGCTGATAATTTACCTTTATTAATCAACTGCTTAAATGGCTGAATATCTTGGGTAAAAATCGTTTCTTTGGCACGATCATCAAATGGAGTTTCTAAGTGTGAGTCTGCTAATACGTGGCCGTGTCCAGGGAAATGTTTACCTGTTGTTGCCATACCCATTTCTAACATACCGTCAATAAAGGCTTCTGCCACTGGTAGCATAGTCGCTAAATCCGCCCCAAATGAACGATCACCAATCGCTTTACTGCCGTGACCTAAATCCAACACTGGCGCAAAACTTAAATCGATATCTAAAGCAAACATTTCAGCCGCCATTAACCAACCACTCTCTTTCGCTAAGAATTGCTGTTCTTGTAAATCTGCGCCCAATGTTTGGAATGATTGCATTGCCGGTAATTTAGTGAAACCTTCACGGAAGCGTTGAACACGTCCACCTTCTTGATCGACTGTGATTAATAAAGGCTTTTTCACACGTTGGCGGATTGATTTAATCAACGCTTGAACTTGTTCTCTGTCGTGGAAATTGCGAGTGAATAGAATCAAACCTGAAACAAGGGGATGTTCAAGTAGCTCTTGTTCTTCAATGGTAAGTTCTTTGTCTTTTAAATCAATTAGTAACATAATTTTCTCTCTAGCGGTGCGTTTATACACACTCTACATAAATATATATATGCGGACACGAGCACCGTGTCCCTACATTCATCTACGAATAACGCTCACCTGTAGATACAAGGGACACGTTGCGCGTGTCCGCCAAACGCTGTAATTCTACAACCTATCTTTTATTTCTGTAAGAAATTTTGCAGAATTTGTGCGGTAAATTGCTTCCTTAGGTAAAAACCAAGCGGTAATGACTGAATCATTTTGCCGTTGTGATCAATGGCATTGGCAAGGGATTTATTATTACGCCCTTTTGGTCGAAGTTGCATAACCTCGCCTAGCGTGGCATTAATTTCATTTAAACGCCCAAGTACAATAAGCTCCATAAGCTCTTCCCAGTCTCGCTGTAACTGAAATTCTTGCTCTTCCGTTGGTTGCCATAAAATCGGCTGTCCTATATGACGCTCTGCAAGGGGAATAGTTCGTGAGCCTTCAACTGGTACCCATAATACTTTTTGGAGTTTATGGCGTACGTGGGAAGTTTGCCAAGTAATACCATTGTTATGAGTAAAAGGCGCAAGGCTAACAAAAGTGGTTTCAAGCGGTAACCCATTGTGATTAATTGGAATGGTTTTAAGCTCAATGCCTAAATGAGCAAAATCTTGCTCCGCCTTACTGCCTGCTTTAGCACCTAATGCGGTTTCAATCAACATTCCTACCCAACCTTTATCTCGGCGCAAGTCAGGCGGAACAACCATATTCAGTTGTTCTGCGATTTCCCCAAGCGTAAAACCTGCAAGCCATTGCGCCTTTTCAAGAAGCTCGGTTTCTGTAGCTGAATAAGTGGTAAGTTGCATAAAATTATAGTGTTGCAATACGATTAAAAATTTGTGGAGATTGCTCAACCATTCGTAGTAATAATACCGCCTGAGCATTTGGTTTGGTTTTGCCCTGTTCCCATTTTTGATAAGTTCTTAAACTTGTACGTAAACGGCTGGCAAATACAGCTTGAGATAAATTAAGTTTCTCACGAATTAATTTAACTTCTTCAGGTTCAATCGTAATAGGTTCTTGCTTTGCCACAACTTCTGTCCGTAAAGTTCTTTTACCTTGCAAGTGTTCTTCCATTGCTTGCAAACCTTCTAGCAAATCATCATAAAGTGTTGTCATATAACCACCTAATACTTCTTGATACGTTCTAAAATTAAGTTTAATACTTTACGTTGCTCTGAATTTAAATCTTCTTGCTTATCTTTCCCATAAGCGGTTACAAGATAAATATGATCTTTATCTAAGAAGTAATAATAAATAACCCTTATTCCACCTCTTTTGCCTTTATTTCTTTGGCTATCGGCTAGACGAACTTTTCTCAATCCCCCCAAACCTTGAATTAAATCACCTTTAGTCGGATTATCTAATAATTCATTTTGAAAGGCTCTATATTCTTCATCACTTAAATGAGCATCACGGAAACGCTCAAAAGGGGGTAATTCAATAAAAGCTAAATTCATAAGCAACCTTACCTATCCAACAAATCATACCCTTAAAGGGTATAATGTCAAATAATTTCTACTACTCCACTTCCGCCAAATCCAACATTTCCTGTGCGTTGGCGATCACAGTGTCGGTAATTGTAGTGCCACCTAGTAATCTTGCTAACGCCCCTACTCGCTCGCCTTGGGTTAATAGGCTCATTCTTGTTTCGGTCTGATTATTCTCCACCCATTTTTGTACGTTAAAGTGATGATTACCGTGGCTTGCCACTTGCGGTAAGTGGGTAACACATAACACTTGGCACTTTTTGCCTAATTGACGAAGTAAGCGACCAACCACTGTAGCTGTTGGGCCACTGATCCCCACATCCACTTCATCGAAAATAATGGTTGGGGTTGAAAGTTTATTGGCTGTCAGCACTTGCACCGCTAAAGAGATACGAGATAACTCACCGCCTGAAGCAATTTTAGCGAGTGGTTGCGCTTGCTGACCTAAATTACTGCGTAGGTTAAACTCCACACAATCCGCCCCATTTGCCGAGATTTTTTCAAGATTATGTTTTACATCAATAAAGAACTCACCATTTTCCATTGCAAGTTGCTTAATTTGTTGGGTAACTTGTTCAGAAAGTTTCTGTCCTGCCTCAACACGTTTTTGATGAATGTCCTGCGCAATATCCACACAACGTTGATACGCTACCTTTTCATCAGCAATCAGCTGTTCTTCATTATCTTCAAAATCTAATAGTTGCTGTAATTCAGCTTTTAAGGTTGAGTGATGTTTCCAAAGCTCATTTGCTGATACGTGGTGTTTACGTGCCAGTTGCATTGCGGTGCTGATACGCTCATCTAACTCTTCCAACAAATCGGGATCTTGCTCAATACGACTAGCTAAATTACTGATTTCTGAACTTGCCTCTTGTACTTGGATCAACGCCTCATTGAGCATATCTAAAGCAGACTGATAGTGGCTATCCATTTCCACCAACTCTTCTAAATCTCTAATAGCACGATAGATTAAGCTATCAGCATTAATATCATTATCGCTTAATGTTGCGACCACAGACTGCGAAAGCTCAGTGAGTTGCTCAGAATTAGCAAGACGAGATTGATCTTCTTCTAGCTGTTCAAATTCGCCCTCTTTAATCACAAACTCATCCAGTTCATCCACTTGATACTGTAATAGTTGCTTGCGAGCCTCATTTTCTTGGCATTGCTGTTGGAAATTTTTTACCTGTTTATGTAGCTTACGCCAAGTTTGATACTGCTCCGCCATATCCGCAAGGCGAGAGTGAAGATCCGCATAGTTATCCACTAACTCAAGTTGGTAATCGCTTTTGAGCAATAATTGTGGGGCGTGTTGCCCATTAAGATGAATAAGATATTGACCTAATTCACGTAATTGTGAAACAGGAATGGGACGATTATTCACAAAAGCTTTCGAACGCCCTTCAAGGTTGATCATTCGGCGTAGAATGCACTCTAAAGGATTATCTTCATCTAATAATTCGTGCTCTTTTAACCATAGATAAGCTGGGCTATTCGGTTGCATAGCAAAACTTGCGGTAATATCCGCTTTGTCAGCACCATTGCGGATCATTGAGCTTTCCGAACGATAGCCTAAGCAAAGGCCTAAAGCGTCAATCGCAATAGATTTACCAGCGCCCGTTTCCCCAGTAATCACCGACATTCCGTCATTTAATTCAAGGATAAGATGGCGAACAATAGCAAAGTTATTAATGGTCAGTTGTGTAAGCATAATAAAAGCCCTAAACTATATAGATAAACAGTGTTTAGATATATAGTAAACCTGTTTCTCCATACAGTAAAGAGCTTTTGCAAAATTTTTTGTAAATTGTTGAGCTAATCTTACCGCTTGTCTTCTAAGATCCCCTGTGCACAAGCATAAGCTGATGACCACGCCCATTGGAAGTTATAACCGCCAAGCCAGCCTGTTACATCTAACACCTCACCGATAAAATATAGTCCTTGCACATTTTTCGCCTCCATTGTTTTTGACGAAATATGATCGGTATCCACGCCCCCCATAGTCACCTCTGCGGTACGGTAACCCTCTGTGCCATTTGGTAGAAAATGCCAGTGATGAATAAATTGCTCTAAAAATTGCAAATCGTTTTTGCTAAGTTGAGCAATCACTTGATCTTTTAGCATATTTTGCTCAATCCAAAGTTCCACTAATTTTTTCGGTAAATAGCGAGATAACACCGTTTTTAACTGCAATTTCGGCGAAGATTGGCGAAGTTCAGCAAGAATATCAACAATACTTTCCGTTGGTAAGAGATCGATTTCGACCGTTTCGCCCATATCCCAGTAGTTTGAAATCTGCAAAATCGCAGGGCCTGATAAACCTCTGTGAGTAAATAGCATTTGATTGCTAAAGGTTTTATTACGATTAGTCACACTAATCGGCAATGAAATGCCTGATAAGGTCGCAAAAGGTTTGTCGCTCTCTTTCCACGTAAATGGCACAAGGCTCGCACGTACTGGCACCACAGGAATATCAAACTGCTCCGCCACTTTATAGCCGAATGGGCTTGCGCCTAAGCCAGACATAGATAGTCCGCCTGTGGCAATTACTAGATGTTCCGTTTGGTAAATTTCACCATTAGTTTGGATTTGGTAGCTATTTGCAACTTTTTGGATTAAACCGACCGCTTGTCGTAGTTGAATATCAACTTTACCCTTAACGCACTCTTTTTGAAGTAGATCGACAATCTGTTGTGAGCTTTCATCACAGAATAATTGACCTAACTCTTTCTCGTGATAGCTAATTCCATAGCCTGCCACAAGTGAGATAAAATCCCAATTGGTGTAGCGTGACAGTGCCGATTTAACGAAATGGCGATTTTGGCAAAGGTAATGATTTGGGGTTACGTCTAAGTTAGTGAAGTTACAAAATCCGCCGCCCGACATTAAGATTTTTCGCCCGATTTTTTTGCCGTTATCGAGCACTACAACCGATTTTCCTGCTTGCCCTAGTTGTGCGGCACAGAATAAGCCTGCCGCCCCTGCACCGATAATTACCACATCATATTGTTTCATTGATAAGCCTGTTAATATTTCAAAATTATCGACATTATCCCATATTTCTTGAGATTTTCCGCTATAATATGCGCTCTATTTTTATCAACTCATTCTCTATGTTTAACAGCCCACTCATTACCAACCTCATTTACGTTTTTGGGGTTGGGATCAATATTGTGTTATTACGCTATTTTAGCCTACATATTCACCCTGCCAATAATAATGGGGTGCGCTTTACTATTGGTGGGATTTTGTTGCTATTGTTAGTTTGGTGGAAATATCGACATCATTTAAAAACCTTAGCACAAACGCCAAAATTCCAATTTTATGTCAGCTTGCTTGGGATTATGATGGCGACCAATATGTTTTTCTATTTGAAAGGTGTTGCCCTTACCAGTGCGGTAACCGCCTCGATCTTTGGTATTTTAGCAATGCCCTTTGCGATTATTATCGCTGCTATTTTCTTTATTGATGAACGAAATCGTATTAAAAACAAAGCCTTTTGGCTTGGTAGTGGGCTTGCGATTGTGGGGTCGCTCTGCTTTGTTGGCTACGGCAAACAACTTCACTTAGGTGATAATTTTGTTGTCGGTGGGTTATTCTTATTTACTTCTATTGTTATTCAAGGCACGCAAAGTTTGATTATTAAAGCGATTACCAATAAGCTCAACGCCTTTACTATCAGTGCTTTTACGTCGTTTATCGCTGGGATTTTAAGTCTGACATTTAGTGTACAAACGGGCAATATTGCGGAACTTTCTCAGTTTTCATCTCTCTTTATTATAAGTTTAATTTTTGTCGGTATCTTTGCCATTACTACGGGTATGGTACTGGGTTTCCACGTGGTGCAAACTCAAGGGATTACCACTTATCAGATTTTGCAACTATTGCTCCCTATCTCAACCGCCATCATCAGCTATTTTGCCTTAGATGAACAGCTCTCTTTCGTGCAATTTATTGCGGGAATTGTGGTGATATTGGGGGCGGCGATAGCGCTAAGATTATTTAAATAATCTTTACTTAACAAAACTATTTTTGTGATCTCCATCGAAAAACTAAATTTTTTACATTGCTATTTCTAAGCCTAAAAATACTATTCTCGCATATTGATTAGTGAAGGAGATTAGCAATGAAAATGAATGAGGTAAATATGTTCGAAAATAAGCAAGTCCGTTCAATTTGGGATCCTGAACAAGAAGAATGGCTTTTTAGTATCGTTGATGTTGTTGCAGTATTAACTGAAAGCAGTAATCCGAGAGATTATTGGTATCGTGTTAAGAAAAGAATGACTAATGATGAAAGAAGTCAGTTGTCGACAAATTGTCGACAACTGAAATTACAATCTAGTGATGGTAAATTTTATAAGACTGAAGTCGCTGATTTACAAGATATCTTTCGAATTATTCAATCCATTCCGTCCCCCAAAGCAGAGCCTTTTAAAATGTGGTTAGCAAAAGTTGGGAAAGAAAGAATTGACGAAATTATTGACCCTGAATTAACCATAGAAAGAGCTTTGGCGACTTACTTGCAAAAGGGTTATTCAAAAGAGTGGATTAATCAGCGATTACAAGCTATTCAAGTTAGAAAAGAATTAACAGATACTTGGCAATCCCACGGTGTGCAAGCAGGCAGAGAGTTTGCCATTCTAACGAATGAAATATCTAAAGCTTGGAGTGGAATGACTACTCGAGAATATAAAGATTTCAAAGGGTTAAAAAAAGAAAATCTACGTGATAATATGACAACCACAGAGCTAATTCTAAATATGTTAGCTGAAACTGCAACAAAGGATATTACAGATGCGGTAAATCCTGATGGTCTAGAAGAAAATAAGAAAGTTGCTCAAGAAGGTGGTTCTATTGCGGGGAATGCTAGAAAAAGTATCGAAGCAAAAACAGGAAAACCTGTAATAACATCTAAAAATGCGATTGATTTTGCGAAATTAATTAATGAAGTAATTACATTTGAAAAAGACAAAGCATAAATATTCAACTGTCGACAAATTGTCGACAGTTCAAACACAATAAACAAAGGACCAAAATGACTGAACTTAATCATCAAATCAGCCAAATTATTGCCGCAGAATTAGCGGTGCGTTCGGAGCAAATTTTTGCGGCAATGACCTTACTTGATGAAGGTAATACCATTCCTTTTATCGCTCGTTATCGTAAAGAAGTGACCGGCGGTTTAGACGATACTCAACTTCGTCACTTTGAAACACGCTTAATCTATCTGCGTGAGTTAAATGATCGCCGTCAAACCATTCTTAAATCGATTGATGAGCAAGGTAAATTAACCGATGAGTTACGTGAAAAAATCGAACAAACTCAAAGTAAAACCGAATTAGAAGATCTCTATCTTCCTTATAAACCTAAACGCCGTACTCGTGGGCAGATTGCAATTGAAGCCGGTCTTGAGCCTCTTGCGGATAGTTTATGGCAAGATCCAAAGCAGTCGCCAGAAGTAGTTGCTGAAAGCTATGTGAATGCGGAAAAAGGCGTTGCGGATGTAAAAGCAGCCCTTGATGGTGCACGTTATATCTTAATGGAGCGTTTTGCAGAAGATGCGGAATTACTTGCAAAACTTCGTCAATATCTGACCGCTTACGCCACTTTAGAAGCGAAAGTAATTGAAGGCAAAGAGCAAGAAGGTGAGAAATTCCGTGATTACTTTGCTCACAGCGAACCGTTTAAAACGGTACCGTCACATCGTGCATTAGCAATGTTCCGTGGCCGTAACGAAGGGATTTTATCACTCAATTTAAATGCCGATCCTGAAGCGGAAGAAGGGGTTAAATCCTCTCACTGTGAAGAGATTATCCGCCAACATTTAGGGGTGATTTTTAATAATCAACCTGCGGATAACTGGCGTGCGCAAGTGATTGCGTGGACGTGGAAAATCAAAGCGTCATTACATTTAGAAACGGAATTGATGTCGAGCCTGCGTGAAAAAGCTGAAGAAGAAGCGATTGATGTGTTTGCTCGTAATCTTTCAGCATTATTAATGGCAGCCCCTGCTGGCGCACGTAATACAATAGGCTTAGACCCAGGTTTACGTACTGGGGTTAAAGTGGCTGTGGTGGACAATACTGGTAAATTGTTAGATACCGCCACAGTTTATCCACATACGGGTCAATTAGATGCGGCACAAGTGACAATCTATAAGTTAATTAAGCAACACAACGTAGATTTAATTGCGATTGGTAATGGTACTGCCTCTCGTGAAACTGAGCGTTTTGCCAAAGATGTGATTAAAGAGATCAAAGAAAACAAACCACAAACGGTAGTGGTAAGCGAAGCAGGTGCGTCGGTGTATTCTGCCTCTGAATTAGCCGCAAATGAGTTCCCGAACTTAGATGTATCGCTACGTGGTGCGGTGTCTATCGCACGCCGTCTGCAAGATCCACTGGCGGAATTAGTGAAAATCGAACCAAAAGCGATCGGTGTTGGACAGTATCAACACGACGTGAACCAATCACAATTAGCACGTAAATTAGATGCGGTGGTGGAAGACTGTGTAAATGCGGTGGGTGTTGATTTAAATACCGCCTCTGCGCCATTACTTGCTCGTGTGGCAGGAATGACCAAAGTATTGGCACAAAATATTGTGGCATACCGTGATGAAAATGGTCGTTTTAACTCTCGTTCAGACTTGAAAAAAGTCGCTCGTTTAGGGCCTAAAGCCTTTGAACAGTGTGCAGGCTTTATGCGAATTTTAAATGGTAAGAACCCACTTGATGCCTCAAGTGTTCACCCAGAAGCCTATCCTGTGGTGGAGAAAATCTTACAAGCGACCACTTCTACTCTAAGCGATTTAATGGGTAACAGCACTAAAATTCATAGCTTAAATGCCAAAGAGTTTGTTGATGAGAAATTCGGTTTACCAACGGTGAATGATATTTTCAAAGAGTTAGAAAAACCAGGCCGTGACCCACGTGGTGAATTTAAAACCGCCACCTTTATGGATGGTGTTGAAGAGATCTCGGACTTAAAAGTTGGTATGATTTTAGAAGGTACTGTTACTAACGTGACCAACTTTGGTGCTTTCGTGGATATTGGTGTTCACCAAGATGGGTTAGTGCATATCTCTATGCTTTCAAACAGTTTTGTGGAAGATCCACATCAAGTGGTAAAAACCGGCGATGTAGTCAAAGTGAAAGTATTAGAAGTTGATGCACCACGTAAGCGTATCGCTTTAACAATGCGTTTAGATGATAAACCAACGGATAAAGCGGAAAAACGTGATAATGCAAGCGGTCAGAACCGTAATAAATCTTACAATTCAGAGCGTCAGCAACGTCCACAACGTGAACAACGCAATCAATTTGGCAATAATGCCTTTGCCGATGCGTTGAAGGGTTGGAAGAAGTAAATTCTGCCGATTTAGCGCAGACTTTGCTATAATCTCACGCTTTTAAATAGAAAGGATAAGATAATGTTTGAATTAAACCCAATCAAAACTCAGCTAGCCGATCTAGCAGAACGTACCAATACCCTTAGGGGGTATCTTTGACTTCGACCTCAAAGTCGAACGCTTAGAAGAAGTTAATGCCGAATTAGAGCAACCTGAAATTTGGAATACCCCAGAGAAAGCACAGGCTCTTGGTAAAGAACGTGTAGCGCTAGAAATGGTGGTGAATACAATTAATGCCTTAGATCAAGGTATTGAAGATGTTGAAGGACTCATTGAACTTGCTGTTGAAGCCGAAGACGAAGATACTTTCAACGAAGCTGTGGCAGAAGCAAATCAACTAGAAGAAAAATTAGCACAACTTGAATTCCGCCGTATGTTTAGTGGTGAACATGATGCAGCTGATTGCTATGTAGATTTACAAGCTGGTTCTGGCGGTACAGAAGCACAAGACTGGACAGAAATGTTGCTGCGTATGTATTTACGTTGGGCGGAGAGTAAAGGGTTTAAAACAGAACTGGTTGAAGTTTCAGACGGTGATGTGGCAGGTCTAAAATCAGCAACCATCCGTGTTTCAGGTGAATATGCATTTGGCTGGTTACGCACTGAGACAGGCATCCACCGTTTAGTACGCAAGAGCCCATTCGATTCAAACAATCGCCGCCACACATCATTTGCAGCAGCTTTCGTTTATCCAGAAGTTGATGATGATATTGATATTGAAATCAATCCTGCTGACCTACGTATCGACGTATATCGCGCGTCGGGTGCGGGTGGCCAGCACGTAAATAAAACCGAATCTGCGGTACGTATTACCCATATGCCATCGGGTATTGTGGTGCAATGTCAGAATGGACGTTCACAACATCAAAATAAAGATCAGGCAATGAAGCAGCTAAAAGCGAAATTGTATGAAATGGAAATGATGAAGAAAAATGCCGACAAACAAGCGATGGAAGATAATAAATCCGATATTGGTTGGGGAAGTCAGATTCGTTCTTATGTATTGGATGATTCGCGTATTAAAGATTTACGAACAGGCGTTGAAAACCGTAATACCCAAGCGGTGTTGGACGGTGATTTGGACCGCTTTATTGAAGCGAGTTTAAAAGCAGGTTTATAACTGAGATTTGTGCGCAGCAATGCGCACAAAATTTTACAACTAGGCTTTCTTCTGCTCTTCCGCTCTTTTACGACGAATCTCTTTTGGATCTGCAAGTAATGGGCGATAAATTTCAATTCGATCACCATCTTCAACCATATCAGTTAATTTTGCCGGTCGGCTGAAAATTCCAATTTTATTTTCACGTAAATCAATTTCCGTAAATTTCTGCAAAACGCCCGACTGCAAAATCACATTTTGAATTGTGATTGGCGTATCTAGCGTCAGTTTTTTTAAAAATGCTTTATCAGGGTAAGCGTAAACGACTTCGACGCTCAATTTTTGTTGTTCAGACACCATACACCTCTTTTGCACGTTGCTTAAAACTATTCACCATTTTTAAGGTTAATTCATTAAAGATTTTGCCAAAAACCATACCAATCACAGGGCTTGAAAACTCAAAATCAAGATTGAGCGAAATTTTACAGCTCATCTCATCAAAAGGCTCAAAGGTCCAAGCACCACGCAAATAACGAAATGGCCCATTTAATAACTCCATAGTGATTTTTTGATTTGGAATCATCGTGTTATGTGTACTAAAACTTTGGCTAATCCCAAGCTTTTGTATCACAAGTTCTGCATTCAATTCGTTATCGCCTAAACTTAACGTTTTTGCACCCACACAACCTGATAAAAACTGTGGGTACTTTTCATAGTCATTCACAAGTTGATACATTTGCTCTGCGCTATAAGCCACAAGTGAGGATTGATTAACAGTTGGCATAATTTCTTTTATCTAAATTTGACATACTTCATAGTTTACCACAGAACTTACAAGCGGTCAGTTACTGCATTTTTTTGCAAATAAGAGTACAATCATTTTATCTTTATTTAGGCTAAATAAGACAAGGATATGCTATGCAAAACACCCAAACTCTCGAACCTATTCGTTTAACCCAATATAGTCACGGTGCAGGTTGTGGCTGTAAGATTTCACCTAAAGTGCTTGAGCAAATTCTACATACTGAACAAGCAAAATTTATCGACCCGAATCTGTTAGTGGGCAATGAGACTAAAGATGATGCGGCTGTGTATGATATTGGCAATGGTGTTGGCATTATCAGTACTACCGATTTCTTTATGCCCATTGTGGATGATCCTTTTGATTTCGGGCGAATTGCAGCGACCAACGCCATCAGTGATATTTTTGCAATGGGTGGCAAACCCATTATGGCAATCGCCATTTTAGGTTTTCCTATTAATAAATTGCCAGCTGAAGTTGCACAAAAGATTGTAGATGGTGGGCGTTTTGCTTGCCAACAAGCAGGCATTGCACTTGCAGGTGGGCACTCCATTGATTCACCTGAACCCATTTTTGGTTTAGCCGTAACGGGTATTATTTCAACAGAACAGGTGAAAAAGAATGCCTCAGCTGAAGCCAATTGTGATCTGTTCTTAACCAAACCATTAGGTATTGGTGTTCTAACCACTGCAGAAAAACAAGGAAAACTAAAAGCTGAGCATAAAAACCTCGCGTGTGATGTGATGTGCCAAATGAATTTGATTGGTGCCGAATTTGCTAAAGTGGATGAAATCACCGCGATGACGGATGTAACTGGCTTTGGCTTACTTGGGCATTTAACTGAAATCTGCCAAGGTTCAAACTTGCGAGCAGAAGTCTATTTTGACAATATCCAAACCCTTGATGGCGTTAAAGAGTATATCGCCCAAGGTGCTGTACCTGGTGGCACAACGCGTAACTTTGATAGTTATGGACATTTTATCTCGCCAATTAGCGATGAACAAAAAGCAATTCTGTGCGACCCGCAAACTTCTGGTGGTTTATTAATTGCAGTCAAGCCACAAGCGGTAGAAAAAGTAAAACAAATTGCAAATGCCAATAATATCGCGCTCTATCCTGTAGGAAGACTGCTCAATGCGGAAAGTGGCAAAGCATTAATTGAAATTAAATAATTCTCTTTCATCCCATGGCTGCACGCCATGGGTTACGTATTAGTTCGCTACTACGTAGCGCTGTAAGCGCTAACTTATACATAACCTAGGGCTGATAGCCCTAGGCATTATAGGAATAATCCATGACAAAATTTGATGTCGTTATCGTTGGCGGTGCAATTACTGGTTCAGTACTGGCACTGGCATTAAGCTCTGTTTCTCAACATAAAATGCAAATTGCGATTGTTGAAAAGTCACAAGCTAACTATGCAGAACAAGGTGGTTTTGATGCACGCAGTATTGCTCTTGCTTATGGTAGCTTGCAAAAATTAGCGAAGATCCAACCGCTTACAAGCGAAAATCTCGCACAAGTAGTTGAGAATATCGCGACCGATATTCAGCAAATTCATGTATCTGATCAAACCCATTTTGGCAAAACCACTATCAAAGCCTCAGAGCTCAAACTCAGTAAACTGGGTGCGGTTGTTGAACTAGCGAAATTTGGTGAAAAGCTAGCAAAAGTGATTGAGCAACATGCCAATATCACCATTTTCTGCCCCGATACTGTGGCGAAAATTGAACGCACACAAGATGAATGTATATTAACATTATCGAGCCAACAACAAATTAGTTCACAACTGATCGTCGCCGCAGATGGTATTCAATCTCAAATTGCCGAGCAGTGTGGCGTGAGCACTCAATTTATCAGAGATTATCAGCAATCGGCGATTATTGCTAACGTGGAATTAGCGGAAGCACATCTAGGTCGAGCATTTGAACGCTTTACCCCACAGGGTCCTTTTGCACTATTGCCTTTAACTGAAAAAACCATGTCGTTGGTATGGTGTGTAAAAGATCCGTCTGAGGCAATGGATTATGACGATAGCACCTTCTTGCAAGCTTTACAACAACAGTTTGGTTGGAAATTAGGTAAGTTTCTGCGCGTAAGTAAACGCTTTATTTATCCACTCTCATCCCAAAAAACAGAGTCGCATATTCATCATCGCTTAGCCATTGTAGGCAATGCCTCACAATTGCTTCACCCGGTTGCCGGACAAGGATTTAATTTAGGGATGCGCGATCTATTTGAATTAGCCAATCTCTTAGGACAAGCCTTTAATCAAGGACAAGATTTAGGGAGCTTTGAATTGCTGAGCCAATTTGATAAAAACCGACAAGTAGATCAAACGCGTATTATTCAGTCTACAAGCGGTCTGATTTCGATTTTTTGTTGCGAATTTTTGCCCATTCAAGCCGCAAGAAATATTGGACTAATGGCTCTTTCGCATCTGCCATTAGCGAGAAATTTAGTCGCTCAAAGAGCATTGGGGTGGTAATTATCCTAAAGAATAGGCTCGAATACATCGAGCCTATTTTGTATCAACTATTCCGCATCTTCTGCAAAAAATGCATCAATATCGACCGCTTGTTTATCTTCTGGTGGATTATCATATAACCAGTTTGCTAAACGTGCGTAGTCGGCTAAACCTAAGTTTTCTGCACGTGCATTTAAATCAATCCCTAATGCTTCTAACTGCTCTGCGCTGAATAATGTTGAAAGTGCATTACGTAATGTTTTACGACGTTGGTTAAATGCTTGCGTTGTTACACGGTTTAGCCAGTAAACATCTTTTACAGGATGTGGTAGCTCTTTGTAAGGCACTAAACGCACAACCGCAGAATCCACTTTTGGTGCGGGTTTAAATGCATTTGGTGGTACTTCTAACACAGGCATTACTTGGCAATAATATTGTGCCATAATCGTCAAACGACCATAAGCCTTGCTATTTGGGCCTGCACATAAACGTTTTACCACCTCTTTTTGCAACATAAAGTGCATATCTTTGATTAAATCGTGGAATTTAAACAAGTGGAACATTAATGGGGTTGAGATGTTATAAGGTAAGTTACCAAATACACGTACATTTTGCTCCGCAGTTAAATTTAAACTTTCGAAATATTCACGGAAGTTAAAGCGCAGGGCATCTTGCTCAATAATAGTTAATTTATGATTTAAAAATGGATGATGACGTAAACGCTCTGCTAAATCACGGTCTAATTCAACAACCGTTAATTTATCCACTTGCTCTGCCACAGGTTCAGTTAATGCGCCTAAACCTGGACCAATCTCAATTAAAAATTGATCTTTTTGTGGATTGATTGCCGCCACAATATTATGAATCACATTTTGATCGTGCAAGAAGTTTTGACCAAAACGTTTACGGGCGGTATGCCCTAAATGTTTTTTTGAATTTGAACTCATTTTATTCCTTACAAGCGGTAAGATTTCCGCTATTTTTTACAAATTTTATAATGCAAAGAACCCCGCACTAAGCGAGGTTCTTAAATTTAGCTAGCAAAAACTATTTTGCGTATTGGATATTAGCATGATTTCTTAATGCTTTTACCCAGTCTTTCGAGGCTGATTGTGCTTGTTTATCAACAAGTTGCTCATAAGCTTTTTGCATATAAGCATCTTCAGTACGGTCACCTTGACGAGTATCTGTTACTTTTAAAATATGCCAACCAAATTGTGATTTGAATGGTGCTGTAATCACACCTTGTTTAGCAGATTTTGCCGCTTTTGCAAACGCTGGATCGTATATATCCAAGAAGTTAAAACCTAAATCACCACCTTCAGCACCTGAAGCATAGTCCACAGAATTCGCTTGCGCAGCCTGCTCAAAGGTAGTTTTACCTGCTTTAATATCCGATAAGATACTGCTTAATTTTGCTTTTGCCTGTGTATCATTTAATACAGGAGTAGTTTTAATTAAAATATGGCTAACACGATGTTCTGTTCCAGTTACCGTTTTTAACTTACCTTTCGCTTTTGCATCATCAAGCATTTTTTTTGCTAAGTTTTGCACCTCTTCTGGTTCAACTTTAATAGACTGACCAATTGATTGATGGCGAACTTGTTCCATCATCATTTGATGTGCAATTTGTTGGCGATACTGATTTAAAGTAATGCGCTGCGAATCTAAATAATCCAACAATTGACCATAAGTAATACCATTTTGAATAGCGATATTTTCAATGACTTGATCCACATGTGCATAATCAACTTTTACACCTGACTCTTTAATTGCTTTTTGCACTAAATAATCATCAATAACACTTTCTAATGCAGCTTTGCGATTCGCTTCATTATTTGCTTTCTTACCAAGTGATTTAACTACTTGACTTTGCATAATTGGATAACCATCCACGGTTGCCAACACTCGCTCCTCTGCCTTTGCCACTTGGCTAACGGCAAATAGCGTGGTTAAACCAATCAATAGAGATCTTATTAATTTCATTTTTTATTCCTATAAAATCATGAATAATCTATAACAGATGCTGCTTAGAATATTATTTATAAAAAAGGTTCACTATAGCGATTGAATTTTCTTAATCACATTACTTGTTGAACAACCATTTTCGAAATTCAGCACTCGAACATCACCGCCATTTTCCCAAACTTCCTTACTACCCGCAATATCTTCAGGTTGGTAATCACCACCTTTTACAAGAAGGTCTGGCAAGATTTCGCCGATTAAGCGTTGTGGAGTATCTTCAGAAAATGGCACAACCCAATCCACAGAGGCAAGCCCTGCAAGTACCGCCATACGCGCTCCTAAATCATTAATTGGACGTGACTCACCTTTTAAACGTTTAACCGATTCATCAGTATTTACAGCAACTATTAAGCGGTCGCCAAGCTTACGTGCATTTTCTAAATAAGAAACGTGTCCTGGGTGCAGAATATCAAAACAACCATTCGTCATTACGATTTTTTCACCTCGCAACTTAGCTTGTTCAATGACTATTTTTAATTCAGCTTCTGCAACAACGCCAAAACCAGTCTCTGCACGTTGATGAATCGCTTGCTCTAATTCGCTTGGCGTTACCGTTGAAGTACCAAGTTTTCCAACCACCACACCAGCTGCCGCATTAGCTAAATAGCATGCTTCTTCGTAAGGGCGACCATCAGCAATTGCTGTAGCTAATACACTGATTACGGTATCTCCTGCCCCCGTTACATCGTAAACCTCTTTTGCTTGCGTTGGTAAATGGAATACCGGCTGATTAGGGCGGAGTAATGTCATCCCTTTTTCAGAACGGGTGACTAATAATGCTGATAAATCGTAATCAGCAATCATTTTTAAGCCTTTCACCTCAATATCTGCGTCATCTTTGCAGTGACCAACCACAGCCTCAAATTCCGACATATTTGGTGTTAATAGCGTAGCACCACGATAACGCTCGAAATCCGTGCCCTTTGGATCGATTAATACCGGCACGTTCGCTTTACGTGCGATTTGAATCATTTGTTGAACTGATTCTAAAGTGCCTTTTCCATAATCAGATAAAATTAACGCGCCGTAAGCGGTCACTTCTTCCTCTAATTTTGCGAGGAGAGGCTGGCTATCCACATTGTGAAAACCCTCCTCAAAATCCAAACGTAACAGCTGTTGATGACGAGACAAAATACGTAATTTAGTAATTGTAGGATGAGAATCTACAGCCACACAACTATTTTGGATATTGTGTAAATTTAGCAATTTATCTAACGCATTACCTGCATCATCTTGCCCAACTAAACCGTGCAGAGTTACAGGCACATTAAGGCTAGCAATATTCATTGCCACGTTTGCAGCCCCACCAGCACGCTCTTCAATATCCTGTACTTTCACTACTGGCACAGGTGCCTCTGGTGAAATACGATTTGTTGCTCCAAACCAGTAGCGATCCAACATAACATCACCAAGTACAAGTACTTTGGCATTATTAAATTTAGGTGAATATTGCATCATCATCGACACTATCCTCTATGATTATCTTTTGCTTTTCTTAATAAATTTCATTAAACGTTTACGTTTACGTAACTGATTCGGCGTTAATTTATTACGTTTACCTGCAAATGGGTTACTTCCCTCTTGGAATTGAATACGAATCGGAGAACCGATGATTTTCAAGCTCTTACGGAAATAATTTGATAAATAACGCTTATAAGAATCAGCTAAACGATCTAACTGGTTACCATGAACTACGATAATTGGCGGATTATAGCCACCCGGATGCGCATATTTTAATTTCACACGGCGGCCATTAACCATTGGTGGTTGGTGCTCATCTGTTGCCATTTTTAAGATACGAGTCAACATTGATGTTGATGTTTTCTTCGTTGCACATTGGTAAGCTTCTTGTACCGAACCAAATAAGTTACCCACGCCACTACCGTGTAAAGCAGAGATAAAGTGAACACGCGCAAAGTCGATAAAGTCTAAACGGCGATCAAGCTCTGATTTCACGTTATCTTTTACATCTTGAGTTAAGCCATCCCATTTATTTACCACAATAACGAGCGATTTACCTGCATTTAGGATAAAACCTAATAGCGATAAATCTTGGTCTGAAATACCATCATTTGCGTCAATAGTTAACAATACTACGTTTGCGTCTTGAATCGCTTGTAATGTTTTGATCACCGAGAATTTTTCAACGGCTAAGTGTACTTTACCACGCTTACGCACACCAGCAGTGTCGATAATCGTATAGTGCTGACCATCACGCTCCATCGGAATATAGATAGAATCGCGCGTTGTACCTGGCATATCGTAAACAACCACACGTTCTTCGCCTAAAATACGGTTAGTTAAGGTTGATTTACCCACGTTTGGACGTCCAACAATTGCAATCTTGATGTTCTTATCATCAACTTGCTCTTCGTTTTCTTCTTCAAGCGCTTCATCTAATAGCGCTGTATCTTCTTCATTTTCGAAGTCAAAATCGTGATCCCACTCATCCTGCTCTTCTGCAACATCTTCGTCAGATCCAACCGCTTGATCGTCTAATGTATCCGCTAACGGTGCTAAAACTTGCTCGATAAGTTGAGTTACACCACGGCCTTGTGCTGCTGCGATCTGCTCAACTTCACCTAAACCTAATGAATAGAACTCTGCACAGTGAGAATCTGCGTCAATACCATCGGTTTTATTTGCCACAACTACTGTTGTTTTTTCGCGTTGACGTAGATATTGTGCGATACCAATATCCGCAGGTAATAGACCTGCACGCGCATCTACTAAAAATAAAACTACATCAGCTTCTTCAATCGCAAGTAACGATTGTTCAGCCATTTTCTCTTCAACGCCTTCTTCGGTACCATCAATACCGCCTGTATCGATTACGATAAAATCGTGGCCAGCGATATTTGCGTGACCATATTTACGGTCACGAGTTAAGCCTGGGAAATCCGCCACTAGCGCATCACGAGTACGCGTTAAACGGTTAAATAACGTAGATTTACCTACGTTTGGTCTGCCCACTAGGGCAACTACAGGAGTCATATTAAAACCTCAATTAAAATTCGATTTGCGGATCATACGCAAAATTGGTGCATTATAACGTAAATTGAGAGAAAACGGATAGAATAATATTGTGCAGTGCGTGTAAACGCACCATAAAAGAAAAAGGTACGTTTGCACGCACCTTACTAGAGATTTTTAAGTTAGCTATCAATTTTCAATGCTTGTGAAAAGCTTTGTAATCCTTTGGAGTTACCATTCTTCGCCATAGATTGAAGCGCTTGAGTTGGCGCATGAAGAAGCTGATTGGTCAGTTTATAGCTGAGTTCATTCAGCACTTTTTCGCTATCTTGTCCTTGCTGAATCGCCAGCATGGCTCTTTCAAGCAACTCTAGACGAATCAGCTCGGCATTTTGGCGATAGTGTTTGATTAGATTGCTTGACTGTTGCTGTTTCATCCACGCAAAGAAATCTTTGCACTCTTCATCCACAATTTCAGCAGCTTGCTCTGCCGCTTGCTGACGCTGTTCAAGATTACGCTGAATAATATTTTGTAGATCATCAACACTATAAGCGTAAACGCTGTCTAACTTCCCTGCCTTTTCATCAATATCGCGAGGAACCGCAATATCAATTAATAGCATTGGATCAAAACGTCGTTGCTTTTGGGCAATCTCAACCATCTCTTTGGTAATCAATACATCTGGGCTACCCGTTGAACTAATTACTACATCTGCTTGATTTAAACCAACTTGTAATGCGCTAAGAGACAAAATTTGCATTGGAGTTTCTAGCTTTTCCGCCAGCATTTCCGCACGAATATGAGTACGGTTAGCGATCATAATATTTTTCGCACCGTGCTGAATTAAATAACGAGCGACAAGCTCAATTGTTTCACCTGCGCCCACGAGTAAAAAGCGCAAATCACCAAAATTATCAAAAATTTGACGAGCTAAGCCACAAGCAGCATAAGCGACTGAAACAGCGCTACTGCCAATTTCGGTTTCCGAACGCACGCGTTTTGCTGTCGCAAAAGTTTTTTGGAAAAGACGAGATAAATTGGTCGAGACCCCTTTTCCTTGAGATTGGTAAAATGCTTCACTATCTTGATAAGCCTGCTTTACCTGCCCTAAAATTTGTGGCTCACCTAAAATTAGTGAATCCAAACCACATGCTACTCGCATGAGATGACGAGCAGCTCCCATGTTTTGTTTGAAATAGATACACTCGCGTAATTCATCTCTATCAAGCTTGTGAATTTCGGCAAACCATTCAAAACAGCGTTCTCGCCATGCTTGGTTCTCAGGGTGATCTTCACTTGGTGGAACATCTGGCTGATGAAAATAGAGTTCCGTACGATTACAAGTAGATAGAATAGCAACACTCTTCGCAAGCTGTTGTTGTTCGATTTGCTCAAACGCAAGCTGGCGTTTGTTATCCACAAACGCTACTTTTTCACGCAATCCAACCGATGCTGTTTTATGATTGATACCTAATGCTAGAATTGTCATTGCTACCCACAAAAATAAAAAAGAGGTGGAAAATCCCACCCAACAGATAAGTTATTCTAATCAATCAAACAATGAGGTGCAAATAATTGTCTTAATAGGTTTGACTTATAACAAATTTTTAACTTTTATCACACAATGTTTCTATTGCATCTATC
>MQVI01000037.1 GCA_002002485.1 Pasteurellaceae bacterium 15-036681
CGGTTAATGTTTCGGCGTGGGTCTTCTAATTCATCAAAAATTTCAAATAGGGTCATTGTTTGTTGCTCTGTTAATAAATAATGATGCTATTAGATCATATTTTTGAAAAAAGTGCGATCTTGCCCTGTTGCGCCTCTTTGATCTGCTGTTCAAACTGTTCACGCAATTTCGTTTTAACAGTATCGCAATTATCTAAGGTTAAACTACGTTTTACCAAATGGTTAGCCAGATAATCCGCCAACACTACTTTAGTCTGCTCATCAACAGGCGAATCCTCAACAAAAAGAGCGGTCAGTTTTAGGCGATTTTCTGCATCTAAACGAGTTTGCTCTAGTCGCCCTTTTTGCTCCACTAACTGAATGTACTCTTTTTCGGTCTGCTTGAAAGCCTGTTCTAGCTCTGCTAACTGCTGATTGAGCTGTTTAAGTACATCTGATGTTGCTCTTAGTTGTTGATATTCTTGATTAAGGAGCGCAATCTCTTTGACCACTTCTTCAAAATCAATCTCACTAAAGCTGTGGAACGCCTCTAAACGAATCAACAACTCATTATCCGTTTTTAGTTTTTGCTGTGCCGTTTTATAGTGAATAATCTTCTCTTGCACCTGTTTTAATTGTGTATCGAGCTGTTTTGCTGTTTTCACTAAGGTGGCAATTTTATCTTTGTTAGACCAGCCCAATACATAACGACGGCGATCATCAATACGGTAGCGGTCATCTTTTTCGTGTCGCCCCGATTTATCTTTAATCTGCCCTTTTTGAGTTATCGCACGGCTTTCACGGCGGAACTGCTCGGCAGAATCACAAGCAACAAAATCAAAACGTTTGTATAACTCATTTTCAAGCCATTGATAATAGGGATTATTTGGTTTGATCTCTAATTTATATAGCAATGAGTTTGGGTGAATTTCATTGTTTAACATCGGCTGATTTTTTGCCACACGATAATAGACAATACGCCCTTTAAGATGATTGTTATTTACCCAGTCACTGACTTGTGGATAATATTCATCTGGCACAATTAACGACAAGGCAAAATTATGCAATAAACGCTCTGTTGCACCTTCCCAGTCCTTTTCCGTTTCCCGAACTTGTAATAGCTCCCCAACAAATGGGAATTTCTCTTCATTCAGTTTTAAGGCTTGGCACAGCTCACTGCGAATTTGAATTTGTGTCTCACCAATATTACTTTCACGCTGTTTTAAGCCAGTGATTTCTTTGTTGATACTCTCAATTTCACTCGTTAGCTGGCGTAAATTGATATTTTCCTCTACTTCTAAATTGCTATATTCAATACTTTGATGTTGAATTGCTTGCTGTTTAGTGTGAAGTTTCTGCTTTTGAGCGATAAAATCGGCGCTATTATTTACCACTAATTCATCTAGTTGCTGAATATAGTGTTTATATTGAGTAAATTTATGCTCTCGCTCAGCCTTAATTTTCTCACGTTCTTTAATTTGACGAGCCAACTCGGTTAAGCGATTACCGCCATTTTGTTGAATATCCCACTTAATTTGATCGATCTGCTCTGCTTGCTCGCCCTTTAGTTGTTCTAACTTAGCGATATTTTCCAAAATTAATTGCCATTTTTGCGCTAATTCAGTCAGTAGCGTTTCTAATAGATTAACTTCTAATTCCGAAAAATAGGGAGAGAGATTCTCAATATAGTGATTTAAATCTTCAATTTGTTGTGCGGTTTGTTGATATTGCTCACACTGTTCAATAATCGGTGTCAGTAAAGCGACTTGATCTTCGGCTTTTAATACCGCTTGATAGGCACGATTCAGATCGTCAAAATGGACTAATAAGTGGTTAATGCGCTGTTTGGTTTCCTCAAAAGGTTCAAGCATATGGCTACGCACAAAGTCTGTGAGATTACCAACGGACTTCATCGACACCGTTTGATGAAATAGCTCTAAGGCTTGATCATTTTGAATCCCGAAACGGCGACGAAACCACGCCGCATAAGGCGGAAAGGTATCGAAGGTTTCAAGGTCAAATTTGCGTAGTTGTTTGCGTAAAGCGGTGATTTCCGAGCCAAAATTTGCAAAATGTTCGGTAATTGTCAGCGCTTGTTCCGCCCCAACAAAAAAGCGTGCAGGTTGCGCTTGCTGTTCTTTCAACCAAAATACTTGAGCAAGGCTGATATATTGATCGTAACCTTCGTTATAGAACACGCCCAAAATAACGGAGTAGCTATTATTACCGCGCAGTTGTGCGGGCTTGATAATTCCCGTTTCGCTATCACGTTCTGATTTGTAATAGCCCAACACATAAGAACGCAAATCACGCTCTTTACTCTCCGCCCCTGCTGCTTTGTTATAAGCAATGCGCTGAGCAGGCACAAGCAAAGTGGTAATCGCATCGACAACCGTTGATTTACCCGAACCAATATCCCCAGTTAACAAGCCGTTTTTACCATTGAGTTCCACTTTCCACACCTTATTGTGAAAAGTCCCCCAGTTTAGAATCTCCAATCGCTGTAGGCGAAAGCCTGCTAAATTATTGTCATCGATAAATTCTAATTCCAAACCTTGCTGACTATTCATCTTTGCCTCCTTTACGATTTGCTAAACAGACTTCTAACCATTGATTAAATTGTTGTAGCCACTCCACATCAATAAAGGCTTTTAAGATGCGTTTTACTTCATAATGGGGTTCACTTTGTTGAGATTTTAATTTTTGTAAAAAGCCTAATTCGACGACTTTATTGATATAGCCTTCGATTTTATCAGCTAATTTCACTTGGTTAGTGGTATCGCCTAAGTAAGTTTTCATTAAATCAATAAGTTGCGACTGACTTAAAATAAAGCGCACATCAGCATTATCCGAATCAAATTCAACTAAACTTTTTCTCAATAAGGCAAGCAATAGACTCACTTCAAAGGTTAATGAACGACGAGCAATCAAGCGTGGATAAGTTTTCTCTTCGCTATCAGGCTTACTTTTTAAAAAAGCAAAACCTTCTGCCTCATCTAAAATAAGCTCTAAATTTAATACACCAACATAATCAATAATCGCATTGTGTAGATTTAAAATATCGCCCCATAATTTTTCATTATTATCACGATAAATTACCCCTTTAAATAAGGCGACAACCACATCAGATAATTGACTTTCTTGTTGAAGTTCCATTCTATTTCTCCTTTTTAGCGACTAAAAATAATGCGTGGCAAAAGCGCACTGCGTTGGGACTCACCTTCACCCCAGCTAATTTCTTCTTGTAATTCATCATCAATCACTAATTTGAAATAAGGCTGTTGATCTAATTGAAGATAACTCACTAATTCCGCCAAACCATATTCAAGCGGTCTGTTTTGAATAAGATTTTGCAAAGTGATCTGCTCTTGTTGCTGTAAAGCAAAGCGAATATTTTGAATCAAGCGACCTTTATCAATCAAACGTTGATTAAAGAGCGCCTCATCGGAATCAAATTGTTCATCGCCCATTTCTAAGGCAATATTGTCTAATTTGAGTTTCAATGTTGGCGAATAAAGCGGACGTTCCATTGGCAGATCTAAATTCACTTTTGCCTCGCTAATTGTCATTACATCGCCTTTAATCTCCTCATCAGCAAGTTCAAACACTTTGCTTTCAATTTGACGGAAGATTTCCATAATGCGACGATTTTCCAACCACGCTTTATCATCTAAAAAATGGCGTAATTGTTGAGAAAGTTGTGCCACAGTTCGTTGAGTATGTTCACCCGCCTCAAGCCAGTCATAATGGATATGTTGCTGATTTAGCTCTGTTCGGAAAGACTTTAATGCCGGCAAAGTCAAAAGATGATCAAGTAGTTCGCTGAACTCTTGCTGACGCTGTTGAGAAAGTAAGAAGTCCCAGAAGGCACGGAAACTTTTGCCTTGGTCAGAATCAGTAATGGCATCACGTTCACCCATAATTTCCGCCAATAATTCACCTTTACTTCCTTCCCACAGGGCAATTTGTTTACGAACCTTACTATCAAGCTGACGAAAATTATGCTCAACTTCACGGAAATCAGCCAATAGCTCTTTCGCTCCTTGGCTAAATTGTAAGAAACGCTCTTTAACGGCGGTATCATCTAATAAACCTAAATCGCCCGATTTGATTTGAGCAATCTCTTGATCGATTTGGGCTCGCTGTTTTTCTAATTCTGCTATGCGTTTTTCGGGATCTAACTCGCTACCTTGGCGAATTTCTTTAAGAAGATTGAAGAGTGTTAAAAGGCGGGATTCTGTACCAACAAACTGGCGTTCGGCTAATTGCGTTAGCCAACCAATCGCTTTTTCAGTGGCTGGCATCAAATCAAACTGAGCCTCATCACTGCCCATTTTATAGAATTTACGCAACCAACCATTTTCAGCTGATGCCCAGTCATTTAAATAATCTTTTGCAGATTTTGGAAAGGCTTTTTCACCGAGCTGTTCGCGTAGTTGATAGAGATGATCTTCCAACATCTCACTCAAAATCGCCTCGTCGATAACACGCTCATTTGGCTCAATAAAAGCTTTATACAAAAAGCTAATTATCAATGGGGCATTGTCCGAACAAAGCAATCGCCAGCTCGGATGATTCTGACGAAAGCTACGTAGAGTAAAGAAATCAAGAGACACGGCTACTCCTTAGCATTCAATTACTTGCAATTGTTTAAATCCCCATTTTTGCATTACCTTTTCTCTAGCTGCAAAGTCTTCAGGGTATTTAGTACAAAAGGCTAGATTTTCATTATTGCCTTTTTTAATTGGAAAAAATTTAAAAAAGTCAGATACTCGGTTAGTAATACCATAGCCGGGATCGATAAAGTATTTCACTTTTGGCAATAGCTGTTGTAATTCGGTTTTGACTAAAGGGAAATGAGTACAGCCCAAAATTACGGTATCTAAGGTTGGATGATCTAACCACGGCTCAACGACTTTCTGTAAGCGATCCATATCCACAACGCCTGTCTGTTGCTTTTCTTCTACAATTTCAACTAAATCCGTTGTGCCAATTTTCTCTACAATGCAGTTTGGTGCATATTTTTGAATAAGATTATCCACATAAGGACGATTTACCGTACCTTTTGTGGCAAGTAATCCGATTGTTTTCGTTTTAGATGCAAATGCGGCAGGCTTGATTGCTGGAACCGTGCCTACAACAGGAATATTGAATTTTTCCCTTAAAGCAGGTAGCACAACGGTACTTGCGGTATTACAAGCCACCACAACCATATCAAGCAGTTGTATTTCCGTAATTTTTTGCACAATTTTGACAGCACGCTCAATTAATACCTCTTCCGATTTCTCAGAATAGGGAAAGCAAGCGTTATCAAAACAGTAGAGATAGTGGGCATCAGGTAAACTTTGGCGAATTGCATCGTAGATTGTCAATCCGCCCATGCCTGAATCGTATAAAAGAATTGTTGGTTTCATAGTGAAAATGAACAAAGAAAATTTGGCAGAATGCTACTCCTTTCTTTCGATTCATTCAAATGGAAATTGTTCCAGAAAAAGTTCTCGAATTTCAAGCGGATAGTTTTTTAGCATTAATTGCGAACGACGCATATATAAGCCCGTTTCACTATCCTGTTGCCATTCAAGACTCACTCGTTGTGGATTTTGTGGGAAAAGCCAAAGACCTATTGGATCATTACCTAAATTCACTACTTCTTGTGCTACATTTTCAATGGTTTGCTCTGGGAAAAGTGTTTGGGCAAAAATCCACTGTGTTTCATTTGATTTAAGTAACACTTCACGCAACCAAGTTTTGGTAAGATTTTGCTCAAATCCGACCGGTTGCCAATTTTGTTGAATAATTTCAACATTAAGGTTTGAGCAAATCTGTTGCAATTTGAGAGTGAGTGAATCAGTGTGCATTAGCCAATCTGCAACAGCAATAGGCAAAGGGCTTTCGTCCCTTTGCCAATTTTGTTGAGAGAGCATTTTGCGGTAATTTTGTAATTTTTTCATTGAGATAACACTACGCATTTGAATAAATCGTTTTTTCATCTAGCCAACGGCGAATCAACATCTGGGCGATATCAGGGTATTTTACAATAAGCTGTTTGGCATAATTCTGCACAAGGGGAATCATTTTACGATCACGCATTAAATTCGCAATCTTAAACTCCGCCATACCTGTTTGCTTAGTGCCTAGCACTTCCCCCGGCCCACGAATTTCTAAATCCTTTTCAGCAATCACAAAACCATCTTGGCTATCTCGTAATACTTGTAAACGCTTGCTAGAAATCTTACCTAACGGGGGTTTATACATTAGCACACAATGAGAGGCTGTTGCACCACGCCCTACTCGTCCACGCAACTGGTGTAACTGAGCTAAGCCTAAACGCTCTGAGTTTTCGATAATCATCAAACTCGCATTTGGCACATCAACCCCTACTTCAATCACCGTGGTTGCCACTAATAAATCAATATTAGCCGCTTTAAACTCAGCCATAATCGCTTGTTTTTCTTGTGGTTTCATTCGACCATGAACTAAGCCGATGCGTAAATCTGGCAATGCCCGCTGTAAATCTTCCGCGATAGCCTCCGCTGCTTGTGCCTCTAATACTTCCGATTCATCAATCAAAGTACATACCCAGTAGGCTTGGCGTTTTTCATTTTTACAGGCTTGATAAACTCGCTGTACAACATCCCCACGGCGATCTTCTGAAATCGCGACGGTTGTAATCGGGGTACGCCCTGGTGGAAGCTCATCAATAATTGACGTATCTAAATCTGCATAAACTGTCATTGCCAATGTGCGTGGAATGGGCGTTGCGGTCATAATTAGTTGGTGCGGATAGATATTCCCGTTTGCGCCTTTCTCACGTAAAGTTAAACGCTGATGAACGCCAAAGCGATGTTGCTCATCAATAATCACTAACGCAAGGTTGTTAAACTCGACTTGATCTTGGAACAACGCATGAGTACCGATAATCATCTGTACTTCGCCATTTTTTATCGCTTCAAGCTGTGCGGTACGTGCTTTACCCTTTACTTTGCCCGCAAGCCAGCCCACTTCAATCCCAAATGGACGTAGCCAGTTCGCAAAGTTATTGGCGTGCTGTTCAGCAAGAATTTCTGTAGGCGCCATTAACGCCACTTGCTTGCCATTATCAATCGCAAGCAGTGCTGCTAATGCCGCCACTAAAGTTTTACCCGAACCCACATCACCCTGTACTAAACGCATCATAGGGTAAGGTTTCGCAAGATCCTGCTCAATATCGACGGTTACACGCTGCTGTGCATTGGTTGGGCTAAATGGCAAGCTCTCCAAAAAGCGTTGCTTTAAATCGGTTTGATATTTTAATGGTTCCGCAAAATGTTGCTGAACGCCCGCTCTTACCTGTTGCATTGCAAGGTTATGAGCCAGTAACTCTTCAAAAATCAATCGTTTTTGCGCAGGGTGATCACCCTTTTCTAGCTGTTCTGAAGAAACCGTTGGCGGTGGACGGTGTAATAATTGTAGCGCCTCTTTTAAGCTATATTTATGCGGATTAAACTCATCAGGCAGTAACTCCGCCACTTGTACACGATCAAGCAGAGCCAATGCCTGTTCAGTGAGTTTACGTAGTGAATTTTGTTTTAAGCCTTCTGTCGTCGAATAGATAGGGGTGAGCGTTTCCGCTAATTCAAGGGGTTGGTTACCACGAATAATTTGATATTCAGGGTGATGAATTTCTGCCATATAGCGCCCACGCTTAATCTCGCCAAAGGCTTTGACACGTGTGCCTGCTACAAGACTATTCTTCATTCCCGCATTGAAATTAAAAAATTTTAACGTGATTTTACTTGTGCCGTCCGAAAGCGTGGTTGAAAGAATAGGACGTCTGCCGAACTGTACTTCGGTAAGTTGAACAATCCCTTCAATCGTTGCGTAAGATTCTGGGCGTAAATCAATAATCGGTGTAATACGGGTACGATCTTCATAACGCATTGGCAAATGGAACAATAAATCCTGCACATTGTTAATCCCGATACGGCTTAATTTAGCTGAAATTGCCGCTCCAACGCCAGAAAGGGCAGTTAGCTCGACACCGTCTAATAGTTGTTGGCTCAATGAAATTCCCCTAACTTCATTTAATACTATATTTTTATACAGATTATAGCCGACAAAAAAGAGAGGAGCAATCAGCTTCTTTTTGATTAAAGAAACAACTAAATTTTCATTCTTATTTATGAAGTAAAATTAGAAAATTAAAGCCTTACTTGGGAAAATAAAATAATAAATCCCCTCGCCTTTTATGCAAAATTATGTACAATTATGCACACAATACATAATTATGCTTTTGATACATAATTTTGCATAATTTTCTATATTTTTGCGGGCGTAGCAGACACACGGCAACGTGTTCCTACCTATGAGTAGCGTAAAATACGTGTAAACGCACCGAATACTCTTAATTTATCGGATGATGAATAAGAAATAAACGGCGGGACTATATTGCCCATACCCTATACCGTGGGTCTCACCCACGGTTAAGCATAGACCAACCCCTTTGGGGTTGTGGTAGGGGATGTGTAAATGCCCCCAACCACATAAACAAAAACAGCCCCAAAGGGGCTGAATTATGCGTAACCTAGGGCGCAAGCCCTAGGCTATACAAGAATTGCGAATTGTTCCACCTAGCACGAGCCGTGCTAGGTTACTTATCTCAGTCGCTTTGCGACTACTTACAAGCAACAAAGTCGCGTAGGGTGCGTGTAAACGCACCATTAGGGCTGTATTCGGTGCGTTTACACGCACCCTACAACCCCCACTCCACTTAACTCACTCTGTCCATTGGTATGCGCCAACACTTTGATTTGGGTTGGGATACGTTCGTTAAGGGCGGGGATATGGGAAATAATCCCGATTAGCTTACCTTCGCTTTGTAGGCTTGCTAACGCCTCCAATACTGTGGCAAGGGTCGCTTCATCAAGGGTGCCGAAACCTTCGTCTAGGAATAGCGAGTCAATGCGCATATTACGAGCGTTCATTTTTGCCAAGCCTAATGCAAGGGCAAGGCTCACAAGGAAACTCTCACCGCCAGAGAGATTTTTACTAGAACGCACTTCGCTACCTTGCCAATGGTCAATCACATTTAGGTCGAGTAGCCCCTCTTGCTCATTTTGGCTGGCACGAACTAACTCATAGCGATCACTCATTTTCACAAGCTGACGGTTTGCCTGTTGCACCATCACTTCAAAGGTCAGCCCCTGTGCAAAGGTTTTATATTTTTTGCCGTCCGCAGCGCCAATCAGCTCGTTCAGAATTTTCCATTTATCATACACCCCACGCTGTTGCTCAATCAGCACCATTTGGCTCGCCAACTTCGCTTTATTCTGTTGGTTAGTGTCTAACTGGGTCGTAATCTGCCCCTTGCGCTGATGATGTTGGGCAAGCTGTTCACTGCTTTGCTGTAGCTGTGCGCTAATCTCCGATTGTGGCAATAAATCTTGCACCAACTGATTAAGTTGAGTTAAGCGTTGCTGATGTTCTTTCAATAAAGTATCAAAACGCTGTAGCTGTTGTTGCCACTGTTGCGTTTGTTGCTGTTTTACCTGATAGCACTGCTCCGTTAATAACGCCTGTTGGTAATCCCTTAAATCCGCAAAGTTACTCGCACTAAGCTGTTGATTAAACTGCTGTTGAGCCGTTGTAAACTGTTGTTGCGTTTGAGTTTGCTGACTTTGGGTTGCTTGCACAAGGCTATCAACTTTCGCTTTTTCGGTTTCAGTCTGTGCCACCTGTTTTGCAAAATTTTGGCGAGATTGCACCGCTTGTTGCACCAACTGTTGCATTTTCTGCTCGGTTTCATCCACATTACGATCACCAAAAAGCTCGCTACGCTGTTGGCTTAGGCTTGTAAGTTGTTGCTCGCCTTGTTTAATGCTATTCAATCTATGCTGATTTTGTTGCTGTTTCGCCACTAACCCTTGCTGACGTTCCTGATATAACTTCTGGTTAGTTTCAAGAGTAAGCTGTAACTGCTGATGTGCCTTAGCCGTTTGTTGATACTGCTCACTGCGTTGCGTTAGCTCGCTCAATGCCTGTTGAAGATCGGCTTGTGAACTAAACGGCGCAATTTGGCTTACTAACTGCGCAGTTTTCTGCTGTTCACTCTGCTCAAATTGCTGTTGAGTTTGAGCAAGCTGTTGTTGCTCCGCATTCTTGGCAATCAACTGCTGTTCCAACTGATGCTGTTGCTGTTGTAGCTGACTTTGTTGTTGCTCACAGTGTTGCTTATGTTGGGTCAGCTGTTTTAAGCGATTTTCTAACTGCTCGACTTGCTCAATCTGCGCTTTAGTCTGTTGCAATAACGGGTTAAGTTCAGTGATTTCTCTCGGATAACGGCGATCAATTCGATCTAACTGATCATTCAGCCCCTGCACTGCTTGCGCTAATCTCTGCTGTTGATCCTGATAAGTTTTCAACGCCAGTCCTAGCTTATGTTGCTCGCCTTTCAGTTGAGTAAGATCACTATTTAACTGCTCGACTTTGTTCTGCGCTTGGGTGCGAAGTTGCAAGCTGTCATTTGTCAGCTGTTGAGTTTGGTGCGCAAAAGGGTGCTCCTTCGCCCCACACAATGGACAAGGCTGATTGTCCTTGAGCAAATGGCGATGTTGCTCAAAGTTGGCAATTTGCATTAAGAGTAGATACTGCTTATCCGCAAGTGCAAACTGTTGTTGCGCTTGGTTTAGTTGAGTATCCACTTCGCTATATTTACGCTGATATTCCGCTAAAGTCTGCTGATCTTTCTGCTGTTGAGTAGCAACAGTTTGCTGTTGTTCTAGCAAACTTTGTTGCTCGTTTAACAACTTCACTAAGTTTTCAACTTGTTGATTTTGCTTATAAAGTTGTTCAAGACTGGCTAACTTATCACGCTCTGTCTGCGCTTGATTAACTTGTTGAGTAAACTGTTCTAACTGTTGCTGTGCTTGGACTAGCTGTTGGGCTAACGCGGTTTTATCGCTCTCTAATTTGCTGACAAGCGGTTGGATTTGTGCAATTTTTTGCAAATTAGCCTTTTGGTTCTGCTGTAACTCCGCTAATTCAAGCGATAGACTTTGCCAAAGGGGAAGTTTGCCCACTAGCTGTTCATCTTGCGAATGGTGCTGTAGGTAATGTTGTTGCTGTTGGAAACTCTGCTGTTGTTGAGTAATTTCACTATGCAACTGTTGCTGTTGATAGCTCTCTTGCTCGCACTCTTGGTTAAGCTGACGATACTCTTGCTGTAGGCGTTGTTGCTCTTTACTCTGTAGTGATAACTGATGATCTAGCTCACGCACCTTTGGCAACAATGCCGTTAAGCGTTGCTGTTTCGCTAGTTTCTCTTGTTCCGTTTTCTCCGCTTGGCTAAGTGCCTGTTGCTCGGTAAGCAATCTTTGTGCCACTTGTTGAAGTTGCTGTTGATAGCTCGTTAATTGCTGACTAATCGTCCCTAAATTCTGCTCCAGCTCTTGCACCTTATGTTGAGTAGGTTGCAAACTTTTCGCTAAATCTGCCCGCTTGATCTCAACTTCCAACTGCTGAATAGTGTCCGCTTGTTGTAAGTGTTGCGCCTTATCGCTGTTTAACTTTTCAATCTGCTGACTAACTTCTGTTTGTTGCTGATAGTCGGTTAATTGCTTTTGCCATGTTTTTTGTTGGCTTTCAATAAGCTTAATCTGCGGTTCTAATTCAGCAAGCTGTTGATTTAATTGTTGTTCTTGTTCAGTAGTTAATAGCTCAACATTGCCAATCCCTGCTTCAAGAGTGTCTAATTTACGTTTTTCTTCTCTAGTTAATTCAAACACCTGTTGCGAAATTTGGCTATAGATTTCAGTACCTGTAATCTGTTCAAGTAAATCGGCACGTTCACTGCTGTTCGATTTTAAAAATTCGGCAAAATTACCCTGCGCCAATAGAATAGTGCGAGTAAACTGGGTGAAGTTTACCCCTAAAATCTGCTCAATCTGCTGACGGGTTTCAGACAGTTTTTCGGTAATCGGCTTGTCCGTTAGGGCATCGGTTAAGGTGTGGCGCGGCGCCTGTAGCTTGCCATCGACTTTGTTACGAGAACGGTTTTGATACCAATAAGCACGATACTGCTTATCGCCAATCGCAAACTCAACTTCACTCAAACACTCCGCACTTTTGCGGTTCATAATATGGTTACTGCTTGCGGTAATGCGGTTCAGACGTGGCGTTTCGCCAAAAAGCGCAAGGCACAGGGCATCAAGCAAGGTCGTTTTGCCCGCTCCAGTGTTACCCGTAATCGCAAAAATCCCGTCTTCGACATAATTCGGATGAGTAAAATCAATCTTCCATTCACCAACAAGGGAATTCAGATTTTTTAGGCGTAGGCTAAGTAGGCGCATTAGTTTTCCCCCTCATAAAGTTTGCTCACCGCAATTTGATAGAGTGCTAATAATTCGGTTTGTTGTTCTTCGGATACTTCGTGTGCATTAAGGCAACGAGCAAAAACATCATTATGGCTTAAACTGGCTAAATCCTCTTCTGGCTCTGCTTGGGATAAAGTGCGCTGACGTAATTTGGCATTCTCTACCATTAAGATTTCTAGTTTGGTTTCTGCTAAATGCTGATCCAATTTTTCACGTAGGTCCGCAATCAGCTCCGATCCTTCATAACGGATCTTAAGCCACACTTCGCTATTGGATCTTTTCAGTTGATCTAGCTGTTCAATAATCTGATCCCAATCGCCTTTGATCGTTTGTAATTGTTGGAAAATTGGTACATCAACCAAATTAATGGTTGGTTTATGTTGAGCATCAAATTCAACTAGCGTAATACTTTTCTGCTGATTTGCCTCACCAAAGCCCATTGCAATCGGGCTACCGCTATAGCGAGCGACTTTCTCACCTGCTAAGGTCTGCGGAATATGCAAATGCCCCAAAGCGATATAATCAAAAGGCGGGAAATAATCGGCAGGGAAACGGTTTAACGAACCTACATAAAGCTCACGCACGCCGTCGCCCTGTTCAGGTTCTTTGCTACCTGTAGCAGTACAGAATAAATGCCCTGTGGCTAAAATCGGCACATTGTACTGTTGCTGTAACTGCTCCGCTTGCTGATAGCAATCTTGGTAATGCTGTGCAATACCTTGAATTAGACGGCTATTTTTATCAGTCTGACTTTCACCTGCTTGGCTTAAACGTACATCACGCTCACGCAAATAGGGTACCGCACACACAATTAATTCAACCTGATTTTGATTAGAGAGTAAGAATACCTCATCGCTGATATTCTCTTTAGCATTCCCCACAACTTGCACATTTAGTGCGGTTAATAGTGGCGCAGGGGCATCAAGCAAACTCGGGCTATCGTGATTACCGCCGACCACAATAATATGACGGCAACTTTGGGTTTGAGCAGCACGATAGAGAAAATCGTAATACTGCTTAATGGAATAGTTAGACGGGGTTGTAGAGTCAAATACATCACCTGCGATCACCACAATATTCACTTGTTGCTGTTCGATAGTCGCCACTAGCCAATCTAGGAATTGTTGGTGTTCTTGATCTCGGCGCTTGCCATTCAGTTGAATACCTAAATGCCAATCGGCAGTGTGTAGAATTTTCATTGTTACCCCATTTTTTGCTTACTGGTTTGATAAAGCTCTGCATATAAATAGTATGAGTGAATTGTATATTAATACAGCACAAATACAATAGAAAGGTAAAACAAATAAGGTAGGAAAAAGATTTTGAAATACCTAGCACTGACGTACTAGATTAAGAATTATGCTGTCACTTCGCGACAAAACTAGTTAGTTGTAAAAAAGGCGTCACAATGGACGCCTTTCCTTTTTATGTATGATTATGTAATAGATCTTTCAGCTTGAACAACGCCATTTAAATGACTTAAGCGAGTTAGAATATTATCTAACTGCGTTTTATCTTTTACACTGATCTTCATTCGCACCTGGTAAACGCCACCTTCACGTGCTTTACTTTGAATATCCAGAATATTGCTTTCAAGATGAGCAACTGTACTCGTGACATTCGCTAGAATTCCTGGCTCATTTAAGATATCCACATAGATCTCTGATTCAAAATCCACCGCTTTATCTTTTGCAACTTCCCAATCCACTGCAGTGTAGTTACGTTTATCTGTCATGTGCTCTTTGACGTTACGGCAACTTACGTTATGAATAACTAGCCCCTTACCAGTATTAATATGAGCAATAATCTCATCACCAGGTACAGGTAAACAGCATTGCGCAAAGCTAATTAAGCCATTCTCAATGCCTTGAATACCAAGAGTATAGTTATTTTCTGGGTTACCATCTGTATCAATTTCTAACGGTTTACCAGATAAACGCTGCGCTACAATACCACTTATCTGATTGCCAAGACCAATATCAGCAAGTAGATCTTCAACCTCTGCTAATTTTAGCTCTGTGAGTAATGTTTGCATTGCAAGCCGGTCGATCTCATCTAGTTTTTGCAAATTAAGTGCGAGCAACAGCTGACGCTTACCTAATGAAACAGCTTGATCACGCTCTTGATGTTTTAACGTACCACGAATAGATGAGCGAGCCTTGGAAGTTACGACAAAATTAAGCCATAGTGCATTTAAGCGCTTACTCTCTGCAGTTTGGATCTCGATAGTTTGCCCAGATTGTAATGGACGCGATAATGGGTAAGGATTGTTATCCACCACAGCCCCAATACAACGATCACCAATATCCGTATGCAACGCATAAGCAAAATCCACAGGGGTCGCATTGATTGGCAACTGAACAATACGGCCTTTTGGCGTAAAGACATAGATATCGTTTGAGAATAAATCAGATTTGACGTTGTCGATAAACTCTTCGGTATTTGCGGCACTTTGTTGCATCTCAGCGATGCTTTGTAGCCATTGTTGAACACGCACTTGAACACTTGTTGAACCTTGCTCTTGATAGCCCCAGTGCGCGGCCACACCAAGCTTCGCCATCTGATCCATTTCTTCGGTACGAATCAAAATATCAATTGGCATACCTTTATGCCCAACCATCGATGTATGTAATGATTGGTAGCCATTTGTTTTGGGTACAGCAATATAATCTTTTACTTGGAAAGGGCGAGGTTTATACAAGGCATGCATTTGACCTAGCACTCGATAACAAGTATCAACGCTATCCACGACAACTCGGAATGTATAAATATCTAAAATAGAGTGAAAATGTTGCTCTTTTTTGAGCATTTTTTCATAGAGATAATAGAGGTGACGCTCTTTGCCATAAATGCGTGCTTTAATGCCAACTTCATCAAGACGTGCTTGCATCTCTTTTTGAATGCGTTGAATGAGCTCTTGCTTAGTGCTACGAGCCATCTCAATCGAGGTTTTCATAATGCGATAGCGGTGTGGATACATTGCCTCCAAGCAAAGATCTTCTAACTCATTTTTAAGATGCTCAATCCCTAGTCGATGAGCAAGGGGGGTATAGATTTCAAGGGTTTCTTTGGCAATGCGACGACGCTTGTCAGGGCGCAAGGCTCCTAGCGTGCGCATATTATGGGTACGGTCAGCCAGTTTAATTAGCACGACACGCACATCTTTAGTCATTGCCAAGATCATTTTACGGAAGTTTTCAACTTGCGCTTCTTGGCGAGTACGGAATTTTAATTTATCTAATTTAGAAACACCTTGCACAATTTCAGCAGTACTACAGCCAAATTCCGCAGCAAGTTGTTCTTCGGTATAAGGGGTATCTTCAATGACATCATGTAATAGCGCTGCCATTACTGCTTCATGATCTAATTTCATTTCAGCAATAATACAAGCCACCGCGACAGGATGTGTGATATAAGGCTCACCACTTGAGCGAAATTGTCCCTCGTGAGCTTCTTTTGCCACCACAAAAGCATGTTTCACGATCTCGATTTGATCATCAGGTAAATAACCCTGAATAATGGTATTTAGACTCTTAAAAAGTTCCATCTTACCCCCAACTGCAATACCTAAGATTTAATACAACTATAGAATCGACATTCTACAAAACGAACACTGCTTATAAAATAAAAAAGGACAGTGGAAACCTGTAATCACTCACATTCTCCAATGTCCATATTTGAATAGTCCGTTTAACTATGAGTTTGCTTGAACGTCAGCAAGGAAAGAAATAGCTTCTTTTTCCACCACTTCTTGTTGAAGTGCATCAATATTCTCTTGCTGATCCATAATTTGGTTATTGATTAAACCTTCTTCAATTTCGCGTAATGCGATAACCGTTGGCTTATCACCTTCTTCTGGTACAAGTGGCTCACGGGTGTGAAGTTGTAATTCACGCGCACGACGAGCTGCGGTTAAAATTAAATCAAAGCGGTTACCAATTTTCTCTACTGCGTCTTGAACGGTTACACGAGCCATTATCTACTCCGAATTTTGCAAAATTTATGTTTATATAAAGGGGAGATATTATACAGAATTTTCACTTAAAACGGAATAATGCGTTTGAGAAATAGCGGTTCATTTTTCATAAAATTTTTTAGCGCTTAAGATTTTGTTAAGATTTATTTGATTTAATGCTCATATCGAAAGGCAATTCCTTCCGATAACGTTAACTTCAGAATAAATAAAAGGAAAACAATTCTATGAAAACTAAAGCAATTATTCTCTCTACTTTATTAGCTATGTCAGCAACTTCTATGGCACAAGGTGGTTTCCAAGATGGAAATAAAACGCCTGAAGCACCAAAAGGCAAGCCAGAAATGCGTAAACATTTCCAACCTGGTGGGTTCTATGATGAAAGCAAAGTAGTAAGAACTGCGCAAGATGCTTTAAATGCAGCAGATGACACACCGGTATTGATTGAAGGACATATTACTAAACAAGTAGACAAAAATGACTTTATTTTTAAAGATGCGAATGGTACAGAAATTCAAATTGAAGTAAACCGCAAAGCTTGGAAAGGCCAAACAATCACCCCAAATGATAAAATCGAGATTCGCGGTGAAGTGGATAAAGATTGGGGGAAAACAGAGATTGAAGTAAAACAAATCACCAAAAAATAAATAACAAGCGGTGAGTTCAGGTATCAATTTTACCTGACTCACCGTTTTATCTTTTGAAACTGACCTAAATCAATTCAAAATGAGAGGCTTGAAGCTCTAAACCAGAGGTTAATTGTGCAAAAGTAATTGGCTCAGCCTTACCTGATGCATCTGGGTCATAACTCAATTTTCCACTGGCTTTGTCGTACTGAATATGACTAAAGATATTTTCCACAGAAGTTATTGAACTAAAGACCGTTTTAGCAAGCACAATCTTATCTTCTGTAGCACTGAAATCAGTAATCTTATCCACAGAACCATCTAACGCACTATCAAATATGAAGCGATCCTCTCCTGCTCCACCTGTCAGCAGATCACTTCCTAAACCGCCAACTAATCTATCATTGCCGTCACCGCCAATTAAGTGATTATCTAACTGATTGCCTTTTAATAGATTATCAAGTACGTTACCTTCAGCGATTTTGGCATGGCCAAATAACACCAGATTTTCCACATTATCTGTCAATTTATAACTTTCAACATGGCTATAAACGGTATCTGTTCCTTGATTTGCTTCCTCAATAACTTTATCGTCGTTATGATCAACCACAAAAATGTCATTGCCTTCACCACCATAAAGTTTGTCTGCATCTAGCCCGCCATCGAGGTAATCATCTCCCGCACCACCCTTAATGGTATCTTCTCCTTTACCGCCGTAAATCGCATTGTTAGCAACGTTTCCAATCAATATATCATTGAAATTTGAACCGATTAAACGCTCAATTTGCGTACCATAGCCAATAAAAGCTTGCCCTTCGACAAAATTATCTTTCCACACATCAAACCCATTTTGATCGCTAATATTAGCGCCCCATGTCCGATTGAAGAAGGTTTTTATATCGAATTTTTCGATGCCTGTTGAAACAAAATTCTCCGTTTTCTCACCTCGATAAATCCAGCTACCTGGTGTTAAATCAACATAAACTTTGTCATTTTCAGCCGATGCATCAAAGCTATCAATGCCTGCACCATCCCAAATATAGGTATCGCCATCACCCGTTGCACGATTAAAACGTTTGAACGTATAAACATCATCACCTGTGCGCATATTTGGATTCACGCCATAACGATAGTGCAAATAGGCAATATCAAAAATACGTAAATCTTGCGGATTCGTCATCTTGTAGCTAGGCGCATAAGACATCACCGTTAGCCCTTTATGATCTTCAATTCCAGGCAGAATTGTGACAGGATAGCCATCATGATCATGTGGATGTTTCGTGCCCAAATTATGTAAAATTTCGTGAGAACCTAGCCAGAAACCGTGATCTGAATTAAGTCCATTATCTTTGTAGATCGTATTATATTTTACCCAACCACCTGCCGTTGCACTGCCCTGAGTCATAGAACTTGTGTAGTTATCAAAATAGAAAACCATATCGTAACCATAGCTACCTTGAGGGACTTCTGTGAAAACAACGTTGGCGTATTCACTCATTTTCGAAAAAATATTTTTGATCATACTTCGGTTGCCCTCACCATAATGAACAGAGTCAAAGGCGTATTTCAGTTCAACCGTTTTCTCAGGCCCGAGGGCATTTCTTCCTAGATGGCCATAAGTCGCCTTTGTTGCAATCCCTTGAATAAAATATGGGAGTTCTTGGTTCGCAGTCGCAAAAGTAGCAACATAATTTCCATTTAATGCCTGTTCTTTACTGTAAGCCATTTCCGTTGCCACAGTTAGCGTATTACCTGCATAATCTTGTGAATTAAGTACCGCTTTAATGACATTATTTTGATTTTCTAACAATGCTTTTGTTGGTAAAAGTAATTCGAAGCTTAAATCCTGTTTTACCACAGTTTGATATTGTTGATTACCAATCTGCAGATAAATCGTATCATCCGCTTTTGCATTGCCTTCAACAGAACCTTGAACTAAGGTCATTTTCTCAGTGAATTGGTCATTAACTTTATGATTTGCAATAAAATCATTGCTATTCCATTCAATATTTTTTGCGGTCAGCTGCGGAGCTTTCATCGGCACAGCTTCACCAGTAAACTCGCCTGAATAGCGAGGTTTATGATCATAAATGGTTTGAGCATTTGAATGATAGCTTAACTCTTTGCCTTGTAATTGACTAAGATCCGCAAGAGAAATATCTAATGCAAAAGTTTGATTTGCTTTATTTACCGCAACAGCATACTCTTTCTCGCCGATTTTAATGCGAATATCATCAAGCTGATATGGATTATTAAATTGCCCGAACAGCCCCAAACCATTAAAATTCACCTTACCCGTTAAGCGTACACTGGTCTCAAGCGTTGGATGAGCATTGGCGTCCTCTTGGTATTGAGGGATTAACCAATTCAATTTAATCTTGCTAATGGCATTATTATCAACATCGTAGGTACGGGTTGTGCTAGCCTCACCAATCTCTGCACTCACTTGATAAGTTTTGCTTTTTACTAACTCGGCTGTATCGATTTCTTTTCGGAATGTAAGGTGTTCATCTGTCTGAACTTGATAACCTTTCCCATTCATGATCACAGTGACTGTTTGGTTTACACTCGCTCCTTTTCCTAACACTTTGCCTGAAATTACCGTTTTTTCGTTTTGAGCTTCCGATACATTAATAAAATCATCAGCTGTAATCCCATCTAATTGAACACTCAATTTTTCTTGAGGTATAACGACTTGATAAACTTGGCTTGCATCAAGTTCCGTACTATTACCAACATGATCGTGTGCAACAAAGTGCGCTTTAAGCTGATAGCTACCATTTTCAATCAATAACTTATTACTCACTTGAGTGCTAAATTGACCACTTTCAGAAAGTGATAAGGTGAGCTCCTCTTTACCAATATGTAGTAATACTCTGTCTGTTAGTTGAAATTCACCTTGAATACGGCCAGAAATAGTTGTCATGCCATCGTACTGATCTTCAGAAATCTTCGCAATCGGATTAAAAGCTAACATGACTTCAGGTGATACAGTATCCACTTGATATTCAAATGTTTTTTCTGTTTTTGCATTGTTGCCAGCAATATCGTGCAGCTTCACTTTTGCGCTAAATTGATTCGTGCCTTGCTCTAAAGCAAGCTCTTGGCTTGATAAACTTAGAGACCATGTTTTATCCCGAATCTCTGCAACATGCGTCTTGCCATTTAGTAAAATCTCAACCTGAACTGACCGCTTGTCGATATCCTCGTCATAATTCAATTCACCGGACAATATTACCCTTTCAGTTTTCTGATGAATTGTTGGGATACTATTAAAAGTAATTTGAGGCTCAGAAATCATCACATCAGTTTGATACTCTTTCTCTGCCGTCGCTGGCGTTTTATTACCCGCCTCATCCTCGGCAGTTAAATTGGCTTTAATAATTGAACGACCATCTGCTACTAGCGTTGAACCTGCAAAATCAACATTAAATTTACCATCTTGCACTTTAGTGACAATATCAAACCATTTAATGCCGCTACAACTTGGACAACCACAAGACACAACTATGGATTGACCGTTTTGCACATTATCTACTGTACCCGATACAGAAATATTCCCCGTAGCTTCATCTCGGTTAATCACATTATCTGTTGCAATATCATTGATCTTAATAATTGGATTTGGCGCAATAGTATCGACCTGATAATTTTTTGATGATGCCTCTAAACGTTGCTCTGCTCGTAAAACTTCCGCGCTCACCTGTTGATGAACCGCAAGGGTTTTTCCATCCACTTCAGCAGAAAATATACCATTTTCCACAGTCGCAGGGTAAGTCGCATCTCCTACTTTTAAAACGAGTTTGTCCCCTTGTTGCAAGCCATCAACTAGCCCACGCACAGTAATAATTTTCTGTGATTCTTCAATATTAATAATATTGTCTTCTGTGATATTGTGAAAACTGACAATCGGGTAAGTTGGTAGAGCATCTGTTTTTACGCCTTCGCCTTTTGCTGTTTCAACATTGGCTTCTGCTACCGCATTATTTTCCTCCGCAGGCGAGAAAGACTTATTCATTGTTGGTGCAGAGCTCTTTTTTCCACCACCACTCGCCGCAAGAGCAAGCCCACCCACACCAAGTAAACCAAGCCCTACATAACCTAAGCTTTTAGCTGAAATCGCACTTGTTGTAATAAGTTCTGAATTCACTAATGTTGAAAGCGGATAGATTTGTTGATAATTTTGCAAAATTAAAATTTCTTCTGTATTTGCATCCGTAAGATATAAATGCAGGTCCTGCTCAATTACCTTCTTTTTAACTGGTATCTCCTCGCCGTTATCATTTACAACTTGATACTGAACATCCTTTTCAACTGGAACAGTGATTGTCTTCAGCTCATCTAATTCGATAAATTCAACAACACCTTTACGTACGATTTTAAGCTTCATCGCTTTCCCCTTTGAATTTTTGAAATAACACTTCGCCAAATTGATTGTAGATTGAGCATTATTTCATATTTAAATTTTGTCTCAAGCAAATTTACACTCCAAAAATCAAAAAGCCCCATTTTCTGTTTAAGAAAATGGGGCTAATTTTCAATTAAAAATTAAAGAATGTTGTCGAATTTCTCTAACATCTCTTTCGGCCATACGCTTGATTGTACTTCACCGATATGTTTTTTCTGTAATAAGAACATTGCCATACGTGATTGACCGATACCACCACCAATTGAAAGTGGTAAGCGACCTGCTAATAAATCTTTATGCCAGTCCATTTCTAAACGAGCTTCATCGCCTGTTAAGCCAACTTGTAGGCGTAATGCTGTTTCATCTACACGGATACCCATTGATGAAAGCTCAAATGCTGTACCTAACTGCTCGTTCCAAACAAGGATATCACCGTTTAAACCTTTGTAACCAGCTTCTGATTCAGTTGTCCAGTCATCGTAGTCTGGTGCACGACCGTCGTGTGCTTTACCGTCTGATAATTTACCACCGATACCGATTAAGAATACCGCACCATATTCTTTACAGATCGCGTTTTCACGCTCTTTGCTTGTCATATCTGGGTAGCGTTTCACTAAATCTTCAGACTGAACGAAAGTGATCTCTTTTGGTAATGTAGTCGGAATATCGAAACGTGCTTCAACGGCTAATTCTGTTAAACGAATCGCTTTATAAATTGAGCGAACGGTTTCTTTTAAGAATTCAAAGTTGCGACGACCTGCTGGAATTACTTTTTCCCAGTCCCATTGATCCACATACACAGAGTGTGTTGGGTCTAATGAATCTTCGTCTGGACGCAATGCTTTCATGTGAACGAATAAGCCTTCGCCTTCTTTAAATTGGAAACGTGCTAATGTATGACGTTTCCATTTTGCTAAAGAGTGAACAACTTCGTACACTGCACCTGGAATGCATTTCACGTTTACTTGAACCGCTTTTTCGATACCAGAAAGGTTATCTTGCATACCGTTGCCCACTTGGCTTAAGATTGGACCTTGCACTTCGATAATGCCTAATTGTTCAATTAAGTTTTGGGTAAAGGTGTTTTTTACAAAGCTGATTTCTTGTTGTTGTAAAATGAATGATTTTTTCATAATAAAGCCTTTTGTTAGTAAATATTTAATGTTTGTCTTGAAAAGATGAACACAGTTTAAATTAAGCAACAACAAAATCAATATTCATCAAACAATATTTGTTTTTCGTTAGATTTTATCTAAAAATAGGTTTATTATTTTAAATAATTTCTAGCTAGTGGTAAAAAAGGAGCAAATTTTGCAAACAAATTATCAAAGCACCACCAATATTGACCAACTTGATCAACAAATTTTGCGAGTTTTAACTCAAGATGCACGTACACCTTATGCCGAAATGGCGAAAAATTTTGGGGTAAGTCCTGGTACTATTCATGTACGCGTCGAAAAAATGCGTCAAGCAGGAATCATTGAAGGCACCAAAATCCGCCTTAACGAGCGTAAGCTTGGCTATGATGTCTGCTGCTTTATTGGGATTATTCTGAAAAGCGCCAAAGATTATGAGAAAGTCATCAATAAGCTTCAACAATTTGATGAAGTTGTCGAAGCTTACTACACGACGGGTAACTACTCAATTTTTATCAAGGTAATGACCCATACTATTGAAGAGTTGCATCACGTACTGGCTTGCAAAATTCAGCTGATTGATGAGATCCAATCCACAGAAACATTGATTTCAATGCAGAACCCAATTTTAAGAGATATTGTGCCCTAATTTCCCCAACAAAAAAGCGACCAATTGGTCGCTTTTTCATAAATCTTATTGATTGTTTTGAACGTAATCAATCGCAGATTGTACTGTAGTAATTTTTTCAGCTTCTTCATCTGGAATTTCGATATCGAATTCTTCTTCTAAAGCCATTACTAATTCAACTGTGTCTAAAGAGTCAGCACCTAAGTCTTCGATGAATGAAGCTTCTGGTTTAACGTCTTCGATTTTAGCGCCTAATTGATCAACGATGATTTTTTTTACGCGTTCTTCAATGCTCATTTTTTGTTTCCTATAGAATAAATCGCCTAAATGCGAGAGTTGATAGTGTAAAGAAAAATTAGCTTAATTCAACTGTTTTAATACAAGTCAAACCAGCGTTAGCTTTTCCACACACCTAAACTAAAATATGGTTTCGCTGATGGAGCGAGCGAAAAAGCTCGGATATTTTACCATTATGGATAGGGTTTATCCATAGCTGATTTTTGTTCAATCCCGAATTTAATGTTAACAAGCGGTTAAATTTAGGGATTTTTTAGCAATTTGTGAAAATATTGAAGGATCTATGAGTATTTTAGATTAAAATAATACATATTTTTGTAGCAACTGTGTTCCTACACAAAAAAGTTATTCAATTTTAACCCACAGTTTCTGTGGATAAGTGGCGTGTCGCATCCCATTTTTCATTGCGCTTAACTAACGCATTCATAATGGTTAAAAGTTTAC
>MQVI01000038.1 GCA_002002485.1 Pasteurellaceae bacterium 15-036681
ATCTCACTTAAGTCACCGCCTGCGTGCCCTTTACGCCCAGTCATTCCGATTAACGCTCGCACCCTCCGTATTACCGCGGCTGCTGGCACGGAGTTAGCCGGTGCTTCTTCTGTGACTAACGTCAATCAAATAGTCTATTAAACTATTTGCCTTCCTCATCACCGAAAGAACTTTACAACCCGAAGGCCTTCTTCATTCACGCGGCATGGCTGCATCAGGGTTTCCCCCATTGTGCAATATTCCCCACTGCTGCCTCCCGTAGGAGTCTGGACCGTGTCTCAGTTCCAGTGTGGCTGGTCATCCTCTCAGACCAGCTAGAGATCGTCGGCTTGGTAGGCCTTTACCCCACCAACTACCTAATCCCACTTGGGCTCATCTTATGGCATGTGGCCTTGCGGTCCCACCCTTTAATCCGAAGATATTACGCGGTATTAGCTACAGTTTCCCGTAGTTATCCCCCTCCATAAGCCAGATTCCCAAGCATTACTCACCCGTCCGCCACTCGTCAGCAAAGAAGCAAGCTTCTTCCTGTTACCGTTCGACTTGCATGTGTTAAGCCTGCCGCCAGCGTTCAATCTGAGCCATGATCAAACTCTTCAATTAAAAAGTTCAATCGCTCAATAATGTACTGACTATAAAATCGCACTCTTAATATTTCTACTAAAAGTAAATGAATTTCTAAGTTAAGCACTTATCAAGACTTCAAAATTAAATAATATTTTCAAAATCAATCATCAACAAGTGCCCACACAGATTGTCTGATAAATTGTTAAAGAACAAAAAATAACGACGCACTGCATTTTTAACTTCTTCACAACAGCGCGTCGTTGTGTGGTGCGCATTATAGAGATTTTTGAAAGGCTTGCAAGCACTTTTTTGAAAAAAGTTTCAAAAAATTAACGCTCGCATTGTTTTTAATCAAATTTTATATTAAAAACTCTATTTAAGCACAAATAATCAACCAAGCAAGAATTTATCTACTTCTGCTCTTGTTGGAATGGCCGATTGTGCCCCTAATCTTGTCACTGAAATCGCAGCAGCAGCGTGAGCAAAGCGGATAGATTCACTTAATGTTTTACCTTCTAGCAAACCACAAACTAATGCGCCATTAAAAGTATCACCTGCAGCAGTGGTATCTACTGCTTCTACTCTAAAGCCTGCGATAATCTCACCTTGACATTGCTCGCTAACATAAACCCCTTTTGAGCCTAAGGTAATTAATACGGTTTTAATTCCTAGTTGATGAAAATGCTCTGCGGCTTGTTGCGCACTCTGCTCATCGACCACTTTAATGCCGGTTAAGATCTCCGCTTCGGTTTCATTTGGGGTGATCATATCTAATTGCGCTAATAAGCTTTGTGGTAACTTTTGTGCGGGAGCCGGATTTAAGACTACTTGTGTGCCTGCTTGTTTTGCTAATTGTGTCGCTAATTCAATACTTGCTAGTGGGCTCTCTAGTTGCATTAATAATACATCTGCTTGCTGAATACTCTCTTTATAAGATTCTACTAATTCACAACTTAAATCTGCATTAGCTCCTGCCGAGATCACAATACTGTTCTCACCCGAATCCGCCACTTGAATCATCGCCAAGCCCGTTGATTGATTTGGAATAGATGTGACTGTGGAAACATCGATACCATCTTGAGTAAATGCTTGTTTCATTGTTTGCCCAATTTGATCATCGCCAATACAACCAATAAATCGTGTAAGAGCCCCCATTCTCGCAGCCGCAACTGCTTGGTTTGCCCCTTTACCACCATAGGCAATTTGATAGCCATAGCCTGTTAAGGTTTCGCCCGCTTTCGGAAAATAAGGTACTCGAATAACGTGATCAACATTGATACTTCCAAGCACACACAATCTTTTTCTATTCATATTACACCACCAAAAACAAGCGGTCTGATTTTGCAAAGTTTTTGCAGAAAGAGACCGCTTGTGACTTCAATTATTTGCTAATTACTTTTAAAGGAACTGGAATTTGCGCTTCCACTTTTTCACCTTTAAGGACTTTTTCTGCAGTTTCTACACCTAACTCACCAATTTTTTCTGGTTGCTGCGCAATAGTTGCCGCTAAGCGACCGCCTTCTACTGCTTTTACCGCATCATCGGTACCATCAAAACCAACCACTAAAATATCTTTATTCGCAGCTTTAATCGCGCGTAGAGCTCCTAACGCCATTTCGTCATTTTGTGCAAATACTGCTTTGGCTGCACCGTGGCTTGCTAGTAAGTTTTCCATTACATTTAAGCCTTTAGTACGGTCAAAGTCTGCCGGTTGGCTTGCAAGTAATTCAAATTGATTTGCTTCAACCGCTTGTTTAAAGCCTTCACCACGCTCACGTGCTGCTGATGTGCCTGCGATACCTTCTAATTGGATCACTTTTGCTTTAGCACCCACTTTCTCAGCGATGAAGTCACCCGCCATTTTTCCGCCAGCAACGTTGTCTGAAGCAATATGGCTCACCACATCACCTTTATTTGCACCACGGTCTAAGGTGATTACAGGAATTTTTTTCTTATTCGCTACAGCTACTGCATTACCTACTGCTTCTGAATCCGTTGGGTTGATTAATAACACTTTCGCACCACGAACAGTCACATCTTCCACATTCGCTAACTCTTTTGCTGGGTCATTTTGAGAATCCAGTACTACTAAGTTATAGCCTAATTCTTTGGCTTTTTTCTCAGCGCCTTCTTTTAAGGTCACGAAGAATGGATTATCTAAAGTTGAGATTGCAAGAGCGATAGTCTCTTTTGCCATTGCAGAACTGCCAAATGCTAAGCCTAATGCTAATGCCAATGCGCTTAATTTTTTCATAGAAATCTCCTAGAGAATGAGTATGTATGAGTAAAACAACCTTTAAGGTTACCCCTACGCTTTTTTACGACCGATGAAGTTATCTAAGATAACTGCAGCAAGAATAACAAGTGCTTTCGCAACAAGTTGATAGTAAGAGTCAATGTCTAATAAATTCAAGGCATTACTCAAGAAACCAATAATTAATGCACCAATCAATGTGCCGATAATACGTCCTTTACCGCCCATTAAACTTGTGCCACCCACAACAACCGCCGCAATAGCATCAAGTTCATAGCCTGTCCCCGCTGTAGGCTGTGCGGAACCAAGACGAGAAGTCACAATAAGTCCAGCAAGAGCCGCCAACATTCCGCTTACTGCGAATACAAAGAGTTTTACTTTATTCACGTTAATACCAGATAATGCAGTCGCTGCTTCATTGCCACCTAATGCATAGATATAACGACCAATACGCGTTTGAGTTAAGATAAACCAACCTAAACCAAACAAGGCAAACATCAACCATACTGGCACTGGCACGCCTAACCATACGCCTGTACCAATTTCCGCAAAGGCATCTGCACTATCCGAGAACCCTGTACTGATTGGGCGACCGCCCATATAGATCATCGTCACACCACGAATCAGTAACATTGTGATTAAAGTTGCCATAAATGCCTGCACTTTACCAAATGCGACTAAAGAACCGTTGACTAAGCCAATAAATGCACCAAAGATAAGCACCATTGGGATCACTAATGAAACGGATAAATCCATTCCGACTAAGGTTGCGGCAACTGCGCCCGTTAAAGCTAGCACTGATCCGACCGATAAGTCGATCCCCGCAATTAAAATCACAAAGGTCATCCCGATGGCGATAATCGCATTCACTGAGGTTTGACGTAGAATATTTAATAAGTTATCGGCACTGAAGAAGTTTGGGTTTAAAAAGGACACCACCGCAATCAATACCAGTAATGCAATGATTGAACGCTGTTCAATCAAAAATTTGGTTAGGTTAAATTGTTTATTCATTTGCAAAATTCCTTGTTAATCTACCCACTTGTTAGTGATATTTTCCGATTGCCGCCGCCAATAATTTCTCTTGGGTTGCATCTTGACGAGAAAACTCACCACTAATTTTACCTTCACGCATTACTAAAATGCGGTCAGACATTCCAAGCACTTCAGGCATATCAGACGATACTAAAATAATACTCAAGCCGTCAGCTTTGAATTTATTGATAAGCTGATAGATCTCTTTTTTCGCCCAAACATCAACACCGCGAGTTGGCTCATCTAAAATCAATACCTTAGGTAAGGTCATCAAGCCTTTAGCTATCGCCACTTTCTGCTGATTACCGCCCGATAATTCACCGATGATTTTTTCTGGACTTGGGGTTTTGATATTAAATAACTTGATAAAGTCACCGACCGTCATCTGTTCCTGAGCTTTATCAATACGTCCTAATTTAGAGAAATATTCTAAAGCGGTGAGCGACATATTTTCTTTGACGCTCATACCTAAAATAAGACCATCGCCTTTGCGATCTTCTGAAATATAGACAATACCGTTACTTAACCCATCTTGTGACGAACGGTTTGAAATCTCTTTGCCAGAAAGTTGAACGGTTCCTGCAGAGTGCGGTAATGCGCCATACAGCACTTTCATTAATTCAGTTCGACCCGCGCCCATTAAACCTGAGAAACCAAGGATCTCACCGCTACGTAATTCAAAACTCACATCGTTTACACCACTGCCAGTTAAATTTTTAACTGCTAAACGAATATCGCCTTGTGGCACCTCAATATGTGGGTATTGATCTTCAAGTTTACGCCCCACCATCATCTCAATCAGTTCATCTTCATTCAGATCGGCTACCGCTCTTTCGCCAATAAACTGACCATCACGTAGCACTGTCACATCGTCACAGATTTCAAAAATTTCTTTGATACGGTGTGAAATATAAACAATGCCATGCCCCTCTGTTTTTAATTCTCTAATTACCGCAAACAGCGCATCGGTTTCAGTATCGGTTAAAGCATCGGTCGGCTCATCCATCACAATGACTTTCGATTCAAAGCTCAACGCCTTAGCAATTTCAACCATTTGACGTTCACCAATCGAAAGCTCGCTGGTTAATTTACGGCTAGAGTGGGTTACGCCTAAACGTGCTAACAAGCGGTCTGATTCGGCGTACATTTTGCGCCAATCAATCCCGCCCCAAGAGTGGGTAAATTCTCTGCCTAGAAAGATATTTTCCGCAATTGAAAGGTTACCCAATACATTGAGTTCTTGGTGAATAATACTTAATCCGGCTTCCTGAGAGGCTTTCGGATTCGCAAATTTCACTTGCTGCCCTAAATACTCAATGGTGCCCACATCACGTTGGTAAATCCCCGTTAAAATTTTCATTAAAGTTGATTTACCCGCACCATTCTCGCCCATCAATGCCATAGCTCTGCCTGCATAAACATTTAAGCAGGCATTTTTAAGGGCTTGAACCCCAGGGAAAGCCTTATCAATTCCGCTTATTTTCAGTAACGTCTGCATAGCATCACCTAAAATGGAACACCTGAATAGAGAATCACATTCGCATAAGGCGAACATTCACCAGTTCTCACCACTCCTTTTGCTTGATTACTACAAGGCTTAAATTCAGCATGAGGAATATATTCAACGGCAATAGTGTTACCTTGTGCTTGTGCTGTTTTTTCGATAATCGCTAATAGTTTTTGCTCAGTTTGCGGATTAACTGTTTTAATCTCTTCCGCCAACACAATACGCTCAACAAATAGCTCAGATAAAACCACTTCTAAAGTCGATAAGAAATCGGGAACACCTTTGGTTAAGGCGAGATCAATACAAGTTTGATCTTGGGGAATAGGCAACCCTGCGTCACAAATAGTTAAACCATCTGTATGCCCAAGCGTTGCAATCATATGAGAAAGTTGTGCATTTAAAATCGTTGTTTTTTTCATAGTACGTTCCTTTTTAAAACACATCGAAACGTTTCGATAGCTAAATAGTAGAAAATTTAAAATAAGAAAACAACGAGTTTATGTTGAAAGTGTGAAGTGGTTCAAAAAATAGTTTTAAACAAGACAGATTTAATTAAAACGAATTCCTCACTATCAATTTAGGATCCAAATTTACAATCTCAACTTCCTTTTCAGGATTTCGAATTCTTGCTAGTAATTGCTCAACCGCATTCTTCGCTAAACGCGCTTTCGGTTGATGAATAGTTGAAAGCGGTGGGGCGAGGTATTGAGCGAGTTCGATATTATCATACCCAATCAGCGCAATATCATCAGGAATACGCAAACCAGCCTGCCAAATCGCTTGGTAAGCGCCAATCGCAATGCTATCACTCATGGCAAATACGGCTTTCGGTCTCGGATTGAGTTTGAGCAGCTGGGTCATTGCATCTATACCACTTTGATAATCAAAATGCGCTTCCACGATCCATTCAGGGTGAAGTTGCAAATTATTCTCCAAAAGAGACCGCTTGTAACCTGCTAAACGATTTGCTGCCAACGGTTTACTCAGCTCACCTGTAATAACCGCAATATCACGATAACCCGCTTCAATCAGTGCATTTGTCGCAAGATAACCACCTAATTCTGAATTTTCGTGAATAATATCGGCTTGCAATGGTTGCTGCCACCAGTCAATAACCACCATTGGTAGATTCACTTGCTGCATAATATTTGGATCAAAATCTTGCGGCTCGGCACACATTAACAGTAGGCCATCGACCTGTTTGAGTAACAGGCGTTCCAAATGCTTTTGTAGATTTTGGCTATTGCCGTCGGTATTGACGAGAATAAGATGATAGTTATGTAGCTCGCAATAACGTTCAACGTGGTGGACAACTTCCGCAAAAAAAGGGTTACTACTTGTGGTAACTAGCATACCAATGGTATTGGTTTCTTTAACTTTTAAACTACGTGCAACAAGAGAGGGGCGATAATTGAGTTCTTCAATTACCTTTTTGACTTTTTGAGTGATTTCTTCGCTCACAAAACGAGAGCCATTTACCACGTGTGAAACCGTTGAAGATGACACCCCTGCTATGCGAGCAATGTCTTTCATTGTTGCCATAGTTTTCTCCAGATATTAAAAAGCCTCAATGAGAATTGAGGCTTTTATCATATCGCTAAAAATTAACGATTGCTCGCTAATTTTCCTTTGGTAAGTTCGTAAACGCGTAGTTTTGCAATTTCTCTTGCGAGTTTTGCGGTCATATCTGCGTCGTTTACTTTGCCTTTCGATTCTTCCGCTTTACGTTTTGCTGCTAAGATACGTTGTTCATCGAGCTCTTCACCACGAATTGCAACATCAGCAAGAACGGTAACAACTGTTGGTTGAACTTCAAGGAAACCACCTGATACATAGATAAATTCTTCTTTACCATCTGCTAAAGTGAATTTAACCATACCTGGTTTAATCGCGGTTAATAGTGGCGTATGGCCTGCATACACCCCTAATTCACCATCAATACCTGAAGCTCGAACACTTGTTACAGAGCCTTCAAAAATCTTACGCTCGGCACTTACAACTGTTAGTTCAAATTCAGATGCCATTTTGTTCTCCTTTGTTTAAGAACAATTACATCTTGTTGGCTCTTTCAACCACTTCGTCAATTGAACCCGCCATATAGAACGCTTGTTCTGGGATATGATCGTATTCACCTTCTAAAATGCCTTTAAAGCCACGAATTGTATCTTTTAATGAAACGTATTTACCAGGTGAACCAGTAAATACTTCTGCTACGAAGAATGGTTGAGATAAGAAACGCTCGATCTTACGTGCACGTGCTACCACTAATTTATCTTCTTCAGATAATTCGTCCATACCTAAGATCGCGATAATATCTTTTAACTCTTTATAACGTTGTAATGTACCTTGTACACCACGTGCTACGTTATAGTGTTCTTCGCCTACAACTAATGGGTCTAACTGACGTGATGTTGAGTCTAATGGGTCAACCGCTGGGTAGATACCTAAAGACGCGATATCACGGCTTAATACAACCGTTGAGTCTAAGTGAGCAAAGGTTGTTGCTGGTGATGGGTCAGTTAAGTCATCCGCAGGTACGTAAACCGCTTGAACAGAGGTGATAGAACCTGTTTTAGTTGAAGTGATACGCTCTTGTAGTACACCCATTTCTTCAGCTAGAGTCGGTTGGTAACCCACCGCTGATGGCATACGACCTAATAGTGCTGATACTTCTGTACCTGCTAGGGTATAACGATAGATGTTATCTACGAAGAATAATACGTCACGACCTTCATCACGGAATTTTTCAGCCATTGTTAAGCCTGTTAAAGCAACACGTAAACGGTTACCAGGTGGCTCATTCATCTGACCATAAACCAGTGATACTTTGTCTAATACGTTAGAATCTTTCATCTCGTGGTAGAAGTCGTTACCCTCACGTGTACGCTCACCAACACCTGCGAATACAGAGTAACCTGAGTGCTCAATCGCGATGTTACGGATTAATTCCATCATATTAACGGTTTTACCTACACCCGCACCACCGAATAGACCTACTTTACCACCTTTTGCGAATGGACAAATTAAGTCGATTACTTTGATACCTGTTTCTAAAAGCTCTGTGCTGTTAGATTGTTCTTCGTAGCTTGGTGCTGCACGGTGAATACCCCAACGCTCTTCTTCGCCGATTGGACCTGCTTCGTCGATTGGTTCACCTAATACATTCATAATACGACCTAACGTTTTAGTACCTACTGGTACTTGGATCGCTTGGTGAGTATTTTCAACTTTTAGACCACGTTTTAAACCATCAGATGTACCTAATGCGATACAACGTACCACACCGCCACCTAATTGTTGTTGAACTTCAAGAGTTAATCCTGTTTCAACTTTTAATGCATCGTAAACTTTTGGTACTGCATCTTGTGGAAACTCAACATCGATTACCGCACCGATGATTTGTAAAATTTTTCCCGTTGCCATTACCGTTCCTCTATTCTTGATTAAATTGCTGCGGCACCCGCAACAATTTCATTTAATTCATTCGTAATACTTGCTTGACGCGCTTTGTTGTACACCAACTGTAACTCTTTAATTAAGTTACCTGCGTTATCCGTTGCAGCTTTCATTGCGACCATTCGAGCTGCTTGTTCAGAAGCAAGATTATCCACGATTGCTTGATACACTTGAGATTCTAAATAGCGCATTAATAGGCTATCTAACAATGATTTAGCATCTGGTTCGTAGATATATTCCCAAGAACCTTTATCATCTAAATTATCGTCTTCAAGTGTCGCTAATGGTAATAATTTCTGTACCGTTGGTTTTTGTGCCATAGTGTTAATAAAGCGGTTATATACCACATACACTTCATCCACTTCACCATTACGATAACGCTCAATCATACCACCCACGATACCTACAATATCTTCCATTGCAGGTGCATCACCTAAACCAGTAACTTGTGCTGAAACTTCAACGCCCATTGATTGGAAGAATGAACTCGCTTTGCTACCGATAACTGCAGCTCGTGTTTTAACACCTTTGTCATCTTGTGCTTTAAACTCATTTAAAACGGTCTTAAATAAGTTAACGTTTAAACCACCACATAAACCGCGGTCGGTTGAAACCACTAGATAACCCACTTTTTTAACTTCACGTTGAGTTAAGAAAGGGTGTTTATAATCAATGCTACCTTTTGCAATATGGCTAATTACCTTGCGAATGGTATCCGCATAAGGACGAGAAGCAGACATTCTTTCTTGCGTTTTACGCATTTTAGATGCCGCAACCATTTCCATCGCTTTAGTAATTTTTTGTGTATTACGAACACTTGCAATTTTTGCTCTTATCTCTTTAGCACCAGCCATATTATTTCTCCGCTAAAGTCGAATTACCAAGCACTGTTCTTTTTAAAGCTATCTAAAATCTCAACGAATTTTTCTTTGATTGAATCATTGAAATCGCCTGATTTAGATAAATCTTTCATAAAGTCCGCATAATTTGCATTTGCGAAATCTAAAAGATTTGCTTCAAATGAACCAACACGCTCAACAGCAACATCATCTAAGTAACCATATTCAGCAGCTGCTAGAGATAAACCTAATTGCGCTACTGACATTGGTGCGAATTGTTTCTGTTTAAGTAATTCAGTTACTTTTTGACCGTGAGAAAGTTGTTTGCGTGTTGCATCATCTAAGTCTGAAGCGAACTGTGCAAAGGCTGCTAATTCACGATATTGTGCTAATGCGGTACGGATACCACCTGATAATTTCTTAACAAGTTTAGTTTGTGCCGCACCACCTACACGAGAAACCGAGATACCTGGGTTTACCGCTGGACGAATACCTGCGTTGAAGAAACTGGTTTCTAAGAAGATCTGACCATCAGTAATTGAGATTACGTTAGTCGGAACGAACGCAGAAACGTCACCCGCTTGAGTTTCGATAATTGGTAATGCAGTTAATGAACCTGTTTGACCTTTTACCGCACCATTTGTGAAACGTTCTACATAGTCAGCGTTCACACGCGCTGCACGCTCTAATAAACGAGAGTGTAGGTAGAATACGTCACCTGGGTATGCTTCACGACCTGGTGGACGACGTAAAAGTAATGAAATTTGACGGTAAGCAACTGCTTGCTTAGATAAATCATCATAGACAATTAACGCATCTTCACCGCGATCACGGAAGTATTCACCCATTGCACAACCTGAGTATGGTGCAAGGTATTGTAATGCAGCTGATTCAGATGCAGACGCTACAACCACGATTGTATTTTGTAATGCACCGTGTTCTTCTAATTTACGCACTACGTTCGCGATTGTTGATGCTTTCTGACCGATAGCAACATAGATACATTTAATACCGGAGTCACGTTGGTTGATAATCGCATCGATTGCTAAAGCAGTTTTACCTGTTTGACGGTCACCGATGATTAACTCACGCTGACCACGACCGATTGGAACCATTGAGTCAACCGCTTTATAACCAGTTTGAACTGGTTGATCAACTGATTGACGATCGATAACACCTGGTGCAATCACTTCAACTGGAGAGAAACCGTCATTTTCGATTTCACCTTTACCGTCAATTGGTTCACCTAAGGTATTAACAACACGACCTAATAAGCCACGGCCTACTGGTACTTCTAAAATACGGCCTGTGCATTTCACTTCCATCCCTTCTGCTAAATCTGCATAAGGACCCATTACTACTGCACCAACAGAATCTTTTTCTAAGTTTAGGGCAATCGCATAACGATTACCGCCGTTTGTTGCTCCGGTGAGGGCAATCATCTCACCTTGCATTACATCTGATAAGCCGTGAATACGAATAATACCGTCGCTTACCGAAACGATTGTACCAGTACTTTGTGCATCACTTACCACATTGAACTGTGCAATACGTTTTTTAATCAATTCACTAATTTCTGTAGAATTTAGTTGCATTTTCTATTCCTCTTACAAGCACAACTCTTGGCTCAAACGACTTAGCTGACCACGGCTACTACCGTCGATCACGATATCATCGTAACGAATAATAACACCAGCAATCAGTGAACTATCTACTGTTGAAGTAATTTTCACTTCGCTGTTTAAACGTTTTTTCATTGCATCTGCAATTTTCGTTTCTTGTGCTTTAGTTAATTCTGAAGCTGAAGTAACAAAAACTTCTTTTACTGCTTCATATTCCGCACGTAAGTTCACGAAACCGTTAAAAACTTCTGGTAATGTGATTAGACGTTTATTTTCAGCTAATACACGAATGAAATTTTGCCCATATTGATCAAGTTGATCAGCACAAATTGCGATAAACATATCCGCATTTTTTGCTGCAGGAAGAGAAGAGCTTAATTGCGCTTTAACTTCCTCATTTTCTGCCACTAATGCAGAAAACTGTAGCATTGACTGCCACTTATCTAACTGACCTTGTTCTAAAGCAAAATCAAAAGCTGCTTTAGCGTAGGGGCGAGCTACTGTAGTTAATTGTGACATCTGCCCCCCTTAATTATAATTCTGCAACTAGCTTATCAATAATGTCATTGTTTGCCGCTGCATCAACAGAACGACCCACAATTTTCTCTGCACCAGCAACAGCCAATGCAGCCACTTTTTGACGAAGCTCTTCTTGAACACGGCGGCGCTCGTTTTCAACTTCAGCGTAACCTTGTTCAATAATGCGTAATCTTTCAGCTTCAGCTTCTGCGTTAACAGACTCTAAAATTTCATTACGACGTTTTGTTGCTAAATCAATGATGTTTTGAGCTTCAGCTTGAGCTTTAGCGAGTTCTTTTTCCACTAGAGCTTTAGTATCAGCTTGTTCTTGTTTCGCTTTTTCAGCGCTCGCAAGTGCATCAGCAATGTTTGCTTGACGCGTTTCAATCGCTTTAATTAGCGGTGGCCACACAAACTTCATACAGAACCACACAAAAAGTGCGAATGCAATCAGCTGGCCAATTAATGTTGCATTTAAATTCACAACAGCCTCCTCAAGGTTGGATTAATTACCCTAAATGGGCAATGTTATTTATTTGCCCAACGATGATTAGCTTGCGCTTAATAAACCGATGAATGGGTTTGCGAAGATGAAAAGTAATGCAATACCCACAGCGATCATTGAGATAGCATCTAAAAGACCCGCAACGATAAACATTTTTGTTTGTAAGCTTGCTGCTAACTCTGGTTGACGAGCTGATGATTCTAAGAATCGACCACCTAATAAACCAAAGCCAATCGCTGTACCTAAAGCTGCTACTGCGATAAGGATAGATGCACCAATGATTGTTGCCATGATTACGGTTTCCATAAGAATTCTCCTGTTAAATGGAAAGGTTTGAACAAAAAAGTTAAATTTTATGATCGAGTATGCAAATTTTTACGGTTATTTAACCGCTTGCAACCCTATCAAAGGTTTAGTGATCGGCCTTATTATAGGCGATACTTAAATACACAATAGTTAACATCATAAAGATGAACGCTTGCAACGTAATTACAAGAATGTGGAAGATAGCCCAGATTAAGTGTAAAGGTACACCTAACATTTGTGGGATGATGTTATCTGCCATATACATAACTGCAATTAACACGAAAATTAATTCACCCGCATACATATTACCGAATAAACGGAATGCTAACGAAATCGGTTTTGCAAGTAGCGTTACAACTTCAAGAATAAGGTTTACTGGAATGAATGCCCAGTGATTAAATGGATGTAAAGTATATTCTTTCACAAATCCACTTACGCCTTTTGATTTAATCGTATAGAAAATAATTAAACCAAATACCCCGATAGCCATACCTAAGGTTGCACTAATATCGGCAGTTGGTACTGCACGAAGGTAGTGAATACCTAACATTGCGGCAAATTGTGGTGGAAAATCAACAGGAATTAAGTCGATAGCATTCATCACGAATACCCAACAGAATACCGTTAATGCCAATGGAGCAACAACGCCACGTGGACCGTGGAAGTTATCTTTCACCACACCATCAACCCATTCAATTAGCATTTCAATAAAACATTGAAATTTGCTTGGAACACCATCAGTTGCTTTTTTAGCTTGACGGTAGAAAAAGAATAGGAAGATCGCACCTGCAACAAAAGAAAAGAACAGGGTATCAAGGTGAACATTCCAGAAACCGTCACCAGTTTTAAGGAACGTCAAGTGGTGACTAATATAGTCAGCCGTAGTTTGACCAGCCATAGTTTATCCCTTTGAAATTAAAAGAAATTTATTTCGAACGTAACTTTAACAGTATCGGAAATAAGCTATTAAAGATCAGTACCAGGAAGTACCCACAAAAAAATGCTATAAAATTCATTTCTTTGTAACACACAAACACCGCAATAATCAGGATAATGGTTGAAGCCCATTTTAGCCCTTCCCCCCAATAGAAAGCGGTCATTTTATTCGGATTTTTTGCACTTTGAGCACGAAAAAATACCCAATAAACACATAAGCTATGTGGCAATAGCCCTGCGATCTCACCTAAGGCGAAAGAAAACAGAGTTTGTTGACCAAACAAAGCTAAGACTAAGAGCGCAACAACCACTAAAAAAGCCACTTCAATTTGTAAAGCGACCTTATAGAGTTGTTTAGTTTGTTTAATTACAGCGGACATTTCTTTATCTAAATTTGATTAAATAGTAAATGATTGCCACACCGTAAATTTAACGCAAAGTTACGCAATCAAAATCTTGTAAATTATACACTTTATACCCCCCATTTCCAACCGCTAAACCGTGTAAAAATGTGGAGTAGTTAACACTTTTAAAAAATATTTAACATTTAAGTAGATTATATACAACAAAAAAGCCCAAATTTAGATAAATTCAGGCTTTTTTGTTACTTTTGTAATACAACTAAATGTCTTTCACCCACTAGCTCAGGCACTTCAAGTGGAATAACTTCAATTAAACTCACCGCTTTTTTAATGTCACTGACTTCTTGCTGTTGGTAAACACCTTTTAGCGCATAAAAGCGTCCACTCACATTTGGGAGATGGTAGCACCAATCAACCATATCATTTAGGCTGGCAAAAGCACGACTTAATACGCCATCAAACTGTTGATCTTGATACTCTTCAACACGGCTTAATACAGGGGTTACATTGTTAATGCCTAATTCACGTAGTGCATTTTTGATAAAGGTGATACGCTTACCTAAGCTATCTAATAACACAAATTGTTTATCAGGATTAGCAATCGCAAGGGGAATACCCGGAAGTCCAGGGCCTGTACCCACATCAATAAAGCTATTACCTTGTAAATGCTTACTCACAACTAAACTATCCAAAATATGCTTAACCAGCATCTCATCTGGATTACGTACCGAGGTTAAGTTGTAGGCTTTATTCCATTTATCCAACAATTTCACAAAATCCACTAACTGTTGCTTTTGCTGATCGGTCAAAGAAATATCTGCTTGAGCTAACAAGCGGTCTAATTTTGCTAACATTTTGCAAATTCCTTAAATTTGTTTACTGTAATTCGATATAGTTTTGTAACACAATCTGCTTAAACTCATCACTGGCGCTTGCCCAATCTAAAATATCGACTTTCCATTCAAGCTCGCTATCTGAAAAGGCATTTTCTAGTTTCGCTAATTGTAAGAACGTTAAAGGCTCTTTTGTGATCAATGCAAGATCAAGATCGGAATAACGCTTTGCAGTTCCCTTTACTCGTGATCCATATGCCCAAACGGGAATATTCGTAGCGTATTGCTGTAAAACTGTTTTTACAATCGCTAATTCTTGATCGCTAATCTGTAACGAGCTACTCATATCTATTCCATTTACGTAGCTGCTCAACTAAGAATTGGCTACTTTCTAAAAAATCTGAAATGCCGTTATACACTTCCAACGCCTTGTTTTGATCATAAGTGTGGGAAGTAATATTTCGCATTTTGCGATAAGCAACCCAGTCATCAATATTTTCGATTAAGCCATTTTTTGCGGCATCTCGCAGAATATCGCGGAAATTTTCAGCCTCAACCTCATCTTCTGAAATAGCCATTAACTTTAGCTGGCGTTTCATCATTTTTAAGCTTAATTCATAAACAAACTCAAATTTCTGAATAGCCCCCGCAATTAACGTATCTTGAATAATCGGTTTTTGCTGATTAAACCATTGTTGATCAGCAAGCTCCGTCAGCGTTTCTTCAAGAGAAATAAAGGCTTTTTCTAATGAGGTTATTTCAAGTTGTTCTGACATATTTCCGCACCTTTAGATTTGCAAAAAATGGGATAAAACCTACCGCTTACAGCTCACCACGCTTTAACATTCCCTGCTTCTTCAATGAAACAAGTAAAATTGAAATCGCAGCTGGGGTTACACCTGAAATACGTGACGCCTGACCGATTGAAACCGGTTTATGTTGAACTAACTTCGCACGCACCTCATTCGATAAACTTTCCACTTTATCGTAATCAAATTCCGCTGGGATTAAAGTGTTCTCGTGGCGTTTATGACGTTCAATCTCTTGGTATTGATGTTCAATATAACCTTGATATTTGATCGCAATCTCAACTTGCTCTGCCGCTTGTTTATCTTCAAGAGCTGGTGCAAATGGTTCGATCTGAGTTAAGGCTTCATAACTTACTTCTGGACGACGAAGAAGATCTTCACCGCTCGCTTCACGCATTAATGGACTATTTAACAAGCCATTGACTTGATCAATATTTTCCATCTGTACGTGCGCCCAGATCTGTTTTAAACGCTCACGTTCTTTTTCGATGTTTTCCATCTTCTGATTGAAACGCGCCCAACGAGCCTCATCAATTAAACCTAATTTATGCGCAATCGGGGTTAAACGAATGTCCGCATTATCTTCACGTAGTAATAAACGGTATTCCGCACGAGAAGTAAATACGCGGTACGGTTCTTTGGTCCCTAAAGTACATAAGTCATCAACTAATACACCTGTGTAAGCTAAATCACGAGTTGGGAACCACGCTTCTTTGCCTTGCACTTGCAATGCCGCATTGATACCTGCTAATAAACCTTGTGCAGCTGCTTCTTCGTAACCTGTTGTACCGTTGATTTGACCTGCGAAGAATAAACCACTAATCGCTTTGGTTTCTAAAGTCGGTTTTAAATCACGTGGATCGAAGTAGTCGTACTCAATCGCATAACCTGGTTTGATAATGCGAGTGTTCTCTAAACCTTTCATTGAGTTTACGATCCCCATTTGTACATCAAATGGCAAGCTAGTTGAAATCCCGTTCGGGTAAACTTCAATGGTATTTAAACCTTCAGGCTCTAAGTAGATTTGGTGGCTATTACGTTCACTAAAACGCATTACCTTATCTTCAATCGAAGGGCAGTAGCGTGGACCAACACCTTCAATGATACCTGTGTACATTGGACTACGATCCAAACTATTGCGGATCAAGTCGTGAGTTTGTTCATTGGTATGGGTGATATAGCACGGGCTCTGACGAGGGTGCTGATCTACCGATCCCATAAATGAGAATACTGGTAATACATCATCACCATGCTGTTTCGCTAGCACCGAAAAATCAATGGTGCGCGCATCTAAACGTGGCGGAGTACCTGTTTTTAAGCGATCAACTCGTAAGTTAAGATCACGTAAGCGATCCGCTAACATGGTTGCAGCTGGATCCCCCGCGCGACCGCCCGCATAGTTATCTAAACCAATATGGATCTTACCCGCTAAGAAAGTCCCTGCGGTTAATACCACCGAACGAGCTTTAAAAGTTAAGCCCATTTTAGTTACCGCACCAACTGCACGATCGTTTTCCACTAAAATATCAACCACTTCTTGTTGGAAAATATCTAAATTTTCTTGGTTTTCTAAGGCTGTACGTACTGCATTACGGTAAAGAACACGGTCTGCTTGAGCACGAGTTGCACGTACCGCAGGGCCTTTACTACTATTTAAGGTACGGAATTGAATACCAGCGTGGTCGGTGGCCGTTGCCATTAAACCGCCCATTGCATCGATCTCTTTTACTAAATGTCCTTTACCAATACCACCAATAGCAGGGTTACAAGACATTTGGCCTAAAGTATCAACATTGTGAGTTAAAAGAAGGGTTTTTAAACCCATACGTGCTGGTGCAAGTGCCGCTTCAGTACCTGCGTGACCGCCACCAACAACGATTACATCATATATTTCATTATAAATCATAGTTTGCCTTTGGCTAAAAAGCCTAAAATTCTGTTCAACGTCAAAAGGTCAACATTTTACCTGATCTTAGATTAAAAGAGAAAATCATTTTAAGATCTTGAATAGAATCTGAAATTGATCGTAGATCGCTAAATAAATATTAGATCTATTTATATAGAGATCTTTTATTATTGTTTTTATTGGCTAACCCTATGTGTGAGGATAAGTGATAAAAACATTTATTTATTAAAAGGTTAGGTTAGATCTAATTGTGTATAGATCTTGAAAATTAATGAGATCTAAGCTGTGGATAAAATGTATAGTTATCCACAGGAGATGTTTTTAGTTTAGTTATCCTTGAATAGATCTCAATATTCATACAAATAATACAATAGTTATCCACAGGTGAGAGATTAAGTGAGAGGAAAGGGCATTATGAATTTTTGTGATGAAGCTCACAAATCATAAATTTTAATGGCTAGCATAATGTGTTTTATACTAATTTTACTCTAAAATTAAGGAGTTATCATCAAAATATAGGATATTGTAATGCGTGATCGTCATCGTTCAATTTTAAATTATTTAGAGCAATTCGATGAGGCAAGCGTGCAAGAGTTGTCGTCTCAGTTAAATGTTTCAGTTGAAACTATTCGCAGAGATTTGAACTTTATGGCACGTAATAACTTATTACATAGAACTCATGGAGGTGCTGTTAGTAATAAGAATCGAGATATTGGCCGCTCGTTTCAAGTTAGGCAGCGTATAAATAGTGATGCTAAAAAAACGATCGCTGAAAATGTACTAGATCATTTCTTTGAGGGAGCTGTCATAGCTTTAGATGCAAGTTCAAGTAGTTGGAATATTGCGCAGTTATTACCTGATGTGCCCTGTACTATTATTACAGGCTCTATGCATAATATAAGGGCATTAGCAAATAAACCCTGTATAGAAATTATATCAACAGGTGGAATATATTCTTCTAAATATGATGCTTTTTATGGTTCTCTTTCTGCACATTTACTTTCTCGGTTTAACATAGATATGGCTATTTTTTCTTGTACTGGGATCTATGATGGTACGATCTGGGAGTCCAATGAGATGAATGCTGTATTTAAACGTAAGATGTTAGCTGTAAGTAAAAAAGCTTTTTTATTAGCAGACCGAAGTAAATTTGGACGTAAGGATCTGATCAGACTCTGTGATTTTTCTGATGTGGATACGGTATTTACAGATCAGCAGTTAGATGACTATATGTTAGACTATTGCAGAGACAATAATATTGAAATAACTCTTTAACCAATAAAGGCGCTTAAATTAAGCAAGCGCCTTTTTGTTTGTTAGAATAAATAGCTAAAACCGCCACAGAGGTAACAAGCGAAGCTGAAAGGGTTATGCCAAGGCAACAGATGCAGGTGTGTATTCAATTCCGAATGCATCGCTTACGCCTTTAAAGGTGCATTTACCTTGATAAGTATTTAAACCTTCTAAGATAGCAGGATCTGCTAAACATGCCTCTTTAACTCCTTTGGCGGCAATTTTTAAACCATATTCTAAAGTAGAATCAGTTAAACCAAGGGTTGAAGTACGAGCAACACAGCCAGGCATATTGGCTACACAGTAGTGGATTACGCCATCAATAGTAAAGGTAGGTTCATCGTGGGTGGTGGCTTTGGATGTTTCAAAGCACCCACCTTGGTCAATTGCAACATCAACCAATACCGCACCTTTTTTCATTATTTTTAAATCTTCACGACGGACTAAATGTGGTGCTTTTGCTCCCGGAATGAGAACAGCACCAATCACAACATCTGCTTCTTTTAAGCAACTTAAAATATTACCGCGAGAGCTGGTCAATGTTTTAATACGCATATTAAAAATTTGGTCAATATAAGCCAAACGTGCAGCATTGATATCTAAGATAGTCACGTCTGCGCCTATACCGACCGCCATTTGAGCAGCATTCAATCCCACTACACCAGCACCAAGAATGACCACTTTAGCTTTTGGTGTACCAGCTGTACCACCTAATAAAATTCCCTCGCCTCCAAATGTTTTTTGAATATATTTGGAAGATTCTAATGTTGCTAAGCGTCCTGCAATAGCACTCATTGGTGCTAAACAAGGTAGACCTGTAGGTGTTTTAATTGTTTCATAAGCAATGGATGGGATTTTCTTAGTGAGTAACATGTCTGTGAGAGGTTTGTCCGCAGCAAGGTGAAGGTAGGTGTAGAGGAGCTGACCTTCACGGAAATAATCATACTCAGATTCAATAGGCTCTTTTACTTTTATGATCATCTCACTTTTTGCAAATAAGTCGGCTTTATTCGTTAAAATCGCACCGGCTTGCGCATAATCATCATCTAAAAAACCTATTTCAGCACCAGCATTGTGTTCTATATAGACTGTATGGCCTGCTTCAACATAAGATTGAACATTCGCAGGGGTAAGACCTACACGATATTCCTGAACTTTAACTTCTTTTGGGCACCCAATAATCATAACTTTTTCCCTTAATAAAATTGATTTATAAAATTTTGTTAATTGAAAAGTCACAACTAGTTACACTTCAAGCTAATTGAGGCTATTCGACATCGATTTTAATCAAGGAAATATAAAAAATCTGTGAAAAGTTTCACAATTTAGATAAAAACTATTTTTATTCTTTTTATAGTTTTTATGTATTGAATAGGGGGTGAGATTAAAAAAAACTAGCCGTTATTTTTGAAAATTTAAATAGCTACGCCAACAATTTTGCCTATTAAGCCTGTTATCCCCATTGCAATAATCCCCCACACAACTATTCGAGTTATGGCAGGGCGAATGGGTGCTCCGCCTAATTTCGCGGAAATATAACCTAATGTGCCTAATCCGATTAACGTTGTAGCAATAATCGCATAAAGCAAAATATTCATCGGTAGAACTAGGGTTACTATTACAGGTAGCACTCCGCCAATAGCAAAGGCTGCCATTGATGATAGTGCAGCTTGAAGAGGATTAGACATATATTCTTTACGAATGCCTATCTCATCACGCATATGCGCATCTAATGCATCATGGGCTGTGAGCTGTTTTGCAACTTCTATCGATAATTCTTCACTTAAGCCACGTTCTTGATAAATCTTAGCTAACTCATCAAGCTCTTTTTCGGGATGAAGCTCTAGCTCGCGTTTTTCCATTTCGATATCTGCTTTTTCTGTATCCGTTTGGCTATAAACAGAGACATATTCTCCAGCAGCCATTGAAATAGCTCCACCAACTAATGCGGCTACTCCAGTTAAAACCAAAGTGCTAAATTCAGGTTTAGCTGCCACCATACCAGTCATTAAACTGGCTGTTGAAATTAATCCATCATTAGCGCCTAAAACACTTGCGCGTAGCCAACCACTACGATGACTTAGATGATGTTCTGTATGTTCGTATATCATAAATTCATTAAATTAAAAAAATAATATTGTGATTATAAGGCGAATATTTTTGCAAATATACTTAAATTTATGGTTTCTCAATTACGCCCGATTTTTCCATTCTCACAAAAAATCGGGCGTTGTTATTTGTAAAAAATTAGCCTAAACCCACCGCTTGTTAGTGCTTTTTGTGAAGCTATTCACAAAAATAGCATTCTATAAGTAAATTTTCTTTCACTCTTGAAATAACTTTGCAGAATAGAACCGTTTTATTCTATTTCAAACCTACACAAAAGGGGAATGTTATGACTCAGTTAAAATCTACACCAGTGAAAATTGGTATTCGTCCTACTATTGATGGTCGTCGTTTAGGGGTTAGAGAATCTCTTGAAGATCAAACAATGAATATGGCGAAAGCGGTAGCAAAATTATTAACAAGCGAAGTGCGTCACACTAACGGTAATTTCGTTGAGTGTGTGATTGCAGATACCTGCATCGGCGGCGTGGCTGAAGCGGCGGCTTGTGCAGAGAAATTTAAACGTGAAAACGTGGGCGTGGTATTAACGGTAACACCTTGCTGGTGCTATGGTTCAGAAACTATCGATATGGATCCACATATGCCAAAAGCAATTTGGGGCTTCAATGGTACAGAGCGTCCAGGTGCGGTTTATTTAGCAGCGGCCCTTGCTGGTCACAACCAAATGGGCTTACCGGCGTTCTCAATTTACGGTACTGAAGTTCAAGAAGCGGGCGATCAATCTATTCCTGCTGATGTGCGTGAAAAATTATTACGCTTTGCGCGTGCAGGTTTAGCGGTAGCTACTTTACGTGGTAAATCTTATTTATCAATTGGTTCTGTATCAATGGGTATCGCGGGCTCTATCGTAAATCAAGAGTTCTTCCAAGACTACTTAGGTATGCGTAACGAATACGTGGACATGTCTGAATTAACTCGCCGTATGGATCGTGGCATTTACGATAAAGAAGAGTATGAATTAGCACTTAAATGGGCAAACGAATACTGCATTGAAGGAGTGGATGTAAATGCGCCAGAAAATCAAATGTCGCCAGAAGAAAAAGTTAAATTACGTGAAACCTTAGTGAAAATGACCATTATCACCCGTGATTTAATGGTAGGTAACCCACGTTTAGCAGCGCTTAACTTTGGTGAAGAAGCATTAGGCCACAACGCAATCGCAGCGGGTTTCCAAGGCCAACGTCATTGGACAGACCATAGCCCGAACGGCGACTTTATGGAAGCTCTTCTCAACTCAACTTATGACTGGAATGGTGTGCGTCCGCCATATATTTTAGCGACTGAAAATGACTCATTAAACGCAGTGAATATGTTATTCGGTAACCTATTAACTGGCCAAGCGCAAATCTTTGCAGACGTGCGTACTTACTGGAGTCCAGAATCAGTAGAACGTGCAACAGGTTGGAAACCAGAAACTGGCTTTATCCACTTAATTAACTCTGGTTCAGCGGCGTTAGACGGTACTGGTCAGCATACCGATAAAGATGGCAATCCAGTGATTAAACCAGCTTGGGATGTAACAGAAGCAGACGGCAAACGTTGCTTAGAAAATACGCGTTGGTGTCCAGCGGTATATGAATACTTCCGTGGGGGCGGTTTATCATCACAATACTTAACCAAAGGCGGTATGCCGTTCACAATGCACCGTATCAATTTAGTGAAAGGTGTAGGCCCTGTGTTACAAATTGCAGAAGGTTGGTCAATCGACTTACCTGAAAATGTACACGATACCTTAAATAAACGTACTAACGAAACTTGGCCAACTACTTGGTTCGTACCACGTTTAACTGGCGAAGGTGCATTTGCGGATGTGTATTCAGTAATGGCGAACTGGGGTGCAAACCACTGTGTTGCAACTTACGGCCACGTCGGTGCGGATTTAATTACATTAGCGTCAATGTTACGTATTCCTGTGTGTATGCATAACGTGGAAGATAAAGATGTATTCCGCCCAAGTGCGTGGAATCTATTCGGTCAAGATAAAGAAGGCCAAGACTACCGTGCTTGCCAAAACTTTGGACCGTTGTATCGTTAGGTTTAGCGAATAGTTAATTACAATAGCTCTATGCTAGGGGCTGTTGATCTTTCAAGTATAAAAAATGAGTGACATAAAAGTCTGATATAATTAAGTTCGCCAAAACAAAAATCAGAACAAACAATTATGTCGCTCAGAACTATTTTAACAGATATTACATGGAACCGCTTGTTTAATTTAC
>MQVI01000039.1 GCA_002002485.1 Pasteurellaceae bacterium 15-036681
CAGGCTATTATCTACTTCGCGAGTTTTACTCGAGGGTGCGTACAACTCTGTTTTCAACCGACGCCCCTGCTCGTAACAGGGGCGTTTTTTATTTTATCTCATTGATGTTCTCATACAAGGGTGCGTGTAAACGCACCAATTTTATTCAAAAGGTGCGTTTACATGCATCCTACGATTTAATAAGAGAAAATAGAATGACCACACTATTACGTTGTGAAAACATCAATAAATTTTTCCAAGAAGGCGATCAAAAAACACAAGTGTTGAAGAACGTCTCTTTTTCAATGAATGCAGGTGAACTTGTTGCTATCGTAGGTAGTTCAGGATCTGGTAAAAGTACCTTGCTTCACACCTTAGGTGGATTAGACCAGCCGAGTAGTGGCGAAGTCTTTATTAAAGAACAGTCGCTCCAAAAATTAAGTAACAACGCATTAGCTAAGTTGCGTAACCAAAATTTAGGCTTTGTTTATCAATTTCACCACTTAATGGCTGATTTTACTGCTCTTGAAAACGTGATGATGCCAATGTTAATTGGTAATCAAAATAAATCGGAAGCTAAAGATCGTGCAGAGAAAATGCTACAAGCGGTCGGATTATCGCATAGAATTACACATCGACCATCAGCGCTTTCTGGTGGTGAACGCCAACGTGTTGCGATTGCTCGTGCCCTAGTAAATAATCCTGCCCTTGTGCTTGCCGATGAACCAACCGGTAATTTAGATCAAAAAACCACAGAAAGTATTTTTGAGTTAATTAAACAACTTAACAGAGAACAAAATATTGCCTTCTTATTAGTGACTCACGATTTAGGTTTAGCCCAAAAACTTAACCGTCGTTTCGTAATGCGCGACGGCGTATTAAGCGAGGAATTTTAAATGAGTACGCCTTTTTTTATTAGTTGGCGTTACCAACGTGGTAAGCAAAAAAATCGCTTAGTTTCATTAATTTCTCTCTTTTCGAGTATTGGAATTGCGCTTGGTGTTGCGGTATTAATTATCGGCTTAAGTGCAATGAATGGCTTTGAAAGAGAGTTAAATCAACGTGTACTTTCTGTGGTGCCCCATGCAGAATTACGCTCCTATACAAACGGAGAACAGAGTTTTATTGAGCAAGGAAACCAATTAGAGCAAATGATAAGAAACAGTGAAAATGTCACCGCTGTTTCTCCATTTGTTACCTTTACAGGCCTCATTGAAAACGGTTCACACCTAAAAATTGCTCAGGTTCGGGGAATCGTTCCGGAAAAACAGGAAAAAGTGAGCAAACTAAATCAGTTTATTCCTGCTGAACAGTGGCAAAATTTCAAACAAGATGGTGGATTAATTCTCGGTGCAGGCATTGCTCGTGATTTAGATATTGAAGTAGGCGATGAAGTAACTCTTCTACTTCCTCAACCAACCGAAGATGGTAAACTTGCACAGCCTCTCCGTTTTGGAATTGATGTTACTGGTATTCTGCGTTTAGATGGTCAATTGGATCATAGTTATGCTCTACTATCTTTAGAAAAAGCGCAAGAATTATTGGAATTAGAGAAAAATCAGTTTTCTGGCATTGAGTTGGCAGTTAAACAACCTTTTCAAGTGCGTCAGTTACAGTTACCTGAATTAAATAACTACCCACAGCCACTTTATTTACAAACCTGGGTAGATAAATTTGGTTATATGTATAACGACATTCAGCTAATTCGTACCGTAATGTATATTGCGATGGTTTTAGTGATTGGAGTGGCTTGTTTTAACATTATTTCAACGCTTGTGATGGCAGTAAAAGATAAACAGGGTGATATTGCGATTCAGCGTACACTTGGCGCAAATAACCGCTTTATCCAGCAGATTTTTCTGTGGTATGGGCTAATTTCAGGCATGAAAGGTGCACTGTTTGGTATTATTCTGGGTATATTTATGGCATTGAATTTAACTTCGATAATTAAAGCACTCGAAAACTTCTTTGGGGTAAAATTATTGTCAGATGGAGTCTATTTTATTGACTTTTTACCAAGTGAAATTCACTGGCTAGATATTGTGTGGGTACTATTAGCAACGGTTATTTTAAGCCTTATTGCAAGTTTATATCCTGCTATTCGAGCTTCAAAATTGGAACCCGCAAAAGTATTGAGTGGACATTAGAATACAAAAAATCCCCTCTTGGTAAAGAGGGGATTAGCCTGTTTTATTAGAACAATTTTCTTGAAGTTTCAAAGAGCTCTTCTTTGAATGGACGGCGCATATTATTGATTGCATCAACAATATCATGATGAACAAGCTGCTCTTTCTGAATACCTACACAACGACCTTTATGACCTTGAATAAGTAATTCAACCGCATATACACCCATACGTGATGCTAAAATACGGTCAAACGCACAAGGTGCACCACCACGCTGAGTATGTCCTAATACTGTTGCGCGAGTTTCATGACCAAATCTTTCTTCGATTTCTTTTGCAAGGTCATGCACATTTGTCATCAACTCTGTAATCGCTACGATTGCATGACGCTTACCACGTTTGAAACCATCTTCGATATTACGCATTAATGATTCTTTATTTAGACCTTTTTCTGGCACAACAATATATTCACAGCCACCCGCAAGTGCTGCACTGATGGTTAAGTCACCACAGTGACGTCCCATTATCTCTACAATTGAGATACGTTGGTGTGAAGTTGATGTATCACGTAAACGGTCGATTGCTTCCAACGCTGTTTCTAGCGCAGTTTGGTAGCCGATAGTATAATCCGTACCTGCAACATCATTATCAATTGTACCAGGTAAACCAACACATGCGATACCGTGTTCCTCGGTTAATAGTTTTGCCCCCATATATGAGCCATCACCACCGATAACAACTAGTGCATCAATACCATATTTTTTTAAGGTTTCAACACATTTTGCTCGTACCTCTGGATTTTTAAACTCTGGGAAACGAGCTGAACCAAGGAATGTGCCACCACGATTGATCACTTCTGATACCGAACGGCGATCAAGTTGAATGACTTTATCGTGAAACAGACCATAGTAACCATCTTGAATACCATAAACTTCTAAACCTTCGCTTAATGCAGCACGAACAACACCACGGATAGCCGCATTCATACCTGGTGCATCACCACCACTTGTTAAAACAGCAATTTTTTTAACCATATTAATACCTTCGAATAAAATAATTAAAATTTTAAAATAAATAAAAACTGGTGCAAAGATTACCTTATTCCGCTTTTCTGTTCTAGCGGAAATTAGAGTAATTCATGATTTTTTGATCTAAATAGACTAATCAGCCAAAATCTCAAGAGCAAAGTTTAAAGCTCTTAAAAATTGTTCAATATCACTCAAATTATTATAGTGTGCGAGTGAAATTCTCAATGTACCTATTTTTGATAAATAGCGTAAATACGGCTTGGCACAGTGTTCCCCCACACGTAAAGCGATCTGTTGTTCAGCCAGAATTGCCGCAATATCAGCATGGTGCTGATCGCTAAATACAAAACTTATCGTCGAATGTATTCTATCATTGCCAATAAGTTGGATATTTGGATACGCCTTGAGTTTGTCGTGTAAATACGACGAAAGTTGATAAAGATGACAATTTAATGCCTCAAAGTCCCATTGATTAAGCCAATTTAATACAGCTCCAAAGCCAATAATGCCTGCAATATTCGGTGTTCCAGCTTCCAAACGATAGGGTAATTCTGCTACAGAAAGATGATCTTCGCTGATATTTTGAACCATCTTCCCACCAAAAAATAACGGAGAAAGCTGCTCAAGACTTGCTAACTTGCCAGTTAAAATCCCAACGCCAGTGGGCCCATACATTTTATGCGCAGAAAAAGCATAAAAATCGGCATCAAGTTTTTGAACATCCACTTTTTCACAGCATACTGCTTGAGCAATATCTAGAATCACCTTAGCCGATGAATGCGCCCGAATAACTGCAATTAACTGTTCTGCAGTTTGACGAACACCGCTCACATTAGAAACTAAATTAAATGCAACAATTTTAGTTTTTTCAGATAACACTTGCTGCAAGCGGTTAGATTCAATCAAATAATTACAATCTAAAGGAAGCACAATTAACTTCGCACCTGTGCGCTCTGCAAGCTGCTGCCAAGGAATAAAATTTGCATGATGCTCAGCCACTGAAATAATAATTTCATCCTCTGCTTGAATTTGATGTTCAAGTCCATACGCAACAATATTAATCCCATGAGTTGTGCCACTTGTCCAAATAACCGCTTTTCTATCTTCAATATTAAAACGCTCTTTAACAAGATCTCGGGCCTGTTCGTAGGCCTCAGTTTGAGGAAGATCGTATTGACTACGGTGTACAGATCCAGCTGAACGATAAAACTTATCTGTCGCCTGCAACAAAATATCAGGTTTAAGAGTTGTTGCAGCAGAGTCTAAATAAATCCAGTTGTGCTCATCGCTAAAAAAAGGAAACTGCTGGCGAAATTGTTGACTAATTACGGAATTTGTCATCTTCTTTTTCTCGTTGGTCGGGTAACTGATTTAATCGTTTTCTTTACTTGGCGCTTTGCCATATTCGTGGCTTTACGCCTAATCATATTGCGAATACTTGAAATAGATTTTGGAACAAAGAGCAAACCAAATAAAGCAACTAAAATACCTCCATCTAAATGATCAATATTATCTTTGATCAATTGTTTCCAATCGCAATCAAAATACCCCATCAATTTTGAAATAGAGAGCTTATCAAAACTAAGTTCAATTTTACATTGTGCGTTTGAAACCGTTGGTGCAGCAGGAGGAGAATTTGTGTTTAGACTTGGCTTTTTTCCTCCGTTCTTCCTCCATTCTAATGGCTCTATTGCATTTTTATCTTGCCACAAGCCTATTTTTCGAACTCTAGCATTCTCTTGTGCAAACCGATACTCAGCTCGAGTTTGAGGTCGATAAGCCCACGCCATCCCCTGCTCTACTAGACGCAGATTTGCATTAATATTGCCATAATAAACTATGCCTAATACTCTACCATAACGATCATTGCCTGTTGAAGCAATCGTAACGTTCTTACCAAAAACAATATCTGACAATGCTTTTTTAGCATTACTTCCGTATGGCTGACCAGATTCTGGTGCATCAATATGGAGCAAACGAATTTTGTGCTGAGTTTTACTTTCTAAGCACGTTAAGGTATCTCCATCACTGACTCCGACTACTTTACACTGAAAATCTCGTTTAGCAGCCACCGCAGATTGCGAAAAAATAAGAATAAAATTCCAAAAAATAATTAAAAAATAGTGTTTTATCTTCATTGATATTAAATATATTAGAGTTTATGAGCGTTTTTTAGAGAATAATAAATTAGCTATTGTATTTCGAAAAATATTGATTACAATCAAAATCGTTCAATACATATTAAATTTTTAATTTTCTTACCTTTATTTTTAGGAATACAACATGACACAACAAGAACAGACATCTACTTGGCATTCTAAACTTGCGGCAATGGGCCCTGGTATTTTAATGGCGTCAGCTGCTGTTGGTGGTTCACATATTGTAGCATCAACTCAAGCAGGTGCAATTTATGGCTGGCAATTAACGATTATCATTATTTTAGCTAATTTGTTTAAATATCCTTTCTTTCGTTTCGGAGTACAATATACATTAAGTACAGGCAATACATTATTAGAAGGCTATAAAGAAAAAGGAAAAATTTACCTTGGCGTATTCTTTATTTTAAATGTTTTTGCCGCGATGATTAACACCGCTGGCGTTGGTATCGTTACATCAGCAATTTTGAGCTTTATTCTACCGAAATCTTGGGGACTTACTATTCCACAACTTAGCACCATTATTATTTCGGTTACTTGGGGCATATTATTATTAGGAAAATATCGTTTCTTAGATAAATTATCTAAATGGATTATGATTGCCCTAACACTCTCAACGGTGACAGCGGTAATTATTGCTTCACTAAAAGGTAGTGTCATGGTACCTGAATTTGTTGAACCATCACCATGGAATTTAGCCTCTTTAGCTTTTATCGTTGCGTTAATGGGCTGGATGCCTGCACCGATTGAGATCTCTGCACTTAACTCAATGTGGCTTGTTGCTAAAAAACGTTTTACCAAAATTAATTACCAAGATGGTCTATTTGATTTTAATGTCGGTTTTATTGGAACGGCGATTCTTGCTCTTGTATTCTTAGCTTTAGGCGCACTTGTACAATACGGTTCGGGTGAAGTGGTTGAACAAGCCGGCGTAAAATATATTGCACAGTTAATAAAAATGTATGCTTATGCAATTGGTGAATGGTCTACTTACTTAATCGCATCTATCGCATTTATGTGTATGTTTGGTACAACAATTACCGTAATTGATGGCTATTCTCGTGCAAATGCTGAAGCATTGCGCCTACTATTGAATAAAACAGAAAGCTCACAATTACAGTTAAATATCTGGATGACAGTAACAGCTATGGTAGGTATTGTGATTATTAGCTTCTTTATGAGTGATGTTGCCAAAATGCTTAGCTTTGCAATGATAGCTTCATTTGTTTCAACACCTGTTTTTGCTGGGCTAAATCTTTCACTAGTACTAAAAGGTGAACACCGTGTTAAAGGTGGATTATTCTGGCTATCAATTATTGGTTTAATTTACTTAACTGGTTTCACGCTATTATTTATTGCATACCAATTAGGTTTTTTCAGTTAGTCTTGTAGGGTGCGTGTAAATGCACCTTTTTTGTTTTATATGGTGCGTTTACAGGCATCCTACATTTTTATTCATTTCAACATAATTCCCCCTTGTACAAATTTTATTTATCAGTATAATGTGCGCCCTCAGTCACATCCGTTTTTTAATCCTTGCTTCCACAAGTTGGTGACTGGCTAAAAGTTGGAGGCTGTTAACCCGTAAGGATCGACAATGCGTCACTACGAAATCGTTTTTATGGTTCACCCGGACCAAAGCGAACAAGTACCTGGTATGATCGAGCGTTATACTGCATCTGTTAAAGAAGCAGGCGGTCAAGTACATCGCTTAGAAGATTGGGGTCGTCGTCAATTAGCGTACCCAATCAACAAACTTCACAAAGCACACTATGTGTTAATGAATGTAGAAGCACCTCAAAGTGTAATCGACGAGCTAGAAACTAACTTCCGTTACAACGATGCAGTTCTTCGTAACTTAATCGTTCACACTAAAAGTGCAGTAACTGAAGCTTCACCAATGGCTAAAGCAAAAGAAGCAAAAGCTTCTGAAGCAGTAGTTGAAGCGGCAGCAGAGGATGCAGGCGAGTAATTCGTCTATTGATAATTGTTTAATCCTCAGTGGCAATGTTGCTACAGCGATTAAACAAAGCCAGAGCCCGATTGGCATTCCGAGTTATAGTTTTTACCTTGAACATCGTTCGAGCCAAACAGAGGTCGGTTTAAATCGCCAAGCATGGTGTAAAATCCAAGTGGTTTTAAATGGCAATCAATTTAGCTTAATAGCCCAACAAATAATAGTCGGTGCGAAAGTGAGAGTGAAAGGTTTTATCCACACCCACAAAGACTTTAATGGTTTAAACCAGCTAGTCTTACACACCGAACAAATTGAATTTATAGATTAGGAGAAGCCAAATGGCACGTTATTTCCGTCGTCGTAAGTTCTGCCGCTTCACAGCGGAAAATGTTGTTGAAATCGATTACAAAGATATCGCTACATTAAAGAACTACATTTCTGAAAGCGGCAAGATTGTTCCAAGCCGTATCACTGGTACTCGTGCGAAGTATCAACGTCAATTAGCACGCGCAATCAAACGCGCTCGTTACTTAGCGTTACTTCCATACACTGACAACCATCAGTAATTTAAGAGGACTAGTCAATGCAAGTTATTTTATTAGACAAAGTTGACCAACTAGGTACAGTTGGCGACCAAGTAACAGTTAAAGCAGGCTATGCTCGTAACTACTTAATCCCACAAGGTAAAGCAGTTATGGCAACAGCAGCAAACATCGCTCACTTCGAGTCTCGTCGTGCAGAATTAGAAGCTAAAGCAGCAGCAGCATTAGCAGCAGCACAAACTCGTGCAGCAGAATTAGCTAACTTAGCAGCTGTAGTAATCACTTCTAAAGCAGGTGATGATGGCCGTTTATTCGGTTCTGTTGGTGCTCGTGATATCGCTGATGCAGTAACAGCAGCAGGCGTTGCAGTAACTAAAGCTGAAGTTCGTTTATCAGAAGGTGCATTACGCACAACTGGCGAACACGAAATCCGAGTTCACTTACACGCAGAAGTGAATGCAACTGTAACATTAAACATCGTTGCAGAATAATCGTAATTGATTATATGAAACCCAGCCTAGGCTGGGTTTTTTATTTTTTTAATATAGAAATGCTCGCTTTAAGCGAGCATCAATGTCAGTTTAGGCTTTTTTCAAGATCGCATAGATCTCATCTTTTATATGTAATTTTTCTTTTTTCAGTATTTCGATCTCGGTGTTGGTTGCTAATTCAATATTGGCTTCCATATTTTTGATCTTGTGATCTAATTCATTATGCTTATCGAAAAGACGTGCAAAATGTGCATCTTCTGTTTTCAATTTACTGATTAAATCTCTAAATTCTGGAAACATACAACTTCTCCTTTGATAGTGAATTATTATCGTTATTAACATGGTCAATAACTAATCAACATAGTAGCACTTCCGTATTTTTTATCTCTGATAAAATCTTAAACTTTTGATATTGATCACAAAAATTTAATAAAAAATTCTTGTGCCTAATTAGAAAGTTTAGCAGTATAATGAGAGTTCATTTGATCATTGTCTGGCATAAATAATAAGTAGAGAAATATGCGTTTAGGAATCATTTTTTCAACCATCTTACTTCTAAGTGGTATGGCTCAAGCAAATTGGAAAGCTGTAAGTAGCACAGATTATGAATGGGGTCCATTTAGAATCTATCATGTAGCTCTATCTTCTGAAACAGGTAGCTATAATTCCAATACTCGCCCATTAATGCTCACTTTCGATTATGAAAAACCAGTAGATGGTCGAGATTTTGCTATCTCTCTCGCTAGAACTTGGGGAAGTTTAGGTATCTCATTACCTAATCAAGATAACACTATCGATAGTTTGAGAAAGATACTACCGAATATTAAAAAAGGTGATCGACTAGTCTATATTGCCCTCGAAAATAAGGGCTATTTTATTTTAAATAATGTTGTGATCCCGACTGAATTCGATAAAGATTTTAATGATGCTGTACTAGCTGTATGGCTAGATCCAAGAGTAGATATTGGACGCAACTTGCTTGCAAATATCAACCCAGAATTAGTCAAAGAAACTTCAGAGCAAACTATTGAATTAGGTCCTGCTGAACCTGAAGATGAGAAAATGAGTGATGAATTAAAGGGGACATTACAAGGAACTTTAATCAGCGCAACACAAGAAATAAAACAGACAAGCTATAAAAATTCAAAGCCTTTGGGGGATAAAGAGCCGAAGAAAGCTCCTCAACTCGCTCCAAGAGTAGGCATTGAAGAACCCGAGCCTAATGAACCAGAATTAGAGATCCGCACACCAGCTGATCCAATCCCAATCAAATTATATCCACTAAGCTAATACTGCTTAATGGATATATTACAACATTATTTAAATTTCGAATCCGTGGTGCCGATATTCGTTGACTGTTTAGTCGTATAATCAGCGCCCTCAAACTCCCCTTTTCCTTCTCCCAAGAATACCGTTCGATATTCCGATACCCACATCGCTGTTGCACCACAAACCGCCACAGGCATAACTACCAAATTCACAAACGGAATCATAGTAAATAAACTAACCAGAGAGCCAAAGGTAAAATTCATCGTCTTATGTTGCGCTAACCCATTACGCATACGAGAAAAACTAATTTTATGATTATCAAAAGGATAGTCACAATATTGAATAGCAATAAGCCATGCACTGAAAGCAAAAGCAAGTATCGGAACAACACTCTGTCCAACAATTGGCACAAAACTTAATAGAAATAGCCCTATTAATCTCGGAATACTATATAACATTTTTTGCCATTCACGTTTCAGCATCCTTGGCACATCTTTTAACATTTCACCAAATGACATTTCTGTCAGATTTTCACCTGTTAATTGTTGCTCAACTTTCTCAGCTAGTAATGCATTAAACGGCGCGGCAATAAAATTAGCTAATGTAGTAAATGCAAAGTAAAAGAAAACTAGAATCATCATAAATATCAATGGAATAAGCACAAAACTGAGCCATTCCAACCAAGAAGGTAAAAGAGAATCAAGTAACCCACCAATATTACTGAAAAAGAGCCAAATCAAGCCAATCATCAACACTGCATTGATAATTACAGGAAAAATAATAAAGGGCATTAAACGACGTTGTACCATCAAACGCCATCCATAAACAAAATAATGAAAGCCTGCTCCAGCTTGGCTTTCTGGATTAGAAAACAGAGAAGACATAATCTACCTTTTAGTATTAAAAAAATATTCAGAAGTATGGTAAGCTATACACATCTTTTTCGTAAGAGCGGAATTACGCTTTCGCTGATAATTTGAGCAATGAGGACATCATGGAAACACATATTCTTTTCTTTATTTTAGCAGGATTGCTAATTGCGATTTTAATCGGATATAGCATATGGTCTGCACGCCGCGATAAATCAAGTGTTTTTTCAAACACTTTTTCAACTCGCCCACCTGCGACACCGATCAATAATGAATTGAATACAGATATTCCAGATTCATTAAAAACATCGACTCCACAGGGCTTTAATCCACAAACTAATTCAGTAGCAGAGCAATCTTCGCCAGAAACGATTCAACAAGAAGTGGCAGACAGTGTAAATAAAATCCATATTAGTATTCCTGGGCAATCTGAACCACCTGTTCAACAAACACAACAGCCTGTATTTTCTCAACAGCAACCAGTTCAGGAAAATGTATATCAGGAACCGAGTGTGACTATTCAGCCCGAAATAGAAGAAATACAAGCTGAACCTCAGTCTGCACAGCCAAATATAATAACCTTATATGTTGTTGCGCCTGAAGGTCAACAATTCCATGGCAGCGCCGTAGCAAATAATTTAGATGCTCTAGGCTTCCATTTCGGCGAATATAATATTTTCCATCGCCATCTAGATAATACTACAGCAAGCCCTGTATTATTCAGCGTTGCAAATATGATGCAACCTGGTGTGTTTGAGATTGAGAAAATGGATCAATTTACAACGGTTGGTTTAGTGTTCTTTATGCACTTACCATCAGCAGGTAACGATCTTGTAAATTTACGTTTAATGATTCGTACTGTAGAAAGCTTTGCCCAAGCTATGGGTGGATTTGTGTTAGATGAACAACATCAAATTTTTAATGATGAATCTCGTCAAGCCTATTTGTTGCGAGTTAAGCAAGGTTAATTAGCAAATAATACATAATTTTCGACCGCTTGTTTCAAGCGGTCTTTTTTATCGAGAATTTTACCAATGAGCATTCAAATTCAATTAGAACAACTAAAAGAAAAACTGCGCGAATACGAATTCCACTACCATGTTTTAGATAACCCGATTGTGCCTGATGCAGAGTACGATCGTCTGATGAATGAATTGAAAAACTTAGAGTGGCAACATCCAGAATTAATTACTTCTGATTCGCCGACTCAACGAGTAGGCGCAAAACCGTTAGACGGCTTTGCACAGATTACTCATGAAATTCCAATGCTCTCTTTGGATAATGCTTTTTCTGACGAAGAATTAGATGGCTTTTTACGTCGTATTGAAGATAGAACGATTGTAAATACCAGCTCACTTGAATTTTGTTGTGAGCCCAAATTAGATGGTTTGGCAGTAAGTATTCTTTATGTTGATGGCGTATTAACTCAAGCGGCTACTCGTGGTGATGGTACAACAGGGGAAGATATTACCTCTAATATTCGTACTATTCGTAATATCCCTTTAAAACTTAAAACAGCGACTCCACCAGCTCGTTTGGAAGTGCGTGGTGAAGTGTTCATGCCTCATTCTAGCTTTGAAGCGCTTAATGAAAAGGCGTTAGAAAAAGGTGAGAAAACCTTTGCTAATCCACGTAATGCAGCAGCAGGTTCGCTACGTCAGCTTGATCCTAAGATTACTAGCCAACGTCAATTAGTGCTGAATGCTTATGGTATTGGAGTGTATGAAAGTGATGATGAGTTACCAACTACTCACTATGCACGTTTGCAGTGGTTAAAATCGCTAGGAATCCCCGTAAATAACGAAATCACCCTAGCTAAAGGACGTGAGAAACTACTTGCATTCTATCAACGTATTCAACAAAAGCGTGCTGATCTTGGCTACGATATTGATGGTACAGTGTTAAAAGTAAATGATATCGCTTTACAGGAAACTTTAGGCTTTGTTTCTCGTGCGCCGCGTTGGGCGATAGCGTATAAATTCCCTGCTCAAGAGGAAATGACGGTACTTAATGATGTTGAATTCCAAGTAGGGCGTACAGGGGCAATTACCCCAGTTGCAAAATTAGAACCTGTATTTGTGGCGGGTGTAACTGTAAGTAATGCAACATTGCATAATGGCGATGAAATTGAGCGTTTAGGGATTGCGATTGGTGATACGGTGATCATTCGCCGTGCTGGTGATGTAATTCCACAAATTATCGGTGTTGTGCCAGAGCGACGTCCTGAAAATGCAAAAAAAATCGAATTTCCAACCGCTTGTCCAGTGTGTGACTCTGCAGTAGTGCGTGTGGATGGTGAGGCTGTAGCACGTTGTACTGGTGGGCTTTTCTGTGGAGCACAGCGTAAAGAGGCACTTAAACATTTCGTTTCGCGTAAAGCGATGGATATTGATGGCGTCGGTGAAAAGTTAATTGAACAGCTAATGGATCGTGAATTAATTCATACACCTGCGGATTTGTTTAAACTCGATCAAACCACTTTAATGCGTTTAGAGCGTATGGGCGAGAAGTCAGCAAATAATGCTCTTCAGAGCATCGAAAAGGCGAAGAATACCACTTTAGCGCGTTTCTTATTTGCATTAGGTATTCGAGAAGTGGGAGAGGCAACTGCACAGAACTTAGCAAACCACTTTAGTACTTTAGAGGCAATTCGAGTGGCGGATCTTGAGGCTTTAAAACAGGTACAAGATGTAGGCGAAGTGGTGGCTAACCGTATCTTCCGTTTCTGGCAAGAACCACACAATGTTGAAGTGGTAGAAGATTTAATTGCTCAGGGAGTTAATTGGCAAGATGTAGTTCAGCAAGAGATTGCGGATAATCCACTTAAAGATAAAACAGTGGTATTAACCGGTACATTAACTCAATTAACTCGTGATCAAGCCAAAGCTATTTTACAAAATTTAGGCTGTAAGGTATCGGGCAGTGTTTCAAGTAAAACAGATTATCTGATCGCAGGCGAAAAAGCAGGATCGAAATTAACCAAAGCGCAAGAGCTTGGCGTCAAGGTATTATCTGAGCAGGATCTAGTTGAATTAGCAGGGTTGTAAATGTACACGAATTACATAAAATAACCAAATATAGACTCTCCCCTAGTAGGGGAGAGACAGCCTAAAAGCCGTTTAGGCTTTTCAGGCAGAGAGAGGTTGTTAAATATCACTGAATTTCTGGCGTATATTCTAATTTTCTCACTGCCTGTAGTAGAGCTTCGTTATCTACCTTCTCATCTGCAGTGACTTTAACCTGACGATCTTTGATCGAGGCTTTAGTGGTTACCACACCCTCTACTTCACGCAAACTTTTATTCACTGTATAAGCACAAAGTTGGCAGTGCATTTCTGGCACTTTAATTACCACTTCTTTTTCTTTTTTTACTTCCTCAGCAAAAGCGGTTGAACTCAACGCAATTGCAAGGGTAATCATCATTTTTTTAAGCATCATACCACTCTAAAAAATAAGGTAAAACATAGGGATAGCACAGGAAAAATAGAATAACCACAAACACTATCCAGTATAAAATAATCAAATTTCGACGTGAAATATATTTGCTACAGATAATTTTTTTAGAAAACATCAATAGCCAAAATCCATAGCCAAAGGCAACAAGCGATAAGATTAGCATTGGAATTTGCAAAAATTCTAGCTCACTTAGCCCGATTAGCCACGTTGAAGAAACGCCAAATAATAGATAAATTAAAGGCGCAATACAACAGAGCGTAGAGCTAATGGCTGCCACAAGGGCAGCCACTATCGTTGCAACAAACTTATTATTGTAATTTTTTTGAGATGTATTCATATTTAAACTCTTTCGGATCGAAGAAGTTTAATGGATCGCCCCCAATTTCCGCATACGGATAACCGAAGTTATTCAGCGGAGTTAATTCCGGTTGTGGGTAAAGATCGAAGTCACGCGCATGGTTAAAGCCCATCCAGTTCATTTCCCAGTTACCAAATAAGTATTTTGCGACCGCTTGAGTATCAGCGTCTTTTACGTCTTTCTTCTCAGCTAAACGCATTTTTGCTACGTCAGCGCTATCTACTGGTACCCAACCAAAACCCGCAAGGTAGAATTCCGCACGGCAGTGCTGACCACCACTTACATTTGCTACCCCTTTTTCATCGGCACTACCAAATGCACCTTTAGAGTATTTACTCATTTTCGGTGCTGCGCCTAAACGGATACCAAACACTTCACGAGCAGGAATATCTGCCGCACGCGCTAATGCCACAAACACCGAGTTAATATCGGTACATTTACCTTTTAATACACCCGTCGTTAAGATTTTTTCTACATCACCATCACCACAGCCTAGAACCGCATTATCACGTTCCATATTTTCGACGATCCAGTGGTGAATTAATTCTGCTTTTTTGAGTGGATTAGTCTCTTTTCTAACGATTTTATCCGCAAATTCCTTCACGATACCGTCAGTTTTGATATGTTGAGTTGGTTTTAAATACTCTTGAACATCTACCGAATAAACAATTTTTTCAGGTGGAGTATAGCCGTCTAATGCTCCTTTTAGCGCAGGCTCACGATCTTTAGTTTCAACCACAAGGGTTAACTTTAGATCACGTTTTTGTGCTTCTTTATCCCAAGTTGCATAAAGGGTTTTAGCTCCGTAAGTATTGTTTTCTGTGATATAAGCCTGCTGATAGTTACCTTCAAATTGTAATGATTTAACGGTTTGATAGTTAGTATCTTGTGGTAATGGAATCCATAAGTTAGTCTGACCTTTAGAACCTTGTGGCACCGCCAAATCATAGGTTTGGCTCATTTCGTAAGTATGGGTATCTGTATGGAAATTAGTTTGAGAATCAGCATTTGCGAAAAGAGAGCAGCTTGCAATAGCCACTGCGAGAAGTGTTTTTTTCATTGTATATCCTTAATCGTTAAAACTTAACACATTAAATGTCTGAAAGACGAGGTACATATTAACGAATTATAGGATTTAAGCAAATCTTTTCAAAATAAAAAGAGTATCATTGCGATACTCTCCTTTTAAACCTTTAAAATTAATTATTTTTTTCGTCCAAGTTCACAGGGAAAAATAAACTCAATGGGCGCTGTTTTGCAATCTTCCAAACACATTTAGCAATATTCTTCCAACTGCCAACTTCTCTATTCAAAGAGCGTAATGCAATAAATAGCGTCAGTGAAAAACTAACAATTAAGTTAACTGAGCCAATTAAAAACACGAAGAATAGGCTTTGAAGAAAAATCAAAAAGCTAATATCACTACTTGCAACGACATAACCAACATTCGCTGAAGATAATGCAATATGGCGAATATCAAAAGGTAATCCAGTGAGATAACCTATAACACCAGTTAATCCAAGTAACAAACCAAAACTTGCATTTCCCATAATAGCACCATAGTTATTATGCATATAATCAGCAAATTTTTCTCTTACTGACGCAGTCATCATTCGTTTTAACAAAGGATGCTCTTGCAAACGCATTCGTAGATTGAGGTAGTTACAACGGTTATCAAAAAAGCCTGCAATAATACCGCTACAGAACAACCATACCCCAGCAATAGCCGCAAACCAAAGCGAACCATTGAGAGGATTGATGTTACTAAGCTGATAATCAATCTGAGTGCTATTTAAAACATTTTGTCCCAAATAAACTTGATAACAAGCCCCAATAATCATCGCAACAATTAGAGCGACAGATAAATTACCTAACACAGCAGCAGTCTGAGAACGCAATACATCCACCAATAACTGAGCTAATTGCATATCAACTCCTCGTCCTTGTGAATTTTTCTCTACCGCTTCAGCAAAACGAGCTGCTGTCATAGCTGGTTGCTTGGTTGCAACAGTCAAATGCAACATAAAGATAATGATAAAGCCGAGTCCATAATTCACACTCTCAGCAATACCGAGCCAAAATCGGTTATCAATAGTTGCTCCCAAGTAAATTTTAACTAAAGCCATAAAAGCGATGATAACTCCAGCTCCCGCAGCTGAGGAAAACATACTAAAATACTCTTTACGGGAACGAGTAATATAATGCTCACCATGATCGCTCGCATTTTGGGTAATTGTACGAGATAGCATTCGCACACTTTGTCGCCATAATTTAGATACACTATGTCGATCAGCTGAAGCTACAGCTAAATTACGAGCTAGCAAGGATACTCTACGAGGTAAAAAGCGATTTGGAGTAAATACCCCCATTAAAACAGATAATCTTTCCAAAGTTTGATCCAAACGCTCTAAGAGATGAGCAACACCAAGGGAAGAACCTTTATTTACACCTCTTTTACGCAAGCGTTCAATCAGCTCTTTACTTTGAATAAACATCACTTCTAAGTGACTCTGATCGAATTCTTTATCAGAACGGCGGGCCTCTAACCAAAGAGCAACTTCTCTCTGTAATTCCACAAAAGGGCTACTCGCATCTAGCAATGTAGGATCTAAACGCATAAGTTCAGGATCCATTTCCTCTGCAGCTAACCAAATTGACAACATTTCGATCGCAAATAATCCTTCAAAACGAAGATGATCATTCAACCTTTCGCGATCACTCTCTGTTGTGTGAACTCGCAAAATTTTGAGTAAACTTTCCCAATGTTTGATAGATATACTATTCAGCCAATCTGAATCATTTTTGTCTTTAAAAAGCAAAAAGAAAATGTCACGTAAATCTGAAACATCTTTAAAAGAAGGATTAATTTTTTCATATAAGCGAGAACGAAGTTCACGTCCAAAACCTTCACGAGAAAGAATACCGCTGCTAATTAACAGAGGATATAAACGCATACTACATACCCAGCGACAAAGCTGACTTGCAAGATTATCGGCCATTTCTTTATCATTCACTAAAGCTTGAATAAAAGTATATAAATTTTGCTCTGCATCTCCCTTATTGCTATTTCTGAGCCATTCACACAGCCCATTTAACAAAGCAAACATATCATTTTTATCTAATTGCTCCTGCATAAAAGAAGCGATATTTTTTTCTTCTAATTGATGATTATTCAAGATATTTTGTCTCTCTAATTTTTATTTTTCAAATTGTGTAGTTAGTCATCTTTTAAAGATTCTAGTTCATAGAATTTAGGCGTAATAATGTGGGGTGATCATGACCCATTTTAGGTTTGATAATTTCCTCCGTAATTCATATCCACAATACGAATAACAAAAACAGCCCCAAAGGGGCTGAATTATGCATAACTTATAGCATAAGCACTAGGTATTTCTGAAATAAACATAAATTGCGATCTATGAATTTGTTTTTCTCAATGATTCTCGCTCTTTACGAGCAGCTTGCTCCTCTTTCAAAATTTGAGCCATTTTAAAAACACCAATCCAGATTAGAATTCCCATAATAAATAATGTAATACTTAGTCCCATTATATTTTCTCCTCTAATACCCTACGACAAAATCGCCCAAAGACTATTAAACCATAGATAATAATTAACAAACTAACCACATTAAGTACTTTAAATGAAGAGCTTTCTTTACCATAAATTATAACAGGTATCGTAAGTACAGCAACTTTAAAAAAGTCATCCATTATCTTTGCCCATGCTTCAATCGTCGCTTTCTCTACAGGACGTTTGAAAATATTAAGTATTTCTAACATTTTGTCTTCCCCTACCTTGATTGGTTCAGACCGACAATAGCAAATTCTCCAGTTTCTGCAATTTAGAAATTTTATCTCTGCGACACAGATCGTAAAAATAAGATTTAATTTTGATAAATATCTCCAAACAAAAACAGCCCCAAAGGGGCTGAATTATGTACAACCTAGAGCATGAGCCCTAGGTATTCCAGATATGCATAAAGATCAAAAATATTTTATTTCTTTTGATTTTCTATAGCTGCCTTCACAAAACCTTCGAATAATGGGTGACCATCACGCGGAGTTGATGTAAATTCTGGATGGAACTGTGCAGCGATAAACCAAGGATGGTTTGGCACTTCGATTACTTCGACTAATTTACGGTCTGCTGATAAACCACTTACTTTTAAGCCAGCCGCTTCGATTTGCGGAAGTAATGTGTTGTTCACTTCATAGCGGTGACGGTGACGTTCGAAAATCGTTTCGTTGCCATAAACTTCACGCGCTTTTGTGCCTTCAATTAAGTGACACGCTTGTGCACCTAAACGCATTGTACCGCCTAAGTCTGATTTATCAGAACGTTGCTCAACATTACCGTCAGAATCTAACCATTCAGTAATTAAACCAACCACTGGGAATGGCGAGTTTTTATCAAATTCTGTTGAGTTAGCGCCTTTCATACCTGCAACGTTACGCGCATATTCGATTAACGCAATTTGCATACCTAAGCAGATACCCAAATATGGAATTTTGTTTTCACGAGCATATTGCGCCGTTAAAATTTTACCTTCAACACCACGCTCTCCGAAACCGCCTGGTACTAAGATCGCATCAATACCTTGTAAAACTTCAACGCCTTTAGTTTCAACGTCTTGTGAATCAATATATTTAATATGAACTGTTAAACGATTTTTTAAACCAGCGTGTTTTAATGCTTCATTTACAGATTTATATGCATCCGGTAATTCGATATATTTACCCACCATACCGATAGTTACTTCGCCCGTTGGGTTCGCTTGTTGGTAAAGCACTTGTTCCCACTCTGAAAGATCCGCTTCTTTGCAGTCTAAACGGAAACGATCGCAGATGAATTGGTCTAAACCTTGCGATTTTAATAACGCTGGAATTTGGTAGATTGAATTCACATCTTTAAGAGAAATTACTGCGCGCTCTGGAACGTTACAGAATAGTGCAATTTTCGCGCGTTCATTTGCAGGAATCATGCGATCTGAACGGCACACTAACACATCCGGCTGAATACCGATTGACAGTAATTCTTTTACAGAGTGTTGTGTTGGCTTAGTCTTCACTTCGCCCGCTGTTGGAATATATGGCACTAAAGTTAAGTGCATAAACAACGTTTTTTCACGACCAACATCTACGGCTAATTGGCGTAATGCTTCTAAGAATGGTAGAGATTCGATATCGCCAACGGTACCACCAACTTCAACGATCGCAACATCATGACCTTTACCGCCTTCGATAACACGTGCTTTGATTTCGTTTGTGATATGTGGAATAACTTGGATTGTCGCACCTAAATAATCACCACGACGCTCTTTACGTAAAACTTCAGAGTAGATCTTACCGCTTGTAAAGTTATTCGCTTTAGTCATTTTGGTACGAATAAAACGCTCATAGTGACCTAAGTCTAGGTCAGTTTCTGCACCGTCTTCTGTTACGAATACTTCACCGTGTTGCGTAGGGCTCATTGTGCCGGGGTCAACGTTGATGTAAGGGTCTAACTTCATCATCGTTACTTTTAAACCACGCGCTTCAAGAATAGATGCTAATGACGCTGCTGCGATACCTTTTCCTAAAGAAGAAACAACGCCGCCCGTCACGAAAATATAATTCGTTGCCATTTTATTTGCCTTTGTGTGTGATTAGTTGGATTGAAATTTGGAAATCTTAGAATGGTTTTAAGCCATTAGGACGGAGAAGCAGTATACAGGATTTTAATGGAATTGGCTATAAACAAATTTGTAGGATGAGCATCCTCGCTCATCAATAAATTTGGTTCATTAACGAAAAAAGGGCGGAATTAATTATCCGCCCTTAGATTCAATTATTTAATCAACACTTCTGTGCCAAATAAAATTACCACTGATAGCCAACGCCAACAGATCCACCCACTTCGCCTCTGGTGTTTGCATTACCTTGAAGTTTCAAGATAAGCTTACCGTTATCACTTGCTCGTGAATAACCCACTGCGACTGCGTTTTGACCTTTGAAAGTACCTGCTGACGCTGCCACCATAGATTTACCAGGGAGATAAACCTGAGGTAAGCCAGCTGCAGCATTCGCACCCGCAATACCAGCACGAAGATCTTTATCAACTTTATTCACATGCTGATTAACTTGTGAAAGACCTTGTTTTAATTGATCAACGTTAACTGCATCAGTACCTTTTTCACCAGCTTTAACACCTTGGATACGAACTGGCTCACTTCTGTTATTCTGTAAAGTTACCCCCTCTTCATTTGAAGAAATCGTTGTAGCTTTATTACCAGTACCAACAGTTACAGACTCATTCGCAACCACAGTATCGAATGTTGGCATCATAGTCGTTGCAATATGAATTGAACTACCTGAGCCACTCACTTCGATATTGTTACCGGCTTTAACAGTAACCTTATCACCTGCTTTGATCTTAGAACCATCATTTGCAGTGTAAGTTGATTTACCTGTTGAACCCTCAACTTTATCAGCACCAACAGTCCAGTGAGTACCGTTGATCGTATCAGTGATATCTTTCACTGTCGCAACTCTATCACCCGCTGTTTCTAGCTCTGACTTCGCTGCTGCTGCATTTGCTTTAGCTGTATCTAACGCTTTTTGTGCTTCTGCCTTCGCAGCTTCTGCTGCTTCTGCTGCATTATCAAGCGCTTTTTGAGCTTCCACAACTTTAGCATCTGCTGCTTTCACAGCATCTTCTAGTTTCGTTGTGTTAACAACTGCTTTACCAGCATCCGTTACTTTTGTTTCACCAGCTTTCACTTCAACTTTAACATCGCCCGTTTGTGGGTTTGCTGTTACTGTTGTCGTTTTGCCATCAACAAAGTTCACATCACCACGAATCACAGTATCGCCGTTAACTGTTGTCGTTGTTACGGCTGTGATTTGGCTGCCTTTCGTTAAGTCAATCGCATCAGCTTTAACTTCACTACCGGTGCCATCTGGTCTGGTGTTGTAAGTCACTTGGCCATTTTCGCCATTGATTACATAAACAAGGTTGCCATCTTTACCAGTGTAAGTTAACAACGTTGTTTTGTTATCAACATTTGCATTATAAGCAATAGAGCTAGATTTACCGTCAGAATCAGAAGTAACCGTTGTACCTTTACCATTAATAAACTTAACAGTATCGTAAGGTTGTACAAAGTCTAATTTGCCTTTGTCTTCTGTTTCTAAGTTCCAACCAGCACGCAGTACATCTTCGATAGTTGCAGCATTTGTTTTCTCTTCAGGTTTAACCTCTGGGTTAGTGATATTCGTCACATAACTTACTGGTTTACCTTCTTTATCAACAACTGGTTTGCCTGCATTATCAACTTTCGCGACTGAAGTACCTGTTGGTAAAGTTGGATCTAAACCAGAGATCTCGTTTTTAACCACATCACCAGCTTCATTTTTCACCGAGGTGATAGTGATTGGCGCTTTGCCAGGTACAGTTTCCACTTTCGTATCAGGAGATACAGTCTCATTATTTTCATAGCTGTATGTTCCGTCTTCGTTTCGTGTCACTGGTTTACCATTCGCAGTATAAGTATCTAGAGAACCTGCAATAGTGATATTGTTATTCGCATGAACACTATCAAATGTAGGATTCATTGTTGTTGCGATATTAATATCTTTACCTTTACCGCTAATTTTAATGTTATTACCAGCGTTAAGAGTAACTGTATCACCTGCTTTAACATCAGATTCTTCTGGATTGTAATCTACTTCACCAGTTGATTTTTCAACTTTATCTGCATCCACAGTCCAATATACCTTGTTGATCGTATCAGTGATGTCGCCAACAGTTGCAACTTTATCTTTATCTGTTGTTTCAGTGACATTATCAGGATCAACTGGCTTACCATCTTTATCTGTATAGATGTTCGTGCCATTATCACCTTTTTTAACAGTTACTGGATCACCATTATTGTCGGTGTAAGTTTCAGTAGGCTTAGCTTTACCCTCTTCAACAGTTGATGTACCTGTTTCGAAGGTTGCGTCTTTGCCATCTTTACCGTCAACGCCATCTCTACCCGGTGCGCCGTCTTGACCATTTGTGATTGTCGCAATTTCAGTTTTCTCTTTTGTTTCTGGATCAACTTCGCTTACTTTCACACTGCCATCTGGTTGTACTTCTGCGACAACAGACTTACCGTCTTTACCATCTGTACCGTTAGTGATTGTCGCAATTTCAGTTTTCTCTTTTGTTTCTGGATCAACTTCGCTTACTTTCACACTGCCGTCTGGTTGTACTTCTGCTACAACAGACTTACCGTCTTTGCCATCTGTACCGTTAGTGATTGTCGCAATTTCAGTCTTCTCTTTCGTTTCTGGATCAACTTCGCTTACTTTCACACTGCCGTCTGGTTGTACTTCTGCTACAACAGACTTACCGTCTTTGCCATCTGCGCCTGGTGCGCCATCCTTACCTGGTGCGCCGTCTTGACCATTTG
>MQVI01000003.1 GCA_002002485.1 Pasteurellaceae bacterium 15-036681
TTAATCGTATTATTACTATGCTCGCAAGAGGTTGCGGAATTAGGGATATTTCTGCAATAGAGAAAATAAGCTGTGGAAAAATTCTATCTGTTTTAAGAAATTCTAACGCAGTATTAAAGCCTAAAAAGCATTATTATGACACATTAGAAATTGATGAGTTTTGGACTTTCGTGGGAAGAAAATCACAGAGAGTATGGCTAATATATGCTTTTGATAGAGCCTCCAAAGAAATAGTATCTTATGTGTGGGGAAGACGAAATAAAGAAACAGTTAATCTCTTACTACATAAATTAAAGGATTCTCAAATCCAATTTGGTTGTCTTGCCTCAGATAAATGGGGTTGTTTCCGCGCTTTATTTAAAGGATATATCCATTTAATTGGACGTAAATATACTATTGGCATTGAAGGAAATAATTGCCGTTTAAGACACAGGATCCGTAGAGTATTTAGAAAAAGTTGTAATTTCTCCAAATTATTGGACTACCACTTTAAAGTATTTTCGCTGGTGTTTTCTTATTTGAATATAGAATAACAAGCGGTACGATTCACCAAGAAATTGGCAAATTTTCCTTAGAATCATACCGCTTGTATCTCAATCAACAGCTATGAATGCTCTTACCTATTTTAGGTGAGAATTCTTCTATACATAATTACCTATACAAAAGTTGTCGTTCTCAGTTTATTAGTGAATATACTTTAACTTATAACTGTTACAAGCATATAATCCCAAAGTATGCGATAATATAAAGAATGATGCTTTACATTTTCTCAGAAGGCAATTATGCAATATATCGATATTCGTGGGGCTAGAACCCATAATCTTAAAAATATCAATCTCACCCTACCTCGTGATAAGTTTATCGTAATTACTGGCTTGTCTGGCTCGGGGAAATCCTCTCTGGCTTTTGATACGTTATATGCGGAAGGCCAGCGTCGCTATGTTGAATCGCTTTCAGCATACGCTCGTCAATTTTTGTCTTTGATGGAAAAACCTGATGTTGATCATATTGAAGGTTTATCTCCAGCAATTTCGATTGAGCAAAAATCCACATCGCACAACCCTCGTTCAACGGTGGGTACGGTAACCGAAATTCACGACTACTTGCGTCTGCTATTTGCTCGCGTGGGTGAGCCTCGTTGCCCTGATCATGATACGCCGTTGGCTGCTCAAACTATTTCTCAAATGGTTGACCGCGTGTTAGAAGAGCCCGAAGGCAAACGCTTGATGTTGCTTGCACCTGTCGTGAAAGATCGTAAAGGTGAACACGTAAAACTTTTGGAAAATCTCACCGCTCAAGGCTATATTCGTGCCCGTATTGATGGTGAAATCTGCGATTTATCAGATCCTCCACAGCTTGAACTTCAGAAAAAACACACTATTGAAGTTGTGGTTGACCGCTTTAAAGTACGAGCAGATATTGCAACTCGTTTAGCAGAATCGTTTGAAACAGCGCTGGATTTATCTGGCTCTACGGCAATAATCGCAGATATGGACGATCCAACAGCTGAAGAGCTTGTGTTCTCATCAAGCTTTGCTTGTACACACTGTGGCTATTCCTTAACTGAATTAGAGCCTCGTTTATTTTCATTTAACAATCCAGTGGGCGCTTGTCCAACCTGTGATGGCTTAGGTGTTCAACAATATTTTGATGAACGCAAAGTGATTCAAAATCCTGATATTTCTCTTGCTAATGGCGCAATTAAAGGCTGGGATAAGCGCAGTTTTTACTACTTTGGTTTATTAAAATCTGTGGCAAAACATTACAATTTTGATATTGAACAGCCATTTGGTCAGCTACCGAAAAAAATTCAGAATATTATTTTAAATGGCTCAGAAGAAGAAATTGAATTTACCTACGTTAATGATCGTGGTGATTCGGTTAAACGTACGCATGCTTTTGAAGGTATTCTCAATAATATGGCGCGTCGTTATAAAGAAACCGAGTCTAATTCAGTACGAGAAGAATTAGCTAAATATATTAACAATCGTGCTTGCCTAGATTGCGAAGGATCACGTCTACGCAAAGAAGCGCGCTATGTCTTCTTAGATAAAACTAACTTACCGATGGTTTCAGAAAAAAGTATTGGAGAGGCGCTTCAATTCTTTGAGGAAATCGAACTAACTGGTCAAAAAGCACAAATTGCGGAGAAGATCTTAAAAGAGATCCGCGAACGTTTACAGTTCCTTGTGAATGTAGGATTAAACTACCTTTCGCTTTCTCGTTCAGCTGAAACATTATCAGGTGGTGAGGCACAGCGTATTCGTTTAGCAAGCCAAATCGGCGCAGGCTTGGTTGGGGTTATGTATGTTTTGGATGAGCCGTCCATTGGTTTGCATCAACGTGATAACGAGCGTTTACTAAATACCCTTATTCATCTGCGTAATTTAGGTAATACCGTTATTGTGGTTGAACATGACGAAGATGCGATTATGGCTGCGGATCATATCGTGGATATTGGGCCGGGTGCAGGCGTACACGGCGGTAATGTCATCGCGCAAGGTACTGCTCAAGAAATTATGCAGCACGAAACATCAATTACCGGTAAATTCTTATCGGGTCGTGAAAAAATTGAGATCCCGAAAACTCGTACACCGATAGATCCTAGCCGTCTATTGAGTTTAAAAGGTGCAAGCGGCAATAACTTAAAAAATGTCGATTTAGATATTCCTGTCGGTTTATTCACTTGTATTACAGGGGTTTCAGGTTCGGGCAAATCAACCTTAATTAATGATACACTCTTCCCTATCGCTCAAAATGCGTTAAACCGTGCAGAAAATAGCAATGTAGCACCTTATAAGAGTATTGATGGCTTAGCCCATTTTGATAAAGTGATTGATATTAACCAGAGCCCAATTGGTCGTACACCTCGCTCAAACCCTGCGACTTATACAGGCTTATTTACGCCAATCCGAGAGTTATTTGCAGGCACTCAAGAATCTCGTGCGCGTGGTTATAATGTGGGTCGTTTTAGTTTCAACGTACGTGGCGGGCGTTGTGAAGCTTGTCAGGGCGATGGTGTTATTAAGGTAGAAATGCACTTTTTACCAGATGTGTATGTGCCTTGTGATCACTGTAAAGGGAAACGTTATAACCGTGAAACCTTAGAAATTCGTTATAAAGGTAAAACCATTCATCAAGTGTTAGATATGACCGTTGAAGAAGCTCGAGAGTTCTTTGACGCTGTGCCAATGATTGCTCGCAAACTACAAACCTTGATGGACGTAGGTTTATCTTATATTCGTTTAGGTCAATCTTCGACAACACTATCAGGCGGTGAAGCACAACGTGTTAAACTTGCAGCTGAATTGTCTAAACGCGATACCGGCAAAACTCTTTATATCCTAGATGAACCCACTACAGGCTTACATTTTGCTGATATTAAGCAATTATTAAGCGTATTGCACCGCTTGCGCGATCAAGGCAATACTATTGTGGTGATCGAACATAATTTAGATGTGATTAAGACTGCCGATTGGATTGTTGATCTTGGTTATGAAGGCGGTAGTGGCGGCGGACAGATTATCGCAACAGGTACCCCTGAAGAAGTAGCAAAAGATAAAAAATCACATACAGCACGTTTCTTAAAAGAAATTTTGAAGAAATAAATCTATCAATTGTAGGGGCGTATTGAATACGCCCGCGCGGGCGTACGCAGTACGCCCCTACAAAACCATAAGGAATAAACTATGGAATACCAATTTACCCATACAATGCACGGAGTCATTGCTAAATGTTCAATGGATCATGAGGCATTTGCTCGTTGGCTAAATACCGAAATTGTGTCTAATCCTAAAGATCTAGCGAAGATCTTCCAAGAGATAGAAAAGTGCCGTCAAGTTTATCCCAATAACTATGAAGCTATTTTTGAAGGCAAAGAATATACTCTTTATCTCAGCAATGAAGAAGTTATGGTCAAAGCAAATAACTTAGATATGGCCTTTGAAGATTTAGATGAGTTAGAAGACGGATTTAATTTCTATAATGAGGAAAGCCTAGCTTTCTGCGGCTTAGAAGACTTTGAAGCCTTTTTAAATGCTTATCAGAAATTTGTCAAAACTTACCATTAAGAATCGCCCTCAGTGATGGGGGCAATTCTAAGATAGTCAGAGGCTCATTCTTACGATAGCTTTCTTCCCTTTAACAAATCTCTCAACCAAGTTCTGTTGGTTGCTAAATTGTGCCAAATATCTTGGCTAAGTGGTAAGGGCTCATTGCAAATTTGACTTGCTAGTAGTTCCCCCAATAACGGTGCGGTAGTAAGGCCTCGAGAGCTTAGCCCATTCACCATATACAGATTTGGATAACACTCAGCTTGTGCCACATATTCACGACGGCGAAGCTGATTATACAAGTTTGTGTATTGCTCTTTTTGTTTTTGGTAGTTTGGCACAGCCCCCACCATCGGCACACGATCACGAAATGCGCTTCGAATACCTACTTTTGCTAAATTCTGCGAGAGCTCTATCCCTTGCGTCCAATCACAAGCGCTTAGATTCTGCTGAAATTTTGCAATATTCTGTTGATGCTCCTCTAAGCTAAACGCCTCATCTGCATTATCTCGAATATGGCTTGCGCCAATACAATGCGTATGGCGACTAGGCGACATCGGTGTGAGATAACCGTCATAACACACCACACACTTCAGTTGCTCAAGTTGTGGGGTACTCGGAATCTGACTCACTTGCCCTCTTACAGGATAAAGTGGAATACCCTCCGCTTGCTCAAAAGTTTTTAAGGTATGTCCATTGGCTAAAATCACCGTTTGATGGGCAAAAGTTTTTCCCTCATATTGCCACTGCCATTTTCCATCAATAAATTGAATATCTTGCACTAAGTGATTTAAAACAATATTTAGACCTAAACTTGATAAATAATGAAAACCATTTTGCACTAGTTGAACAGGCGACAGCCAGCCACCTTGTGGGATAAATGCACCGCCATTTGGTACACTCAAGCCTAATTTTTCTGATAACTGCTTAGCATCACAAAGATGATATAACTCGCTGTCCCAACCCTGCTCTGCCATTTTCTGCAATTTTTTCTCTATTTTTTCATTATAAGCATAGAGCGCCACACCCGATAAGTTTTGTTCAAACTCAACGACTTTTGTTAGTTGCGCCAAGCGCTGCAATGCGTAGTCAAAACTGTGAACATAGAAACGCACATTGCGTTCATCATCATCACTTAATTGTGGGTAAATTGCGCCTTGCTTATTACCTGAAGCATTTTTTGCCAACTGTTCATCTTTGCAATAAAGCGTCACTTTTTTGCCACGTTCCAGAAGTGAAAGCGCCACACATAGACTTGCAACCCCACCGCCTACAATAGCTATATCTTCAACATCTACTTGGTTGTGTTGGTAAAAATAGGGGAAAGCTAAGGTTGAAGATTGACTTGTTAATGGTTTCTCTCCCCACAACATTTCTCGCTTCTTGCCAAAGCCCTTGCGTTTTTTTACCTCAAATCCAACCGCTTGTAGACCTCGTCGCACATTACTTGATGCAGTAAATGTAGCAAAAGAGCCTCCCTTACGAGTCAAACGAAACATCTGGTTATATAAATGTTCATTCCACATTTCAGGATTCTTATCAGGTGAAAATCCATCTAAAAACCAGCTATCGATCTGTTCATTATAATAATCACCTAATTGGGGAAGATTATCCGCCATATCGCCAAACCAAATATCTAAATAAATGTGTTCAAAATGATAACGCTGGCATCCCACTTGGCGAGGTTGCCAACAAGCGGTAAGTTGTTGTGAAAATGTTGCAAATTGAGGGTAATTTTGATGAATATCCGCCAATTGTTCCGATCTTAACGGAAATTTCTCAAAAGAGATAAAATAGAGACGCTGTAATTTTGCTTGGGGATATTCAGCTCTAAATTGTTGAAAACGTTCTGCTACTGCCAAAAAATTCAAACCAGTACCAAATCCAGTTTCAGCAATCACAAAATGTTCATGATGGTGTTTTTGCCATTTTTCCCATAACTGATTTCCTTCTTGGAATACATAGAGGCTCTCTTGTAAACCATCTAGAGTGGAAAAATAGATATCGTCAAATTGTTCAGAGACTGGTGTATTATTATCATTAAAAGAAAGTGACGCAAAAGAAAGTTTAGTCATAGCTCCTAAATATCCTCAAAATCAAAAAAATAAAGGACGCCTAAGCGCCCCTGTCAATCCAATCTAAATTAGAAAATATTAATTGCAAATAATACGATCATCCCTAGTGCACCAGATACCGCTAACATTGCATAACCAAATGGACCCATTTTAAAATCTCCCGAAAATTTATTAAAACGTTGCTATTCTAAGGCTATTTGATAAAAATGCAATGCAAACACCGATTTTATTTAGGCCTATTAATCAAAATTCGTTATAATAGGGAAATTTTTTATTGTGAGGAATTTCTATGGCTACGATCAAAGATGTTGCCAAATTAGCAGGCGTTTCAACAACAACCGTATCGCACGTAATTAATAAAACAAGGTTTGTAGCAGAAGACACGACCAAAGCAGTATGGGATGCAGTAGCAGAATTAAACTATTCGCCAAGTGCAGTGGCTCGTAGTTTGAAAGTTAATACAACTAAATCTATCGGAATGATCATCACCACGAGTGCTGCGCCTTATTTTGCAGAAATCGTACTCGCCGTTGAAGAATATTGCTATCGTGAAGGTTATTCTCTCTTTTTGTGTAATACGCAAAATGACCCTGAGAAGGTTCAAAACCACTTAGATATGCTAGTAACTAAGCGTGTTGATGGTATTTTGGTAATGTGTTCGGAATACACTCAGAACTCTCTAGCACTCTTTAATGGCACAAATATTCCTATGGTTGTTATGGATTGGGGCCCTAATGATGGTAAAAGCGATCGTATTCTTGATCACAGCTTTGATGGTGGCTACCTTGCAACTAAATACTTAATTGATAATGGACACCGTGATATTGCAGTCATTGCGGGTTATTTACACAAAACGACCGCAAAAGCACGCTATGATGGTTTTGTTAAAGCAATGACTGAAGCTGGATTACTTATCCGTCAAGAGTGGGTCTTTGAGAATGATTTCCAGCCAGAAGGTGGCTATGAAAGTACCAATAATTTATTTAAATTAGAGGGTAAATTGCCTACTGCAATCGTATGTGGGTGCGATACTATGGCGCTTGGTACAATTTCAGCTATTACCGAAAAAGGTTTAAATGTACCTCAAGATATTTCAGTTATCGGTTATGATAACATTCATGAATCTCGTTTTTATGCACCACCACTCACTACTGTTCACCAATCTAAAACACGTTTAGGACAAATGGCGCTAGATGTGCTATTCGAACGTATCAACAGTGAAACTAAGGCGAAAGAACCAACGATATTGGAATTCCATCCAGAACTGGTTGTTCGTAGTTCAGTACGTAGTCTTAATATTGGTTAATCGAATAAGGATAATAAATGGAATACCTAATTGAATTTTTCAGTAGCTATGGCTACTGGGCTGTATTTTTAGTTTTGCTTGCTTGCGGTTTTGGCTTACCTATTCCAGAAGATATTACCCTTGTGTCTGGCGGTGTTATTTCAGGCTTAGGTTATACCAATGTGCACTGGATGCTTGCTGTTAGTATGCTCGGTGTTTTAATTGGTGATAGCACAATGTACTGGCTAGGACGAATCTATGGTGAGAAGATCCTAAAATTCCCTTTGATTCGTAATATTGCAACACCTGAACGATTTAAAACAGTACAAGAACGCTTTGAAAAAGAGGGTTGGAAACTGTTGTTTGTTGCTCGTTTCTTACCAGGTTTACGTGCTGTAGTATATCTAGTGTCAGGAATTTCTAATCGAGTAACCTTTACTCGCTTTGTCCTTGTTGATTTTTGTGCTGCAATTATCTCTGTGCCAATTTGGGTTTATTTAGGTGATTTTGGTGCTAAAAAATTAGATTGGTTACAAGAACAGGTCCACAAAGGCCAAATGGCAATTTGGGTCATATTACTCGTTGGTGGCTTGTTTATTTTCTGGAAATGGAAAAAGAATCGTAATAGTAAAGCATAATTAAGATATCAAAAAAGAGTTGGCATAAAACCAACTCTTTTTTATTTGTTCAGATTTATCTATGTACTGAATTACATTACCATTGGAGCCCAAATAAAGCCAAATGCAAGACCTGCAATAACACCTAAAGCTGCTGGCAACATAAATGGATGGTCAATAATAAAGCGTCCTGGACGAGTTGTACCTGTTGTATCAATCTCCATTGCAGCTAATGTTGTAGGGTACGTCGGTAATACGAATACACCTGTTACCGCAACAAATGACGCTAAGATAGCCCAGTTTGGCACACCTAATGCCACAGCTACAGGGATAATCAATGGCGTTGTTGAACCTTGAGAATAAAGTAATGCACAAGTGAAGAATAATACTGCTGCAAGTAACATTGGATAGTTAGTCACCACATCACCTGCAATCGCCTTAATGTCTGCAAGGTGTGCATCAACAAAGGTTGTCCCTAAAGTTACAATACCTAGAATTACAGCAATTGAACTCATACCCGAACGGAAAGTTGAGTTAGTTACAATTGAATCAGGTTTAATTTTACCGCTTAACATCATTAAGCAAGAACCTGCGAGCATTGCGATAATGATAATATCACGAGTACTTAATGATTTACCATTTTCGTAAGATGGACGGAATTCAGGGAACACCGCAAAGAAGACGATCATGGCAATAGACAATAAGAAAATCAATACTGAATATTTCGCACCAGCAGGAATTGAATCTGTTTGTGATGCACCTTTACTCACTAAACCAGCTTGTAAGCGTTGTAAATAAACCTCATCATCTTGTAACTCACAACCTTGGCGTGATGAAATGAAAGCTGCCACCATTGCTGCTACGAAAGATGCTGGTAAACACACAGCCATGATTTGCAAGAATGTCACACCATTACCTTCCATAATAGTGATCATTGCTGCCATTGCAGCACTAATTGGTGAACCTGTAATTGCAATTTGTGATGCAACTGTCGCCCCAACTAAAGCACGAGATGGACGTACGCCAGATTCTTTTGCCACTTCAGCAATAACTGGTAGAGTTGAAAATACGATAAAACCAGTACCTGCAACAATGGTCATCAACCAAGTAATTGCTGGTGCTAAGAAGTTGATATATTTTGGATTTTTACGCAATAATTTTTCTGCATATTTTACCAATAATGCCATACCGCCTGTTGCTTGTAATGTCGCAGCAGCAAGCACAACAGTCATAATAATTAACATTACATCCACAGGAACTGAGCCAACAGGTAACCCAAATCCGATGGTTAAAATGGCTAAACCCAAACCACCGAATAGACCAATTGCAATTCCACCAAAGCGGATACCTAAAAAGATACATACCAGAACAACTGATATTTCTGCCCATACCATAAAGAGAATCTCCCCAAAAAATAATAAGATTAATGTGTTTGATACCACTGAATTGCAGCTTTAACCAATGCCAAAGTCGAATCGACATACAAATCTGGCTGCTTTTCTACTTCTTGTGCTAGTACAATTGGCACTTCGGTACAGCCTAAAATAATGATTTCAGCCCCCTGTTTTACCAATTCATCTCGCTGTTTTAGCATTAACTGCTTAGAGTTTTCAATTTCTCCAGCCTTTAATGCATAAATACTTTGCATTACCTGCTGCTGACCTTCTTGTGTCGGCTGAATAAAGGTTAATCCATAACTTTCTATTTTCTTTTTATAAAGTCCTGTCGCTAAAGTTGCATCTGTTGCAAGAATACCGACCTTCTGTTTACCACTTTGACGCACAGCTTCTGCCGTTGCATCAATCATACTTAGCATTTCTACATCACAACTTTTTTTCAGCTTATCGAACCAATAATGTGCTGTATTACAAGCAATAATTACACAAGTTGCCCCTGCTGCTTTTAATCCATTAACATACTGTTCCATAAATGGCTGTGGATCTTCACCATCACGTAAAATACAAGCAGTACGGTCAGGAATATCTGGAATAGACGAAATCACCAATGGAATATGATCCTGATCACGCTTAGCTGATGTTAATTGAATAAATTTTTGAAACATATCAGCTGTTGCTGCTGGTCCCATTCCACCTAAAATTCCAATTACTTTTTTCATAACAAGTTTCCTTTTAATTTTAAAACTGGCTTATATTTACCATGTAAAAAAAGAAAGGGAAAATGCAATAAATTAATGATGTATGCAAAAAACAAATAATGTATAATAAATAAACTTACTCAGATTAATAACCAATTGAAAATAAAGACATCATTATAAACTGTTTATCTTGAGTAATGTATATTTTAATATGACTATGCAGAAATTGCATTATAGAGGATAAAATGAAAAATATCGAAACAAAATGGTTAGAAGATTTTTTAACTTTAGAGTCTTGCCGAAATTTCTCACAAGCCGCTGAAATGCGTAACTTATCTCAATCTGCTTTCAGTCGCCGTATTTTCTCATTAGAAGAAGCTCTTGGCGTAAAATTGTTTAATCGTTCCTCTGTCCCTTTACAGCTTACAGAAGAAGGTCGCTTATTTCATTCACAGACACGTAATTTACTCCAACAGCTTCAATATAATTTAGATGAATTGCACGGACAGAATAAAAGCTCACCTAATATTAAATTTGCTGCAGCCCATTCTCTATCACTATCGATAATGCCAAAATTAGTGCAAAAAATGTCTGCACAAGGAGAAAATTTTATCTATTCGGTAGAAGCAATTGATGTCGATCAGACCGTAAATACCTTAATTGAGGGGAAAAGTGATTTTATCTTTTCTTTCTATGATGAATTATTAATGCAAGAACCGTTTTTGTCTATTGAAGTTCTTAAATCAAAACTTTATCCAGTATCCGCTTTAGATCAGGAGAGAAAACCACTATTTGATTTAACAAGCGATCACTTTCCATTGTTAAATTACACTCAAAATTCTTATATGGGAAGGCTAGTCAATCGTAAGCTGAGTAATTACCCTGAATTAAAGCCGAATACAGTCTTTATCTCATCAATGTCAGAATTATTGAAAAATGTAGCATTAAGTAAGCAAGGGATTGCTTGGCTACCAGAATATTCGATAACAGAGGAATTGAAACGACACCAACTTAAAATTCTCGACCATGATGAATTTGTGATTCCAATTAATGCGTTTATTTACCGCATTAATACTCGCTTAAATAATCAAGCAGAACAATTTTGGTTGATGCTCAAAAAACATTGCTCTTTTGAAAGTGAAAAAGGCAAATAGCAATACATGCTATTTGCCCTTATATATGAGAAATCTAATTATAGATCATCAATCACTAAATAGATTTTTGATACTGGGCCGTGTACACCAACGACTTTGATTAACTCAATATCTGCGGTTGCACTTGGGCCTGAGATAATATTCACACAAGAAGGCATACGTTCACCATTTTGTGCTTTATCGTGTAATACTTTTGCAAGCTGTGCTACACGTGGTAACACTTTGCTTTTACGTAATACTACGATTGATTTCTCTGGTAATAAGCTCACTGAACGGCCGAATTCTTTATCAGAAAATAACACGATACCGCCAGACTCTGCTAAACCATATTCGCCATAAACCACACCGAGATTCGCTTTTTCTGCTTTATCAATGTTAGTTTTTGCTTCTGCATTGAAATCCCACACATAGCTATCTTCGTATTTTGCTTGGATCGCTTGAGTGATACCTAAATCTTTTAAACGTTGGTCATTGTTGATGATAACGCTTGCACCACCGTATTTTTCACAAATATCAATGATTGCTGTTGCAAGGTCCGCTTCTTTTGCTTCAACCACGTCCGCCATCATTACACGAGAGAAGTCGATAAACTCTTTCACTAACTGCTCTTGAGTGCGATCTGTTAAACGTGTCGTTGGGTGATCGTTAACTAATTCAGGCATTGGCTCTGGCACAGTTTGACGTGGTCTGCCCATACGTTCTGCTAATTTATTTAAGAAATTTTCGCGATTTTGTAAGTCCATTGTTATTACCCTCTATTTTTGAACCACTCACGGAAACTTTCGCCTTCAGCAGACGGAAGATCACGAGCTTTTGTCCATTCAGCTAATGCGCCAACTTGAATTGGAGCCTTACCATTTTTGATAAATTTACCAGCCACTTTCGCACCGATATTCACGCCCACTTTCCATAAAGTTGGGTGTGAGTTGGCAAAAGTGAAACCAGAAATTGCCACACGCTCTGCAACTGGTGTCATACCGCTTTCTGCAATATGTTCACGGTGTTTAAGAATTAATTGTGCAAGTGGAATTTTCACTGGGCACACAGAGTTACAACCTGTACATAATGAACACGCATAAGGTAACTCCTTAAACTCTTCGTAACCACCTAATAATGGTGAAATTACTGCACCGATTGGGCCCGGATAGATTGAGCCGTAACCGTGACCACCGATTTGACGGTATGCCGGACAAGTATTCAAGCAAGCACCACAACGGATACAACGTAAAACTTCTTTAAATTCGCTTTCTAAGATCTTAGAACGACCGTTATCTACGATAACTAAGTGGAACTCTTCAGGGCCGTCTGTTTCGCCTTCAAGACGTGGACCAGTTAACCACGTATTGTACGCGGTTAATTTCGCACCTACCGCACTACGCGCAAGCATTGTGATTAGCACATCAACTTCTTGAAAAGTTGGCGCTAAACGCTCCATACCCATTACTGCGATGTGCGTTTTTGGCACAGTAGTTACTAAACGTAAGTTACCTTCGTTCGTTACTAAACATACAGAACCCGTTTCAGCCACAGCAAAGTTACAGCCACTGATACCGATATCCGCTTCTAAGAAGTCTTGACGGATTACTTTACGCACGAAAGCGGTCATTTCTTCTGGTGTTTCAGGGCCATCATAGCCTAGCACATCGTGTAATTCTTGACGGATTTTATGACGATCTTTGTGGATCGCTGGTACTACGATATGTGACGGCTTATCGCCTACGATTTGAAGTAAGTATTCACCTAAATCGGTTTCAACCACTTTCATACCTTCGTTTTCAAGCACTTCATTTAAACCGATCTCTTCTGTTACCATTGATTTCGATTTAACGATTTTCTTAGCATTTTTCTCTAATGCCACTTGACGAATATATTGAGTTGCTTCTTCAGCTGTTTCTGCGAAATAGACTTTACCGCCGTTTTGGTGTACTTTTTCGCTTAATTGGTAGAGGTATGCGTCTAAGTTCGCGATAACGTGGTTACGAATCTGTTTAGACAGATCGCGCCACTCTTCCCAGTTGCCTAACTCATCAACCATACGTTGACGGTTTGCACCGATCGTTTCTTGGGCTTTAACTAATGCTTTACGTACAACTTCGTTGTTAATTTGGCTATCAACGCGTTTTTTAAATGCAAGGTTACTTGTTTTTAAAGACATCTTATTTGCCCTCCTGCATTAAAACTTCCGCAATGTGCATTACTTTCACATTTTTACCTTCACGGCTTAAACGACCACCAATATTTAATAAACAGCTTACGTCTGCACCGATTAAATATTCTGGCTCAACGTCCATAATATTAACTACTTTCTCTTTTACCATTTCGCCCGAGATTTCAGCCATTTTCACCGAGAATGTACCACCGAAACCACAGCAAGTGTTTTGGTTATGAATTGGCATTAATTCTAAACCTTTCACATTTTTTAATAATTCTAATGGCTCATCAACGATGCCTAATTTACGTGAAAGACTGCAAGATGGGTGATAAACCGCTTTACCTGGCAATACTGCGCCCACATCTTTGACTTTTAATACATTAACTAAAAAGTCTGTTAAATCGTAAAAACGATCTGCCACTTTTTTAGAGCGCTCTGCCCACTCTTTTTCACCAAAACGTTCGAAATATTCTGGGTAGTTTTTAATTGCATATACGCAAGAACCCGCTGGTGCTACAATTGGATAATCATTTGCCTCAAAGGTTTCTACTAAAGTTTTCATACCGCCTAGCGCTTGTTTTGCATAACCGCTGTTCATTGCAGGCTGACCACAGCATCCTTGTTTTTCAAGAAAAGTAATTTGGCAACCTAATTTCTCAAGCAATAAAACAGTGTTTTTTGCAACGCCTGCTTTTACCACATCTGCAATACAGGTTACATAAAAATTCACGTTCATAATGAACCCCACTAAATAAAAATAATAATAAAAATCAATAAAAAACGATTCTAAATAAAACAAGCGGTATGATTTAGTAAAGTTCTTACAAAAATCAACCGCTTGTTATTAACCAATTCTTATTACACCGAATAGAACACTGGGATAACCAGTAATGCTACAGCGGCTGCAATGATACCGTAAACAATCATTGGTACAACTGTTTTCTTGATAATCGTACCTTCTTGTTTATCAATATTTAATACAGAACTTACCGCTACGATATTATTGATACATACCATGTTACCCATAGCACCACCAACAGATTGTAATGCTAACACTAGGGTTGCTGATAAACCTGTAATTTCTGCCGTTGATAACTGTACGCTACCGAATGTTAAGTTAGATACCGTATTAGAACCAGAGAAGAATGCACCCACTGCACCTAAGAATGATGCAAATAATGTCCAGTATTCACCTGTTGCAGCAGCGAAGCTTTTACCAATGATTTTTACCATTGAGCCATCGCCACCCACTAACATTAGGTTTACCATGATTAACGCACCAACTAATGCGAAGAATGGATTTTTAGTTTGTCTAAAGCTACCCACAAAAATATCTTTTACTTTTGAACCTGATAACGCAAATACTGGGATTGCAATTAACACTGTCACCACGAATGGAATTAATGCAGGTACATATAGTAGTTTATAGCCAGCATTGATTGATGTGCCAAAGATATTTTTCAAGCTGAAGATTAAACCATAGCTAATATCGAATAAACCTAATGAACCTAACTGAACACTAAACCATGAAGTTGCATCATTCATCATTGCTTTGAATGGTAATTGTTGGATACGTGTCACGATTAAGATTGCAATTAATAATGCTGTAGGGAATAGTGCTTTAGCGACTTGCGCAGTTTTTACTGCACTATTATCTAACGTATTTTCAACTTTCGCTAAACCTACACCTTTGTTTGCTAACACAACAGAAATTAATAAACCTATCGCTCCACCCACTAATGATGGGAACTCATAGTTTACTTGTGCAAGTAGCATATAAGGAATCACACAAGCAAAGATGCTTAGATAAATAAAGACAATATTTTGACGAATTTCTTTACCTGAAACAAGGAAACGTAATGCCATCACTGGAATCACTAACGCTGCAAACGCATGAATTAGTGCTGTCATTGAACCGATTTCAAGAATTTGTGCCTCAGCTAATTGCAATGGACCAAAACCGAACCATGTTGGTGTACCCACCGCACCAAATGAAACTGGCACTGAGTTCATCACTAATGCTAACATTGCCACTTTTAGTGGTGCAAAACCTAAACCAACAAGGATTGGCGCTGCGATTGCTGCTGGTGTACCAAAACCACTCGCGCCTTCAATCATAAATGCAAATGCCCAACCGATAATCATTAATTGTGCGACTGGATTAGGGTTAATATTACCCAACCATTTACGTAGAATATCAGTTGCACCTGAAATTTCAGAGAAACGGTTAAACAAAATAGCACCAAAAATAACTGTGATAGGTGTTTGAACAGCAACAATTGCAGATGCAATATTCGCACTTACAATAGTAATATCTGTACCAAAATAAATTAATTGAATAATTAATACCACTACCGCAATCCATGGTAATGCTAAGTAAGATGGTAACGCATTACGTTTTACCATTAAATAAATGAGTAAAACAATTGGAAAAATACTTAAAAATAGAGCCATATGGCACCTCTATAAAATAATAAGAAATAAAACGCTCGTTAATGAGTCCATCTAACGAGTGAATGCATTCTAGATGAAATGTATAAATAAAAAAGCAAAATGTTATTATTTTGTGAATTAGATCACACAACAAATTTCACTTTGCTGAAATTTTAACAACATTTTTTTAACATTTATAGAGTATCTATTTTATTAGCGTACAAAAACGGCATTGATAGATATTTTGTTCATCAATTTCTGACCATTGTTCATTTTCTAACTGCCATTCAGATTCATCAAACTCAAAGAAAGTATCTCCTTCAATCTCAGCTTGAATTTCCGTGAGGTATAATTTTGATGCCATCGGAATTGCCTGTTTAAATAATTCTCCACCACCAATAATCATGATTTCATTACTATCCGTTAATTTTTCTGCTAATCCAAGCGCTTGTTCAAGATTTGTTGCTGAATATGCACCTTCCACTGCAAAGCCTGAACGAGAAAGAATAATATTAGGGCGTTTAGGTAATAATCTTCCTATAGATTCATACGTTTTTCGTCCCATGATTACAGGCTTTCCGACAGTGTTGGTACGGAACCATGCAAGATCGACAGGTAAATGCCATGGCATTTGGTTATCTTTGCCAATCACATGATTTAATGTGCGAGCAACAATAATAGAAATATTCATGAAGTATCCTTATAAGATAATAAAAATTGATGTGCTTTTGCACATAACTATAAATGATTTTATTTTAATTACACCAATTTTATCAGATAATACGAGAAGTTATCCTCTTTTCATTTAGGTAAATATCCTATGCAAAAAACTATCGTTGTTAAATTTGGGACTAGCACCCTCACCCATGGATCAAATAGTTTAAGTCGTCCACATATGCTTGAATTTGTTAAGCAAATTGCAGCACTTCATCAACAGGGCTTTCGTATTATTGTTGTTAGCTCTGGAGCTGCTGCTGCTGGACGAAACTATTTAGGGCATCCAGAACTTCCTAAAACACTTGCGAATAAACAAATGTTTGCAGCCGTGGGGCAAAGTCAGCTAATTCAAACTTGGGAAAGTCTTTTCTCTATTTATAACATTCGTATTGGTCAAATGCTTATTACTCGAGCAGATATTGAAAATAAAGATCACTTCCTTAATGCACGAGATACCCTCTCAGCTCTACTAGATAACGGTATTATCCCTATCTTTAACGAAAATGATGCTGTTGCAACAGCCGAATTCCGTATCGGCGATAATGATAATTTATCAGCTTTGGTTGCCATTCTTGCTCAAGCAGAACAACTCTATCTTTTAACCGATCAAGAAGGGCTCTTTGATAGCGATCCTCGTAATAATCCTCAGGCTAAACGCCTACCAGTGGTCGAAAAAATCACACCTGAAATTCGCCAAATGGCCGGAGGTAGTGGTACAACACTTGGAACAGGCGGAATGATGACAAAGATTATTGCAGCTGACATAGCAACTCGTTCAGGTGTTGAAACTTTAATTGCTCAAGGTGAGCGACCAAATGTCATTGTTGATTTAGCATTAGGTTCTGAGATTGGTACTAAATTTCTAGCCCAGCATGATAAAGTAGAAGGTCGCAAACAATGGTTGTTTGGTGCGCCACCGGCTGGTTCAATTACAATTGATCAAGGTGCGGAAAACGCATTACTGAACCAACATAAATCACTACTTCCAGCGGGTATTACCAACGTTGAAAATAAATTTGCGCGTGGTGAAGTAATCAAAATTTTTAACCAAGAAGGCAAAGCCATTGCATTAGGTATTGCTCGCTATAATAGTGATGCTCTTGGTCAGTTAAAAGGAAGAAAATCAAGTGAAATTGAATCATTGATTGGTTATGAATTTGGTTCTGTGGCAATCCATCGTGACGAAATGGTGGTTTATTAGGAGATAAATAAAATTATGGAATTTGGGCTCGATATTTTAGCTATTCTTTTTGTAGCAGCTCTCGTTGCAGGCACTATTGATGCGATTGCTGGTGGTGGTGGACTCATCACAATTCCAGCACTACTGGCTGTTGGTATCCCTCCTGCAATGGCATTGGGCACGAATAAGCTACAGGCTTGCGGAGGTACTCTTTCGGCATCACTCTATTTTATTCGCCGAAAAGCTGTTGATTTAAAAAAGATTTGGCTATTGATTCTATTGACATTTATTGGTGCCTCTTTAGGTACAATATTAGTTCAACTCCTTGATGTGGACGCACTCAAAAAAATATTACCTTTTTTAATTTTGGTGATTGGCATCTATTTCCTATTTAGTCCAACAATTAGTGATCAAGATAGTAAGCAACGTATAGGTTATCCTCTTTTTGCATTTACTGCAGCTATGAGCATTGGTTTTTATGATGGCATGTTTGGTCCTGCAACCGGTTCATTTTTCACACTCGCATTTATATTATTACTCGGTTTTAACCTAACTAAGAGCGTCGCTCATGCCAAAATATTAAACCTAACATCTGGAATCGCTTCTCTCATTTTCTTTATGTTGGGTGGAGCTGTTTTATGGAAAGTTGGTTTTGTAATGTTGATTGGACAACTAATTGGCGGTGCCATTGGGGCAAGAATGGTTGTAACCAAAGGCAAACAAATTATAAAACCATTAATAGTAACAATGTCCTTTGTGATGGTTGCGAAGATGCTATGGGATCAAGGATACTTTTCTTAAATGCTCAGTGTTAATTTAATAGATCTTTACACAAACAAATATCATGAATAAACAAAAACGAATTGAAATTTTAACTCGCTTACGTGATGAAAATCCGCATCCAACGACGGAGCTTAATTACAGTAACCCTTTTGAGTTACTTATTGCTGTTATTCTATCTGCTCAAGCCACAGATGTTGGCGTAAATAAAGCAACAGCAAAACTATATCCTATCGCCAATACACCACAAGCAATTTTAGATTTAGGCGTAGATGGTCTAAAGGAATATATTAAAACAATTGGGCTTTTTAATAGTAAAGCTGAAAATATCATCAAAACATGTCGAGATTTGATCGAAAAGCATAATGGTGAAGTGCCTCAAACTCGTGAGGAGCTAGAAGCTCTGGCTGGTGTTGGCAGAAAAACAGCAAACGTTGTCTTAAATACCGCTTTTGGACAACCCACTATTGCAGTAGACACTCATATATTCCGAGTATCCAATCGTACTAATTTTGCACCAGGTAAAGATGTCGTAAAAGTAGAAGAAAAATTATTGAAGGTTGTGCCAGATGAATTCAAAGTTGATGTTCATCATTGGCTTATTTTACATGGCCGTTATACTTGTATTGCTCGTAAACCTCGCTGTGGTTCTTGCATTATTGAAGATTTGTGCGAATACAAAGACAAAACTGAAATTTAACTTCTACTCTGCCCCATAAAAAAAGCCCCTAAAATAGGGGCTACTCGGAAAGCAAATTTATGAAATTGGTTGTTGGACACAACACTTTTTATTTGGTGAAGTCATCTTAGGTCAGTTTTTTAAATTTTGCAAATTAAATTGACATTAACAAGAAACTTATTCTTAACTTTGTGATCTAGTTCAAAGTTTTTGTCTCTCTTCACCATAAAAATGCTTACAAAAGAATAAATGTTACTTTTCTAATTGTGCAAATGCTTGCAATAAATCCGCTTTAATATCTTCTACGTGTTCTAAACCAACAGAGAAACGTAACAAATTGTTAGTAATACCACGCGCAATACGTTCAGATTCTGGAATATCCATATGGGTTTGAGTTGAAGGATAGGTGATGAAGCTTTCTGTGCCGCCTAAGCTTTCAGCAAAAGTAATTAATTTAATCGCTTTCAAGAATTTTGGTACCCATTCTTCTTTTTGCAAGCGGAAAGATAACATCCCACTTTTACCAGAATAGAGCACACTATCAATTTCAGGTTGCTGTTTTAAAAATGCAGCAATTTCCGTTGCATTTGATTGATGGCGCTCCATTCGTAATGCTAACGTTTTTAAACCACGCACAGCAAGATAAGAATCAAACGGCGACAACACCGCTCCCGCACCATTTTGAATATAGAACAAACGCTCGCAAAGTTCCTGGCCTTTTGCCACAATTAAACCTGCTAACACATCATTATGCCCTGATAAATATTTAGTTGCACTATGGATCACAATATCCGCACCATGCTCGATCGGACGGAATAATACTGGCGTTAGGAAAGTATTATCGACAATTAATAATAAATTATGCTTTTTCGCAACTTGTGAAATCGCATCAACATCACACTCTTCCATTAATGGATTTGACGGAGTCTCCACAAAAATTGCTTTAGTATTTGGTGTAATAGCCGCTTCGATTGACACGACATCTGCAGTATTTACATACACAGGCTTAACTGTATGATTATTCTTATAACAGAAGTCTAACAAGCGGTAAGTTCCGCCATAAACATCACTAGATACAATCCACTCATCTGGTGCTTTAAATAACGACATAATTAATTGAATCGCAGCCATACCCGATGCGCAGGCAAAACCAGCATCGCCGCCTTCTAAATCAGCGATACCTTGCTCTAATACAGCACGAGTTGGGTTTTTGGTACGCGTGTAATCAAAACCTGTTGATTCGCCTAAACCATCACGACCATAAGCGGTTGAAAGAATAATAGGTGTAGCCACTGCGCCCGTACGTGGATCGGTACGATTGCCTAATTGAACTAATGTTGTCTCGATGTTGTTAAATTTTGTCATTGTTATTATTCCTATAAAAATTCCCCCTTATAAAAGGGGGACAAAAGAGAGTTATTATAAATTGTTTAGATCAAGCACATCAGTCATATCAAACAGACCATTTTGCTTTTCACCTAACCATTTTGCAGCGCGAACCGCACCATTTGCAAAGGTCATACGGCTTGATGCTTTATGCGCGATTTCAACACGTTCACCTTCATCAGCAAACCAAACACTGTGTTCTCCAACCACATCGCCTGCACGAATTGTTGCAAAACCGATTTCATCACGCTTACGTTCACCAGTAATACCTTCACGAGCAAACACGCCATGAGTTTTTAAATCACGCCCTAAAGTTTTTGCAATATGTTCACCCATTGATAACGCAGTACCTGATGGTGCATCTACTTTATGACGATGATGTGCTTCGATCACTTCGATATCACAATAGTCGCCCATTACTTTTGCTGCTTTTTCTAATAGTTTGAATACAAGATTCACACCCACACTGTAATTTGATGCAAATACGATACTAATTTTTTCTGATGCAGCTTGAATTGCCTGTTTGCCTACATCATCAAACCCAGTGGTACCAATTACCATTTTCTTATTATTTGCTACACAAAAAGCAATATGTTCTAAAGTCCCTTCGGGGCGAGTGAAATCGATTAATAAATCAAAATCTGCATCAGCCAAATTATCTTTAACTGCCACGCCTAAAGCGCCTACGCCAGCCAGCTCACCAGCATCTGAGCCAACCAATGAAGAACCTTTACGTTCAAAAGCTGCTGATAATTCAACGCCTTGAACATTATTTACCGCCTGAATTAACTGACGTCCCATTCTGCCACCAGCTCCTACGATACCAATTTTTAATGTCATGTCTGTTTCCTTAATTATTGTGTTGACAAGTGGTCTGATTCTACAAGAAATTTACAAAATTTAGAACTGCAAATATTCCCTATTGTTTAATCACTGATAAAAAAGCTGCTTATGAATACGTCCATAAGCAGCCTAGATAAAGATGGATAGATATAAATTATTCGGTATTATGTAGCGGTTGCACAAACTTTATTTACACTCTCCCAAAGGGAGAGAGTGGTGAATTCAAATATTTGATTTGTGAAAGTGCTACATAATTTCGAAATTATTTAAAGAAATTAATAAAGGTGGTAATAACACCTAAGTTCAAGAAATCAACAAAAAAAGCACCCACAAGCGGTACGATTAAGAACGCTTTATGCGAAGGCCCGAATGTTTCAGTTACTGATTGCATATTTGCCACAGCTGTTGGCGTTGCACCTAAACCAAAGCCACAGTGACCAGCAGATAAAATTGCCGCATCATAATTTTTACCCATTACTCGGAAAGTAATAAAGTAAGCATAAATAACCATAACCACCGCTTGTACTAATAAAATTATTAACATTGAACCAGCTAAACCAGCTAATTCCCATAATTTGATACTCATCAATGCAATTGCCAAGAATAAACTTAATGATGCATTTCCGAAAATATCAATCGCCCTGTCGAACATATCGAACTTAAATACAAGTGTTAACACATTACGTAATACTACGCCAAAACCTAGAGCCCAAACAAATTGTGGCAAACCAATATCAGGAAACATCGTTTTCATAACAGATGAAAAAGCTAAACATGCTGCAAATAAAGCCATTGTTTCAATCATAGATGTTGATGTGATTAAACGAAAATTATCAACATCTTCAAAAGTATCATCAGCATATTTGTCTTTATTATCTACTTTTGCCATATGTTTTACTTTCTGGAGTTTCATGCCATTAACTAAACGACGAGCAACTGGTCCTCCTACCAAGCCACCAGCAACAAGGCCAAATGTTGCAGAAGCCATAGCCATTTCAACGGCACCTTGGATATTATATTTTTCAGCAAAAATAGTTCCCCATGTTGCACCTGTACCATGTCCTCCAGTTAAGGTAATAGAGCCTGTTAATAAACCAATGAGAGGATCTAACCCTAATACAGTTGCCATTGTTACCCCTACAATATTCTGGATAACAATAAACATTCCAACTACGATGAGAAAAATAACTAAGGGTTTCCCACCTTGTTTGAGACGACTAAAATCCGCAGACAGACCAATTGATGAAAAAAATGCCAACATAAATGCTGTCTGTAATGAAGATTCAAATTGGAAAGTTATGCCTGCAAATTTATATAAGCAAAAAATAATCGTTGCGGCAAAAAGACCGCCAGCTACGGCTTCAGGGATATTAAAATCTTGCAAAAATTTAATTTTATTTACAAAAAAACGCCCTAGTAATAGGACTAATGTTGCTGCAATAAGAGTGTGATAACCATTTAAAATAATGGGTTCCATTAATGCTCTCCTTATGATTTTTAATTATAAAAGTTTGGGATGGTATAATAATTTCACCCCCCTGTCAAAGTGGATAAATTTTATCCTATTGAAATATATGGAAAAATACTAGCACAAAATTTAGTTCAATTTCTTGAGCTAGATCGCATTTTTATAAATTGAACTTTGATAGAATGCCTGCAGTTTATTTTCTTTTATGAGGCTTTTATGAGCGAAATTGCATTAACAGTGAGCCTACTTTCTTTAGTCGCGGTTATCGGACTCTGGATAGGGCATATCAAGGTGAGGGGTGTCAGTCTTGGCATTGGTGGGGTTCTATTTGGGGGAATAATAGTTTCCCATTTTATGAACCAATATGGTGTGGTTCTTGATGCGCATACTCTCCATTTTATCCAAGAATTTGGCTTAATTCTATTCGTTTATACCATTGGTATTCAGGTTGGACCTGGTTTCTTTTCTTCCCTCCGTCAATCAGGACTTAAACTTAACGGCTTTGCATTAATGATTGTACTAATCAGTGGTGTTTTAGTCATTCTTCTCAATAAATTATTCGATGTTCCTCTTCCTGTCATTCTCGGCATTTTCTCTGGTGCGGTAACTAACACGCCATCTCTTGGTGCTGGCCAACAAGTTTTAGCCGAGCTAGGTAGTGATACATCTGTGATGGGAATGGGGTATGCAATAGCCTATCCATTTGGTATCGTTGGTATTTTGCTCACAATGTGGCTTATTCGTGTTGTACTTAGAATTAATATCGATAAGGAAGCTGAAGAGTTTGAGAAAGCCTCTAATAGCAAAAAAGGTGGGCTCAGTACACTGAATGTTCGAATCACAAATCCAAATTTGAATGGATTGACTCTCAAAGAATTACCTGACTTTGAACACCATGATGTTGTTTATTCTCGCCTAAAACGAGGGGAAGATCTTTTTGTCCCCAAAGTTGATACAAAATTGCAAATCGGTGATGTACTTCATTTAGTGGGTGAACAGGCAACACTGCATAAAATGCAATTAATTCTTGGTGAGGAAGCAAATATTTCTGTATCAACCAAAGGTACTATGTATCGTAACGAGCGTGCAGTTGTGACTAATGAGAAAGTTTTTGGTAAAAAAATTCGTCAATTAATGCTAAAAGGCAAATATGACGTAGTGATTTCTCGTCTTAATCGTGCTGGTGTTGAATTAGTACCAAATGGTGAAATGTCACTACAATTTGGTGACGTGCTTACTTTGGTTGGCCGCCAAGAAGATATTGAAGCTGTAATGGAAATTATTGGTAATGCTCACCAAAAATTACAACAAGTTCAGATGCTTCCAATCTTTATTGGTATTGGTCTCGGGGTATTACTAGGTTCTATTCCTATTTACATTCCAGGATTTCCAGTTGCCTTAAAACTCGGCTTAGCTGGTGGCCCCCTCGTTGTCGCGTTGATTCTTGCAAGAATTGGTAGCTTTCGTAAATTATATTGGTTTATGCCACCAAGTGCTAACCTTGCGTTACGAGAAATAGGGATTGTTTTATTCCTTGCTGTCGTCGGATGGAAAGCAGGCGGAAATTTCTTGGATACGCTATTGAGTAATGATGGCGCATCTTGGATCGCTTATGGTGCAATAATCACCTTTATTCCACTCTTTATTACGGGGATTGTCGCTCGAATTTACGGTCAGATGAACTATCTTACTATTTGCGGTCTACTCGCTGGTTCAATGACAGATCCACCAGCACTTGCTTTTGCAAATGCGATAAAAGATGGAAATGGTGCTCCTGCTCTCTCTTATGCGACAGTCTATCCATTAGTTATGTTCTGCCGTATTATTCTGCCACAATTACTTGCGATCCTTCTATGGGTAGCTAGTTGATTGTAGGAACAGTTTTAACACTCCAGTGTCCCAATTTATGAATAACAATCCGCTTGCAAAACCAGCGGATTGTTGTTTTCTTTATTTAGATAGCTTCACTTCTACAAGCCATTTATCTATTAGGCGCTTGCTTTCTTCACTAGACCCAAAGCGATCAAAATCAGTTTCAATTAATTTGACACCGTCCAATTTCGGTGACAGCGGAGAAACTTCCGCATTTACGTTTATTGGATTCTGATATAAACCATGATCACGCCAAGGAATCTCCTGAACTTCTTTGGAAAGCACCCAATCCATAAATAATTTAGCATTATCTAAATTACGCGCACCTTTTATAATACTCACAGCACCTAATGCATAGCTCACACCTTCCTCTGGTAACACATAATCTACTGGAGCACCTTTCTCTTTCTCAGTAATGTAGCCATGAACAAAACCAACGGTCGCAGCACTTTCACCACGAGATAAATTCGTTGTCACTAAATTACTTTTTACATATTGTGAAATATTGGAATCTAATCTTTTAAGATACTCAAAGGTTTTTTCCTCTCCCCAGAGCTGGATAAGGCCTGCCATCATCGTATAAGCAGTGCCCGCGCTACGAGGATCTGGTAATTGTACATAATCTTTCAGGCGAGGATCTAATAAATCATCCCAACGTTTAGGTATACCAACACCCAAAGCCTTTAATTTTTCAGTATTCACCCCAAAGCCTAACACTAATAAATATGCAGCAGAAGTATAATCACCGCGTTTAGAATCCATTAGTGATTTAAATTGAGGCAAAATTTCAGATTGTAATGGTGAACGATATGCCTCTAATAAGCCTAGCTCTCCCGCTTGAAAATGAGGTTCGATAGTACCGCCGTACCAAATATCACCTTGTGGGTTATTTTTTTCCGCCTTCAATTTACCAAGCGTAGTACCACTACCACCGTGCACAAATTTTGTATCTACATGATATTTTTTTGAAAATCGCTTCGTTAAATCTTCACAAACTGTCGCTTGCACTCCACAGTAAACTGTCAACTTTCCCTCTGCTTGTACTGTTGGCGAAAAAAATAAAGGTATTACTAAACCCAAAGTAGCTAATAGCGTTTTAAACCGCATCTGTACTCCTCAAATAACTACAAAAAATGGGGAAGGAGTGTAACATTTACGCTACATAAAGCAAATATTAACTTATCCAAATTTGTGTTAAAATAGAGTTACAAATAACTATTACTGTAATGACTTTTTCTGATGAATTTACTCAATCAAATCCAAATTATTTTGGTAGAAACATCCCATAGTGGCAATATTGGCTCAGCTGCTCGAGCAATGAAAACAATGGGATTAACCAATCTTCGCTTAGTAGCGCCTCAACAAGCTATTGATGAACAAGCAGAAGCACTTTCAGCAGGTGCAAAAGATGTGCTTGATAATGCCCAAATTTTTGCAACCTTTGAACAAGCTATAGCAGATTGCCAATTAGTTATTGGAACAAGTGCTCGTTTACGTCATTTGCAAAGTAGCCTCATTGAACCAAGAAAATGTGGGGAATTGGCTGTCGCACGTGCAGCGCAAGGTAAAGTTGCAATCGTATTTGGACGAGAGCGAGTGGGACTCACCAATGAAGAACTATTGAAATGTCATTACCATTTAAATGTCCCCACAAATCCTGAATATGGCTCATTAAATCTAGCAATGGCAGTGCAATTAGCAAGTTACGAGATTCGCATGGCATGGCTGGCACAACAAGATGAGTTGCAAAAAGCCGCTCAAAACGAACCGCTTGTAGACTATCCTACTCATGATGCATTGGAATATTTTTTTAATCATACAGAGCGGTTATATAAGGAATTGGGCTTTATAAAAAATGATGCGGTATTGCTAAAATTGCGTCGTTTATATCAAAGAGCAGAATTGGAAACCTCGGAATTGAATTTATTGAGAGGCATGCTAACAGCCGTCGAAAAATATACTCTCAATAACAAAGTATCATCATAAACAAAAACCCAGCATCTGCTGGGTTTAATGTTTTATTAGAACGGAATATCATCTTCCACAAAGTTATCTACTGCTGGTGCGGCTTTAGGTGCAGTTTGTGCTCGAGGTGTTTGATCATAGCTATTCGCAGAGCTAGGTTGGTTGTAATTATTATTACCACCTTGATTATAGCTATTACCTTGAGGTGCTGAATTATTCCAACCACCTTGACCACCAAAATCGCCACCTTGTTGATTACGGCCACCTAACATTTGTAAAACATCGCCTTGAATTTCTGTTGTATAACGATCTTGACCATTTTGATCTTGCCATTTACGTGTTTTTAAGCGACCTTCTACATAAACTTGTGAACCTTTACGTAAGTATTGACCTGCAACTTCCGCTTGACGACGATAAAAAACAATACGATGCCATTCTGTCACTTCGCGGCGCTCACCTGTATTTTTATCTGTCCAACTTTCGCTTGTTGCTACGCTGATATTTGCAACAGCTTCACCATTTGGCATGGTGCGCATTTCAGGATCATTACCTAAATTACCCACAATGATAACTTTATTTATGCCTGCCATAATTTAATCCTCTTATCTAAATGACTGTTTTTAATTGCATATATTGTGCCTGATTTTTCTTAAAAAATCACGAAATAAAACTGAAATTTTGTACAGCCTTACAAAAGATACACAAAATACTGATCGAGAAATGACTATTCTGCTTTTGCCATTTCAAATTCAATTAACATCATCAAGATATGGATTACTTTAATATGGATCTCTTGAATACGGTCTGCATAACGGAAATGAGGCACGCGAATCTCAACATCTGCAAGGCCTGCCATTTGACCGCCATCTTTACCTGTCATCGCAATGACTTTCATACCTTTTGCTTTCGCCGCTGCAATCGCATTTAATACGTTTTTAGAATTGCCTGATGTAGATAAGCCAAATAACACATCACCTTTTTGACCTACTGCTTCGATATAACGAGAGAACACATAATCATAACCAAAATCATTACTTACACAGCTTAAATGGCTGACATCTGAAATCGCAATCGCAGGGTATCCAGGGCGATTTTCACGGTAGCGGCCTGTTAATTCTTCCGCAAAGTGCATCGCATCACAATGTGAACCACCATTACCACAAGACAACACTTTACCACCCTGTTTAAAGCTATCTGAAATTAATAGTGCAGCTTGCTGAATTAATGCAAGATTATTTTCATCAGTGATGAATTTATCCAATACATCTGCTGCTTCTTTTAATTCTGCTAAAATTTGTTGTTGATACATTATTTTCTCCCATTTGAAAAAGAATCTAGAAATCTTACCGCTTACGCGCACAAAACTTTGAGAAGTCTATCACACTTAACACTAGGAAAAATAGCAAAAATTAGGTAGAATCTCGCCGTTTTATTGTTTTTAAATGAAAGGAACAAACTCAATGATTAATGAAATCAAAAAAGACGCTCAAGAGCGTATGGAAAAAAGCGTTGAAGCTTTAAAGGGTCACATTGCAAAAATCCGTACTGGTCGTGCACAACCTAGCTTATTAGATGCTATCCAAGTAGATTACTACGGTTCAGCGACTCCACTTCGTCAATTAGCAAACGTAGTAGCAGAAGATGCTCGTACTCTAGCGGTAACAGTATTCGACCGTTCTTTAATTAGTGCAGTAGAAAAAGCGATTTTAACCTCTGATTTAGGATTAAACCCATCATCAGCAGGTACCACAATCCGCGTTCCACTTCCACCATTAACGGAAGAACGCCGTAAAGATTTAATTAAAATCGTAAAAAGCGAAGGTGAACAAGGTAAAGTTGCAGTACGTAATGTACGTCGTGATGCGAATGATAAAATCAAAGCGTTATTAAAAGATAAAGAAATCAGCGAAAACGATGAGCGTAAAGCGCAAGAAGATATCCAAAAAATCACCGATACTTTCATCAAAAAAGTAGATGAAGTATTAGCAGATAAAGAAAAAGAGTTAATGGATTTCTAATCTTTCTGATGTTTTGGTGCGTTTACACGCACCTACAGACTAAAAAGCCACTCGATTGAAGTGGCTTTTTGTTTATTAGCTAAATTTTTTCGTAGGGTGGGCATCCTTGCCCACCAATTAAATCAATATGTTATGCAATTCAACATCAACTACGCAAAATCTTGTAATTCAGGATTAATTGGCGTATCTGCAATATTGTTTACATAGTTACATAAGGTTGCCAAACTTACTCCTAAAATCACATCAATCGCATTTTGTTGCGTGTAGCCTGCGGCGAAGAATTCATTTAACTGCGCTTGGGTGAGTTTTGCTTTTTGTAAAATTACCGCTAAGGTAAAACGTGCTAAGGTATCTAATTTAGGATCACTATCAATACGAGCTGTTGCACGAATTGCATTGACCACTTCTTGTGGCATTTTAAGTAATTTTAATGAGATTTTAGTATGCCCTGCCACACAGAAACCACAACCATTAACCACCGCAGCGGTGATTTGTACCACTTCACGCTCTTCTGGGGTTAAGCTGTTACGACCATTGATTGCGCCAACAGTACGGTATGTTTCTAATGCGGTGGGTGCATTAGCTAATACGCCAATTAAATTTGGAATAAAGCCATTTGCCTGTTGTACCGCTTTTAATGCATCTTGTGCTGCTTCAGGTGCGGTTTCAATTGTATGAATTTGGAATGATGACATAGTGTTTTCCTTATAAAATAATTTGCAAAAATCAGTGTAAATCACACCGCTTGTAAAATGGTTTTAAGCTGTAATGCACTTGGGGTAACCACCGGTAAAAATGCCCCTTCTCGCCAACGGCGAATAAAGTCTGAGCCCACATTATTGAGATAACCTCGCCCACCCGATGCCTGTAATTCAAGTAACAGACTTTGTGCCACAACATCGACCACTTCGATACGAATATTAAATAGCTCTTTTGGATTTTTCACAAAATAATCATCTTGCTGTAGTCCATCCGCTAAACGTTTTTCTAAATCAGCCAGTTTCTGTAACTGTAAATCGTATTCTGGTTTAAGAATTGAACGGTTGCCAACATATTGCAACGATTTTTCCACTTCCTGTAAGCTACGAGCTGCTAAACCAAATGCCATTGGGCATTGTAATCCTAAAAATGTTGGGCGAACTTGGGCAAGATATTCCGCAGCGTTATCGGCAATTATCCAATCAGGATTAAGTTTGACATTATTTAGCTCAACTGCCACGGTATTACTACCTTGTAGTGCCACTAAAGAAAGCTCATTTGTGCGAGTAACCCCCTCAGCATCCGAAGGCAATGCCACCACAATCGCTGGCTTACTACCATCGGCATATTCTGCGGCAAAAATTGTCACAAAGCCTTTTGCGGTTAAATTGGTAATCCAAGGTAAACGTCCTTGTAAATAGCGCTCTCCCTCTTTTTCAATGATTTTTACCTGTAACTCCTCGATACCCGATAAAAATTTCACTGCATTTGATAAACCTGTTCCCCCCGATAATTTACCTGCTAATAAATCGTCTAACCAAAGCTCTCTCGGTTTTGGATTTGAACTACTAAGTAAATTTTGAATTAAGGTACGGTGTCCCCAAGAGATAAAACCTGCCGTTAAAGAATAAGTTGAAATTTCACGTACGGCATTGATGGCTTGTTGAAATGAGCCACCATTTCCCCCCAATTCTTCGGGTACACCGATTTTAAAAATACCTTCTTGCGCAACACGTTGAAATAACTCATCGGCATATTGATTAGATTGATCAATTTGTGTAGCGTGTTGATTTAGCCATTCAATAAATTGTTTAGAAAGTTGCGACATTGTGTTGCTCCTCGTTATTGTAAAAATGTGAACGAGAGCGATAGTAGGTAAATTTTATTATTCTGAAAAATAATTAAATTCAACGTTATATTCCTTTTTGATATAAAAATTTTTAGAACAAAAGGTTATAAAAAAGTCTTCTCGGGTATTTCCTAAATGATTTGTTCTCTCTTATTGTTAATGCCATTCAACAATTCATTAACAATTTGACTATGACATTAACCGTTACAAATATTGCGCTCGGCTATACCAAAAACAACCAAACCAAGGTTATTCTTGAAAATGCCTCTTTTAGCGTTCCGACACAATCAGTGACCTGTATTTTAGGCCCGAGTGGTGTTGGCAAATCGTCATTATTGCGCGTGATTGCGGGGTTAGATAAAGCATTAGCTGGCACTATTAGCCTTTCTGGACAATCAATTACTCAGCCCCATTCTGAGATTGGATTTGTGTTTCAAGCGGCTAATCTACTGCCTTGGCTTTCAGTTAAACAAAATGTGGCTTTTGGCTTAGATTTTGCTTGTCGAGAAAAGCTATCGAATAAAGAAATTCAAAAGCGTGTTGAAGAAGCCATTGAAGAAGTTGGGCTAACCCATGCTATCCATGCGATGCCTAATGAGCTGTCAGGAGGAATGGCACAACGGGTTAATCTGGCTCGTGCGGTTGCCCGTCAGCCTAAGTTGATTTTATTAGATGAACCTTTCTCTGCCCTTGATCCGATTATTCGCACCCAAATGCAACAGATGGTACGTGAAATTATTGAACATCATAATGCCAGTGCGGTGATGATCACGCATGATATTGATGAGGCACTCGCTATTGCCGATCAAATTATTTTACTTGGTGAAATGCCCGCAAAAGTGGTAGGGCGTTGGGATATTGTCAGCCCCTACCCACGTGAAGATTTATTACTACTGAATGATATTCGGGTCGATATTCTCAAAACCCTACAACAAAACCAAAAACGCAAGCAACAAGAACAAACCGTCGAATTTAATATTTAAGGAAGTGAATGATGAACAGTAACCGCCGTGATTTTCTCAAACTATTAAGCCTATTTACCCTTGCGGGCAGTGCACCACTACTACAGGCACAAGAAAGCAAACGCAATATTGATAAAGACGCCCCATTACGCATTGGCTATTTGCCGATTACCGATGCTACGCCACTACTGGTCGCCCATTCACAAAAACTCTTTGAAAAACATGGGATAAATGTTGAAAAGCCTGTGATGTTTCGCAGTTGGGCGCAATTGGTTGAAGCCTTTTTAAGTGGCAATGTCAATCTTGTTCACTTACTTTCACCGATGAGTTTATGGGCAAGATACGGCTCAAAAGCCCTTGTAAAAGCGGTAATGTGGAATCACCTTGCAGGTTCTGCACTCACTGTACAACCTCAAATTAATACTATTGAGGAATTAGCAGGTAAAACCGTAGCAATTCCATTTTGGTACTCTATTCACAATATTGTGTTACAGCAAATTTTGAAAAAGCACAATTTAAGTATCACGGAAAAAGAGCCTAAAGCGAATGAAGTTAAACTGACGGTAATGTCGCCATCAGATATGGTGCCAGCCCTTGCAAGCGGTGTGATTGCAGGATTTATTGTCGCAGAGCCTTTTAATGCATTAGCGGAAAATCGTGGTATTGGTAAAGTGTTGCGTTTTAGTGGCGATGTGTGGCGTGATCACGCGTGCTGCTTAACCCTAATGCATGAACAAGATGTAGTTGAACGCCCTGAATGGACCCAAAATATTGTTAATGCGCTCACCGAAGCACAAGCATTTTGTGTGACAAATCGTGCTGACACCGCAAAAATTCTTGCCCGAGAAAATGGCTATACTCCACACGAATTAAAAGTGCTGGAAGATGTATTAGCTCCAACGGAACAACAGTGGGCAAACTATATTCAAACCAGTGCAATCAAACACCCTGAGTGGCATCAAGAGCGTATTGGCTTCCAGCCTTATCCTTTTGATAGCTATATGGAAGAGTTGGTTAAAATGCTAAAAGAGACCCATATTGCTGGTAATAATGCCTTCTTACAAGGGTTGGACCCAACTCAAGTAGCTAGAGAATTAAATGCCCCGCAATTTGTGAAAAAAGCCTTAGAACAAGGGAATTATTTAGAAACCTTTGGCTTGCAAAGTGGTTTCAATCGTGTCGAGCAAATTGTGGTATAGAGGAATAGTATGAAACAGCGTTATTTTTTAGGGTTAGGCGGATTAGTTTCCTTACTGATTTTTTGGCAGATCGGCAGCTACTGGTTAGCAAAAACGATCCCATTAGCCAATAATCTGGCACCTATGGCTACCTTTGATAGCTTAATTTGGTTAATCTCATCTGGGGAAATTTTTCCTCATTTATTTGCAAGTTTACAGCGAATTGTTATTGGCTTAGGTAGTGCGCTTTTAGTCGGCATTCCGCTTGGATTAGCCCTTGGCTTTTCTAAAAAGTTAGAGATGTGGTGTACTCCGTCATTTCAATTACTGAGAATGGTGTCCCCTCTCTCTTGGATGCCAATTATTGTAATGTTACTTGGGGTGGGTAATTTACCGATCTACTTTTTGCTTGCCTTTGCTTCTATTTGGTCATTGATTATCTCAACCAGTGTGGGGGTAAAAAGTATTGATCCACAATGGTTACTGCTTGCGCGTTCAATGTCGGCTTCGAAACAAGAAACTTTATGCAAAATTGTGGTACCAGCTATTGCGAGCCATGTGCTAACAGGGTTACGTGTGTCTATGGGGATTGCTTGGGTAATTCTAGTGCCTTGTGAAATGCTTGGGGTTAATGAAGGACTAGGTTATTTTATTTTGGATACTCGTGACCGTTTAGCCTATTCAGAGCTAATGGCAGTCGTTGTTGTGATTGGTTTAATTGGTTGGGGATTGGATAGTTTAATTCGGTTGGGGTTAAAAGGTGGAAAATAAACAGCAGTGGGCAAAAATGCCCACTCTACGCATTTTTTAACGCTTTTTTCTGCTCTCTTCTTTTCTTAAAAAAGGCACTGATTTTAGCACTGCATTCAGTCGCCATTACCCCACCACGGATCTCTAAAAAATGGTTCATTTTATAGTCTTCAAATAGATGGAAACGGGAACCGATAGCACCAGTTTTATAATCGCTGGTACCAAACACTAAACGCCCAATACGGCTATGCAAAATCGCCCCTGAACACATAGTACAAGGCTCGAGTGTAACATAAAGAGTACAATCTATCAGGCGGTAATTTTGCAATGCTTGCCCTGCCATACGGATAGCCTGAATTTCTGCGTGTGCGGTTGGATCTGATAACACAATCGATCTGTTCCAACCTTCACCAATTACTTCACCATTTGGGGCAACAAGGACTGCACCAACTGGGATTTCCCCTTCTGCTTCGGCTTTGTCAGCTAAAGTCAGCGCTTGTTGCATAAAGTGAAGATCTTGTTCGGAAATAGCCAGAGAACAGTTTTCTAATTGAGGTTTGATAAACATAGATGTACAAGTGGAGAGTGGAGAGTGGAGAGTGGAGAGTGGAGAGTGGAGAGTGTGATGGATTATCCAACCACTGTCCATTATCAGCTCGCCATTCTCCGTTATCCGTTATCAACTAACCACGACGGCCTTTGTCGTTAAAACGTTTTTCTTTAAAGCCACCTTTACGGTCGCCACGGTCTTTGAAACCACGATCTCCGCGACGATCATCTCGACCACCACGACGCTCATTACGATCTCCGCGACCACGTCCACCTTTTGATTCGTATGGTTGAGCATTACCAGTGTTTGCCACACTTGCAGGGCCTAATAAAGACATTTGCATTGGTTTGCTTAATACACGTGCTTTTTGAGCAAAGTGCTGTACTAAGTGATTTGGCATACCTTGTGGTAATTCAATCGTTGAGTATTTATCGTGTAATTTGATGTGACCGATATAACGGCTGTTGATATCACCTTCGTTTGCGATTGCGCCTACGATATGACGAACTTCAACACCGTCTTCACGACCTAATTCAATACGGTATAAATCCATATTTACACCGTTGTTATCGCGATGCTCACGACCACCACGTTCTGCTGAACGAGGGTTTTCATTGCGATCGCGACGACCACGTTCGCCACGCTCACCACGTGCTGCTCGAATTACTGGATCTGGTGGAAGAATTAATTTTTTCTTCTCTTGAAGCATCATCATCATTGCTGCTGCTAATTCTTCGTGATCTTGATCCGCTGTAAATAAATCTTCTAGTAATTCACGATACATTTCTAAATCGTGATGCTCTAATTGTAAAGTGATCTTCGCTTTGAATTTCTCACGGCGTTTTGCCATTAAGATTTCATGGTTTGGTACAGCAACCTCATCAATTGTTTTTTTGATTAGGTTTTCAATATTGCGTAATAAACGACGTTCGCGTGGCTCAACGAATAATAATGCACGACCAGAACGACCTGCACGACCAGTACGGCCAATACGGTGAACATAGCTTTCTGAGTCTAGTGGAATATCATAGTTCACTACTAAGCTGATACGCTCGATATCGATACCACGAGCCGCAACGTCTGTTGCAACAACGATATCTAAACGACCTGATTTTAAACGCTCTAAAGTTTGCTCACGCGCTTGTTGAGTCATGTCACCATTTAATGCCGCAGCACGAAAACCATTACGCTCTAATAATTCAGTGATGTCCGTTGTCCCTGTTTTGGTACGTGTAAAGATGATCGCTGCATCAAAATCTTCTACTTCTAAGAAACGCAATAATGCATCATTTTTACGGAAACCGTTTACTAACCAGTAGCTTTGAGCAATATCTGGAGCAGAACGTTGCGTTGCTTGAATCTTCACTTCTTGTGGATCTTTCATAAAACGACGAGTAATACGGCGAATCGGCTCAGGCATTGTTGCTGAGAATAATGCCGTTTGGTGATCTTCTGGAAGCTCAGCCATTACTGTTTCAACATCTTCGATAAAGCCCATTCGTAACATTTCGTCAGCTTCATCAAGTACGATCGCTTTTAACATTGAAAGATTTAAGGTGCCACGACGGATATGGTCAAGGATACGGCCCGGTGTACCTACTACGACTTGCGCACCATTTTTTAATGCACGAATTTGGATATCATAACGCTGACCACCATAGATAGTTACAACGTTAATGCCTTTCATATTTTTAGTAAATTGTTCACATGCATCTGCAACTTGAATTGCTAATTCACGAGTTGGAGCCATTACCAACATTTGTGGGTGACGTTCAGATGAGTTGATCTGCGCCAAAATAGGTAATGAGAATGCCGCTGTTTTACCACTACCTGTTTGTGCCATACCTAAAACATCGCGACCAGCTAATAAATGCGGAATACACTCTTGCTGAATTGGTGATGGAGTTACGAAGCCCATATTTGTTACGGCTTCAAGGATAGATTGTGGTAAGCCTAAATCGGCAAATGTGATTGTGTTAGTTGTCATAAAAAACCATTAAAAATGAATGGAGAATGGAAAATGGATAATGGAGAATGGCGCTCTCTGAACTTCATTCTCCGTTCTCCATTATTCGTTATCCATTAGATAAAAAATATATTGTTGAGTATTTAGGTAAGAAAAAAATATTTAAGCAAATCAATGCCCTATATACCTTGTTGCACCTGAGTAAGCGGTAAGATTTGCAAAAGATTTTACAAAAACAACCGCTTGTTCGTCCTAATTTTTCCCAACAACGACGGGATCTGTTGCTTGGCTAGCATTTTTTGCAAGACGCAATTGAGCTAACTCAAACAACGCAAAACGATACTCAACAAAGTTATAGACCTGATTCGCAACTGCGAGACGGAAAAGACTTGTAGCCTCTCCAACTTGATTCATTTTGAGTGTTTGTTTTGCAAGATAAAAATAAGTTTCAGTTAAAATTTCCGCATACTGAACCGCATTTGGCTCTGCCTGAGCATTCATTTTTAAACGAAGTTGCTCTAATGAAAAGTCCCCAAGAAAGTAAGAAACAATATTAGTGCCCCAGAAGTCTTTTGATAAGCCTTTTGCTCTTTGCACTAAATTCTCTTTTGCGTTACTTGGTTTTAATTCTAGCTCATTGAAATATAACCATAAAACTCGATATGGATCAGTTTTATCCGCTTCATAAAAGCGTAATAAATCACGTTCCGCTTCAGAATATCGACCACTATAATAAAATGATAAACCACGATTCAAACGAGTATAATCATAATCAGGATCGAGTTCTAATACTGCATTGAAAGCGTCTATCGAACTATCGTAGTCATCTTCAAGCAATAAATATAGGCCTAGATAATTATAGGCGGCTGCCATTTTAGGACTTAATTCTATCGCTTGAGTGAAATCATAGCGAGCTAAAGACCATAGTCCTAAACTGTCGTAAATTACACCTCTTTCGAAGTGTAATTCCGCTCGTTCAGCTTGGCTTAATTTTGCTTCCTGCAATACTTGAGTTAAACGCACCACCATCACTTCTTGATCAAAACGAAGCTGTGGGTTTAATTCTGAAAGAGGCAACTTAGTTGGCGCAATAATATCTGAGACACGGTTTACACAACCTGTCAAAAATAATATTGCCAAAAAATTAAGCAAGAAAAAACGAAAATTAAACAACTTAAAACGTTGTGGCATTTTGGTGAAAACCTTTAAACGTAGGGGTAAATAACATCTACCCTAAAATTATACGTTATCAATTATGGGCGGATATTATCCGCCCCTACAAAGATAATTTGCAATATTACAAATTACTCTGCTAATTCCTCAGCAACTTCTTCTACTACTGATTCTGTAGTTTCAGCTGGTGTTGAATTTAAGTCTTTCATTGTTAAACGGATACGGCCTTGACGGTCGATTTCTACCACTTTAACTTGAACTTCTTGACCTACTTCTAAGTAATCTGCAACACGTTCAACACGCGCTTCAGTGATTTGAGAAATATGCACTAAACCTTCTTTACCACCAAGGATAGATACAAATGCACCGAAATCAACTACACGAGTTACTTTACCTTTGTAAATTGCATTTACTTCAACTTCTGCAACGATATCTTCGATACGTGCCATTACTGCTTTCGCTGCATTACCATCAGTTGCTGCAATTTTCACTGTACCGTCATCATCGATATCGATTGAAGTACCTGTTTCTTCCGTTAATGCACGGATTGTCGCACCACCTTTACCAATTACATCTTTGATTTTCTTAGGATCAATCTTCATTGTGTGGATACGTGGCGCATAGTCAGAGATATCCGCACGTGGCGCAGGGATTGCTTGTTCCATCACACCCAAAATGTGCATACGCGCACCTTTAGCTTGGTTTAATGCAATTTGCATAATCTCTGGTGTGATACCTTCGATTTTGATGTCCATTTGAAGTGCTGTAACACCTTGACGTGTACCCGCTACTTTAAAGTCCATATCACCTAAGTGGTCTTCATCACCTAAAATATCTGAAAGAACAACGAATTTATCTTCTTCTTTCACTAAGCCCATTGCAATACCTGCAACAGCTGCTTTGATTGGTACACCAGCATCCATTAATGCTAATGACGCACCACATACAGACGCCATTGAAGATGAACCGTTAGATTCAGTGATTTCTGACACCACACGAACAACGTATGGGAACTCTTCCGCTGTTGGCATTACTGCTAACACACCACGTTTTGCTAAACGACCGTGACCGATTTCACGACGTTTTGGTGAACCGATACGACCTGTTTCACCCACTGAGTATGGAGGGAAGTTGTAGTGGAATAAGAAACGATCTGATTTCTCACCTGTTAATTCATCGATAGTTTGTGCATCACGCTCAGTACCTAAAGTTGCTACCGCTAATGCCTGTGTTTCACCACGAGTGAAGATTGCTGAACCGTGAGTACGCGGTAGTACACCTGTACAAATATCTAATGCACGGATTGTATCTACAGTACGACCGTCGATACGTGGTTCACCTGCAATGATACGGCCACGCACGATTTGGCTTTCTAATGCGCCAAAAATATCTGCGATTTTACCCTCTGAAACTTCTTCGTCTTCTGCAGTGATTTGAGCGATAACGTCTGCTTTGATTGCGTCAATTTGTTCATAACGAACTTGTTTTTCAACGATACGGTATGCTTCACCTAAGCGTGCTTCTGCGATTGCTTTTACTTTGTCGATTAACGCAGTATCTGGCTCTGGTGCAACCCAATCCCAACGTGGTTTGCCTGCTTCTTTCACGAATTCTTTGATGTTTTCAACAACCACTTGTTGTTGTTCGTGACCAAATACTACCGCTGCAAGCATCTGTTCTTCAGTTAAGATATCTGCTTCAGACTCAACCATTAATACCGCTTTATCAGTACCTGCAACCACTAAATCTAAGCGGCTGATTTTTTGTTCTGATGTGGTTGGGTTTAATACGAATTGATCATTGATAAAACCAACACGTGCCGCGCCGATTGGACCATTAAATGGCACACCAGATAATGATAATGCAGCTGAAGCACCGATCATTGCAACTAAATCTGGGCTGATTTGTGGGTTTACCGAAACAACTGTTGCGATAACTTGAATTTCGTTGAAGAAACCTTCTGGGAATAATGGACGTACTGGACGGTCAATTAAACGCGCAACTAAAGTTTCGCCTTCTGATGGACGGCCTTCACGTTTGAAGAAACCACCAGGGATACGACCTGCTGCGTAAGTACGCTCTTGGTAATCTACTGTTAATGGGAAGAAGTCTTGACCTTCTTTAACATCTTTTTTAGCAACAACAGTTACGAATACTGTTGTATCGTCCATACTTGCCATTACAGCCGCTGTTGCTTGACGCGCGATTGCGCCTGTTTCTAGAGTTACGGTATGTTGACCGTATTTGAATTGTCTTACGATTGGAGTCATTACTGGATTTCCTGTGAATTTTTAGAATTGTTGTTGTTTTATTTCTTAAAAATTGCGACTAGCAAAAGAAATCTTGTCTGTATTTGATCTAAACAAAACCACTTTTGATAGCCGCCTCTTATGAATGCTAGAAATAAAACTTTGGCATTATACAGCTTTTTCTATTAAAAATCCGTAACTATTTTTGATTTGCAAAAAATTTACCTAATCTGACCGCTTGATGCAGCATACACACTATATTGTAATAAGGATTAAGACGAAAAATGCGTTTTTAGCATTTAAATTATGGTAGACGCAAAAAAGCCAGACATAAATGCCTGGCAAAAGAGTTATGAATAAGATGTTTTTTATTATACGACTGTTTTATCGACTACAATACCTCGATAAAACTTCCCGATTGTAAAAAAAAAAAAAATAAAAGTCAAGCAGAATATAAATCCATTAGAAACCATAATTTTTACTTTATACGACGGTATACTTAGAATCTTATTGGCGTTGCTGTACGCTCTAACACTTCAAGCAATTCACTAATGTTTTGTTTGCCTTGTGTTTTTAACCATTCACGTGCAGCATCAACACCTGCGGTTTTATAAGTATCCGCGCCACCTGCCCAAGTTGCACGTCCGCAAAGCACACCATTAAATTGGCTACCTGCATCTTTTGCAAATTCTAACGTTTGTTGGAATAATTTTGCTGAAACCCCTGCACTTAAGAAGATAAATGGTAATGGTGTTGCTTCGCTTTGTGCTTTGAATAACGCTTTCGCTTCTTCTTGAGTATGTAATACTTCGCCTTCGGCAAAGCCTTCTACATAGCTCATTACCACTGGTACTTCCACTTTTAGAACATCAACACCAAAGCGTTTATCCGCAAAGAATTTCATCGCACCAATCACCTTGTGAGCTTTTACTTTTGCGTTATACACTTTATCTTCGTTTGCACCATCATAGGTTAAAATTTCTAAGAACAGCGGTAATTGCTCTGCATTACATTCTGATGCAACGCGCTCAACAAACGCGGCTTTACGGTCATTAATTTCTGCTGGTTCATCCACATCAAAATAGATTAATAATTTAACCGCTTCTGCGCCTTTCTCTTTTAAGCGAAGAACAGACACATCGTCAATTAAATCAGGATAGCGGCCTACTGCGGTTTTATCGTAACCTGTTTTTTCGTAAGCCATAATTAAACCGCAATTATCATCACGTTTGCCTGCTGCTGCCCAACCAAACTCAGGGTCTAATAGAATTGAAGATGCGTAAGGAGTCAGCTCTTGAGAGATAAGAGTTTTAAATTCACTTACTTGATCAAAAGTAATGTCATCACCCATCATTCGACGTAATGCACCGCGTTGGTCAATCGCTAATGCCGCAATCACACCGTCTTTTGTGCAAAGTTTTTTTAGGTAGTCTTGTTTAGTCATTTTTCATCTCCTGTAATTTTCTTATTCATCATCACCGCTTGTAAGCGCTTTTAACTGCTCGCCAACGTCTTTAATTTGATCACGAGCATTGTCAATTAGGCCGTCAGTGCCTTCTTCGCTAACATAGCTAATCACCATTGGTAAATTCATACCGCTGTATAAACCTGCTAATTGGGGTAAGAAGCGCATTGCCACATTGCAAGGCGTACCGCCCATAATGTCGCAGAACACCACAATTTCGCCATCCGCTTTTGCTAATGCTTGTTCAAACTTTAATTTGAAATCATCTGAACCTTCGTGTGGGTATAAGCAAACTGTTTGTGCATTTGGGATTTCGCCTAAAATCATCTCTGCGGTTTCGAGTAATCCTTCGGCAAATTCACCGTGACTGATTAAAATTAAGCTCATGGTTTTCTCCTTTAAATTATTAAGTTTCAATATTCATTGCATCACCCCATACGAGCCGTATGGGGTTACTTAGCAGAGCGACTTTGTCGCTCGCCCTTAAGTCGCAAAGCGACTTAGCTAAATAACCTAGCACGGCTCGTGCTAGGTATTATGGTTATAAATTCTTCGTAGTTAATTCTCTATAAATCGGCTCGGCACTAAAGACTAACTCGCTGATCTCTACCCCTTCAGTTTCAAACACAATAATGCTGTTATCGCCTTTTTTCAGGAATGGGGCTGGCACATATAAATAGCAAGTTGGGCCTTCAGACCAATAGCGACCTAGATTTTCGCCGTTTACAACAATAATCCCCTTGCCAAATTTGCTGGTATCAATAAAGGTATCTTGTGGCTCTTCATCAAGCTGTAGATTGAATTGATAGAACGACGGTGCTTGAGCATCGGCTTCTTGGCTAAAATCAATCTGATCTAATCGATCAAAATTAATTGCATAATGTTCCCAGCCAGTATGGAAATGGAGATCTAACACCGCCCCTGAACGAATCCCTTTGTGTTGGGTTGGCGCAAGCATTTTGCCACCATAATTAACACGCCCCATATTCTCCACCAACAGATCAAGTTGGAAAGGACCATTCGGGGTTTGGAGCATAATGTCTTGCCCAATTTCGTGTTGATATTGGGTTGTAACAAACTGATGATCGTTATAGACCTGCACTCGGTCACGGGCTTGGAAGATACGCAGTTTGATCTCATCACTGTAAGCGGTCGGTTTAGCACGATAAAGTACATAACCGTAGTAATGTCCTAATTGCTCCATTGTTTGGGTATAAGGACTCACAAAACGCTCGCTAACTTGCTCAAGGGTATTAAACAGTGAAACTGAATTTTGCGCTTTTAAGGTTGGATAAGCCTTAATTTGTGGCAGAATTGGCTCTGCAATCGGGCTTGCATCTGGATATTGAGCAAGCAATTTTTGCAACAGATAATATTTCTCCGACGGCTCCCCCCACTCTCTAACTGGTGCGTCATAGTCATAAGAAGTGACTTGCGGTAAATCGGTATCTAAGCGTGCTGAACAGCCATTCCAAAAACCAAAATTGGTACCGCCTTGGAACATATAGAAGTTGATGCTTGCACGATCTAATAGCTCTTTAGTGCAATCGACTAAATCTTGCGCATCGCGTTTAATTACAGGCTCTTTCCAACGGTTAAACCAACCGTCCCAAAACTCCATACACATCAATGGATAAGATTTTCCGTGGTTATCCATATAGCGTTGCAGTTCATCTAAATTCATATTAGAACGAGAACCAAAGTTGCCCGTTGGCAGAATATCATCATCAATTAATGCCCCTGCTTCTAAGGCATTTTGCCACGCACCATCTGATGTAAAGAGCGGAACGCTGATCTCATATTTGAGCATAATATCGCGAATAGCACGTAGATAGTCTTTATCATTACCGAATGAACCGTACTCATTTTCAATCTGCATCATTAAGATATTACCGCCTTCGGTAAATTGGAAAGGTTTCACTAACGGAAGTAATTTTGAGAAATAGCGATCTACTTCAGCTAAGAATAGTGGATCATTTTGGCGAAAACGGATATTTGAATTATTGAGTAACCACGCTGGTAAGCCCCCAAATTCCCATTCTGCACAAATATAAGGGGTTGGGCGTAAAATTACATATAAACCGAGATCTTGTGCGGTTTGTAAAAATTTGGCTAAATCTGCCCGCTTGTCGAAGTTAAATGTGTTAGGTTTTGGTTGGTGTAAATTCCAAGCGACATAAGTTTCGACTGTGTTACAGCCCATCGCTTTTAAGTTGTATAAGGTTTTATACCAGTACTCTGGCACAATACGAAAGTAATGAACGGCACCTGAAATAATTTTAAATGGCTTGCCGTTAAGTAAGAAATCTTTTTCACCGATTTGGAATTGGAATGTTTGCATATATCCCCCTTAGATTTTTCTTAATATATCTGTTGTTTGTGTAGGGGGCGTGTAAACGCATCATCGGGCAAATTCGGTGCGTTTACACGCACCCTACAAATACATTAAAAAAAACCTAACAAATTTATGGCGCGTGTGCCAAACGCGCGCCATTGATATCTATTGATTAACCTTTTGCTAAGAATCCTGCCCAAGATAGGAGAACACATAGTGCGATGATAATCATAATCGCTTTGTTAGAGTTCATTTTCGGTCTACCTAATAACCAGTAGATGAAGAACACCACTAACGCTGGGACTAAACGAGGTAAGATTAAGTCTAGGTTTGCTTGTGCTGAAACCACTTTCTCACCGATAGTTGCAGTAAATGGTACGGAGACGTTCACCATCGTCGCACACATCACACCAACTACGAATACCCCAAGCACTGTTGCTGCATTAGTTAAAGCGTTAAGTTTGTGACCTAAGTTAGTTACAAGGTTCACACCTTCACGATATGCCACTTTAAGTTGTACCCAACGGAACACCATCGTTGCAATCGCGACCGCTACCCATAAACCAACACCTAATGGGTTACCGTTTACCGCCATAGTTGCTGCAATAGCCCCCATAATTGCTGGGACTAATGAACCGAAAATCGCATCACCAATCGCTGCAAATGGTCCCATTAAACCAGATTTGATACCTGCAACTGTTTCTAATGATTCAGTACCTTGTTTTTCTTCTAACGCTAAGTCGATACCTTTAACAATAGTGTTAAAGAATGGGCTTGTGTTGAAAAATTGGTTGTGAGTAACCATTGCTTCTTGTAGCTCAGGCGTGTTGTCACCATACATTTTGCGAAGCTGCGGTAACATAATCCATAGGTAACCAGAGCCTTGCATACGTTCGTAGTTCCAACCAAGTTGGTTAAAGAAAATATTACGAATGTTAATTTGGCGGAAATCTTCATCAGTCAATTTATAATTACGTGGATTTCCTACTTGTGTATTAGAGTTCGTCATCTTCAATTTCTCCTTTTGCAGAGCTTGTATTTTTCGCAACTGGTGCTGAACCACCTTCTACGCTACGTTGGTAAACCATATATGCGAATGCGAAACCGATTGCTGCCATTGCTAGCATTGGAACACTATTGATATTGTTACTTACTTTTGCTACTGCACCTACTGCTGAAATATTACCGAATAAGGTAATAAAGATTGAGGTTAATGCGAATGCTAGGATTAAGTAAGCAATATGACGTTTTGTTGGTAAGTAGCGTAATAAGATTGCGAAACCTAATGCTGGTAACACACCACCTGCTACTGTTAAACCATCTGCGATCACTTTTAAGAAGCCGTGTTGCATTGCTTCTGCTAAGCTTGCTACGAATGGACCACCGAAGACTAACGCTAAGAAGATTGGTAATGCACGTGATAGACCCCAAGCGATTGCACCACATAGATAGTTCACAGTAATTGCGCTATAAGCGTGATCTTGGATATTTTTATCGATACGGTGAGCGAAGAACACATTTGACATTCTCGCTAAGATATCGGTATAAACCATTAACGCTGCGATTGGTACTGCTAAAGTTGTTAATGCTAATTGAGGATCCATACCCGCTGATACTGAGAATGCAGTCGCAATAACTGTACCTGAGTTAGCATCGATACGAGATGCACCACCGAATGTACCTACACCAAGCACGGTAAGTTGCATTGAACCACCGATGAGCAATCCTGTAGTCAAATCGCCCATAATTAAACCTGTTATAAAGCCTGCGAAAACAGGTGAACCTGCACTTGATACGATAGTAATTTCATCTAAAATTTGATAGAACGCATAAATCGTTATCAAAAGTATTTGCCACCACTCGATCATAATCTTAACTCCTCTATAAAAGTTTCATTAAATCGACTTTCTCTTCGTTAGGCACGAGCTGAGCAGTCAGACTAATACCTTTCGCAGAAAGTTTTCTAAACACCTCGACATCATCATCAGTTACATGAACTGTTTTTCTGATTGGGCGTGTTAGATCGGTTTTTGGTAAGTTACCTGCATTGATTTCAGGTAAATTTACCCCTTGCTCCACTAACTGTAATACAGTTTGTGGATTACGCGTTACCAACAGAACGCGTTGTGAGTCGTAGCGTCCTTCGTTGATATTGTTCGCAGCCTTCTCTACCGTTAGCACACTTAAATTTACGCCTGCAGGACAAGCCAAACGTAAGCCTGCTTTATCAATATCACTGTTTGCAGCGATTTCATCCACTACCATAATACGTGTGATATTGAGGTATGAAGTCCATAAGTTAGCAACCTGCCCATGGATTAAACGAGCATCAATTCGAACATTGAGAATTGCCATATTGGTCTCCTTTTATTTACTTATAAGAATAAAGATTTACACCTTGAACTACACGATTCACCTCACCTGTTGGGCAAGGATTGTCAGTGGTATAGCCAAGATATAGGGAACTGTAGAACGCGTATAATTGCCCGATAACGAGATAAGGGAAGACACGCGCCGCATCGTCTAATTTATGAATTTCCGCCTTAAACTCACCGCTTGTATCGCCTACTAATACCACTTTATGTGCTTTTTGGTCTCTAGATAATTCATTGTATAAATCGAGATCATATTGTGCGGTGTAGGCATTTTGAGAAAGATAAACGAAAATAAGTGTTTCATTTTGAACCAAAGATTTAGGCCCATGACGGAAACCCATTACTGATTCAAAGAACCCTAAGCGTTCGCCAGCGGTCAGTTCAAGTAGTTTTAATGAGGCTTCGCGAGCAAGACCTTGGAAATGACCACTGCCTAGATACACAATGCGTTTTAACGGTAAGTGAGCAAGTTCTTGAAGAGTTTGAATATCAGTTGTTAAAAGCTGTTCTGTCACACCTGCGAATTGCTCAACCCATTCTTTGTTGAAATGTGTTGGTGCTAATAAAAGTAACGCGGCAACCATCATACTAGTTGCACTGGAAGTCATTGCAAAACCTTGGTCGTGGGTTGAATCAGGTAATGCGAGAGGATAAGCTGTCGGATTTTCGCTACATTTTACAAATAATGCCCCTTTCACATTATTTGTGATTGCTAGATGATAAGCTTCTTTTACGATATCATTCACACGGTCAACCGCACCGATACTTTCAGGGCTGTTACCCGAACGCGCAAATGACACTAATAAGGTAGGTTTATCTTCAAAAAGATATTGGTAAGGACTCGAAACTAAATCGGTACTTGCGATAGCTTCTATTACACAGCCTAATTTTTCACTGAGAATAGGGGCGACAATCTCACCAATAAAGGCAGACGTTCCTGCACCAGTAAAGATAATTCGCAATTCACCTTTTTTAGCTCTTGCAACAAGCGGTTGAACAAAATTTACAATATCAGAATTTAACACAATATCAGCAGTTTCACGCCAAGCGTGTGGCTGTTGGTTAATCTCTTTGGCTGTCCAAAATGCTTTTTGCTTTTCAAGAGATTGATTAGAAATATTGAGGATCATTAGTCTTCCCTCACTATGCAAATAATTGACAGTAAGAAAAGAAAATGAAATTAAACTATAATGACTTGTACGCCTTCATTTTCCAAATAATCACGATAATTGTGTGGTAATCCATCATCAGTAATCAATATATCAATTTGACTTGCTTTACAAATCACAAAATTACTATATTGGCCAAATTTACTAGAATCCGTCACAACAATCACCCGATCGGCAGCATCACACATTAAACGGTTTAGATGAGCTTCTTGCTCATTAAAAGTGGTTACACCTTTAAATAGATCAAAGCCATCAACGCCTATAAATGCTTTATCAAAACGATTGTTTTGCAAATTGATATCTGCCATCACGCCAGAAAAAGACATCGCGTTTTTACGCAAAACACCGCCACTAATTCTGACTTCCACATTGGGACAACGTGATAATGCCATTGCTACATCAAGGCCATTTGTTAAAGCGGTTAATTCTAAATCACCTAGGTGATTTACGATTGCTTTCGTTGTTGTCCCTGAATCAAAAATAACTCGCTCACCATCTTTTAATAAGCTGGCAGCAGCTTTCCCGATTCTTTGTTTCAATTCTGGATAATGAGTTCGTTTATCTGTTACTGAAAGTTCGGCAATTAATCTCGAGTTTAACACGGCAAACCCATGAGAACGTTTAATATGTCCTTGTTCTTCAAGCTGATTTAGATCAGTACGAATTGTCACTGTTGATACTCCAAAATATTTTGCTAGAGTTTCAACCCTTTGACTATTAGTTTGCTGTAATAACGCTAAAATCTCAGCGCGTCTTTCAACAGTACTTTTCATTTTCTCTCCTAAATCAAGCAGCCACTACATACTACGATTGCTTTCGAAGCCAATATATCACTCTCAAAATCAAACTCAAACGAAAGAATTTGAAAGTGAGAAGTAGATCACACAAATTTACAAAAATAATGGAGAATTTCTTCATATATAAAAAAACCAGACATAAAGCCTGGCTTAGTTTATTAACAAAGTTATAAATGAGGGCAAGAATGCCCCCTACATTTCAACTACTTTTTACGTTCTACCCACTGACCGTCCGAATAATCCACAATCCATTTAGTCGCCTTGCCATCTTTTTCAGAAGTCACATATTGACGCTTCTCTTTACGGCTAAAACGAATAATTGCATCATTACCTTCAGGATCTTGAGCTGGTGCGTCTGCAAGATATTGCAATTTTTCAGGTAAACGATCACGATATAATGCAAGTTCTGCAACTTTTGGTGCTCTGCTCTCACGCGATTTCGGGAAGTTATGTGCCGACATAAACACACCGCTTGCACCATCACGCAACACAAAATAAGCATCCGATTTTTCGCATTTCAACTCAGGGAATGCGACTGGCTCTTCACGCGGCGGCGCAACTTCACCATTTTTCAAAATCTTACGTGTATTATCACAACTCGTACAACCCATATATTTACCGAAACGGCCAAGTTTCAAGTGCATATCTGCACCACACTTATCACACTCAACAACAGGGCCATCATAGCCTTTGATTTTAAATGTGCCTTGCTCAATCAAATAGCCATCACAATTTGGGTTATTACCACAAATATGGATTTTACGCGCTGGATCGATCACATAGCTATCCATAGCGGTATCACATTTCGGACAACGCTTACGTTTTAATAGCGCATTCGTTTCTGAATCATCATCTAGTACATTTAGTAATTCCGCTTCAGGAATCAAGTTTACTGTGGTTTTACAACGCTCTTTTGGCGGTAACGCATAACCACTACAACCTAAGAAAACGCCAGTGCTTGCGGTACGAATTGCCATTTTTCTTGCACAAGTTGGGCAGTCTATTTCTGTTTCTACCAAGTTATTTGGGCGCATCCCCCCCTCTAACTCATCAAGTTCTGCCGTCGTTAGTTTCTGCGAAAAATCAGCAAAGAAATGATTTAGCTCATCCTTCCAATTACTACTGCCTGATGCAATTTGGTCAAGAGTATCTTCCATATTCGCGGTAAAATCATAATTCATTAGCTCTGAGAATGACTCATCCAAACGATCTGTTACAATTTCACCCATTTTTTCTGCATAGAAACGGCGGTTTTCCACACGTACATAGCCACGATCTTGAATCGTTGAGATAATCGCAGCATAAGTCGAAGGACGACCAATGCCACGTTTTTCTAACTCTTTAACTAATGCTGCTTCACTAAAGCGTGCTGGCGGTTTAGTAAAATGCTGACTCGGCTGTACATGGTTTAACATTAATTGCTCATTTAAGCTCACTTCAGGAAGCTCTTGATCTTCTGCCGTTTTCCCCTGCACAGACATCACTTTGGTCCAACCATCAAAACGCAATACACGTCCTTTGGTTTTCAATTCATAATCACCAGCCGTAACAGTCAAACTTGTTGAATCATATTCTGCTGGCGTCATTTGACAAGCAAGAAATTGACGCCAGATTAAATCGTATAGACGTTCTGCGTCTTTCTCCATGCCTTTTAGATCGCTCATTTTTACCAATACGTCAGATGGACGAATTGCTTCGTGAGCTTCTTGCGCTTTTTCTTTACTTGAGTAGAAATTCGGTTTAGCAGGCAAATATTTCTCACCAAAATTCTTTTCAATATAGCTACGTGCCATATTTAACGCATCTTGACTCAGATTTGTTGAATCAGTACGCATATAAGTGATATAGCCAGCCTCATATAAGCGCTGCGCTAACATCATCGTTTTCTTAACACTAAATCCTAAACGCGTACTTGCCGTTTGTTGCAGTGTTGAAGTGATGAATGGCGCTTTAGCACGCGATGAAGTCGGCTTTTTATCAATTTCAGAAACGATAAAACTTGCTTGTTTTAACGCATTAACCGCTTCTTCCGCTTGCTTTTGATTTTGTGCGGAGAATTTTTTGCCTTTAAAGTGAGTTAAATCTAAGTTTAACTCACCCTTTTTCGCGCTTGTTTTTGCTAAGATTTCCCAAAACTCTTCTGGTAAAAATGCCTTAATTTCACGCTCGCGTTCAACTAGTAGTTTTACCGCAACAGATTGAACACGACCTGCCGATAAGCCACGAGCTACTTTTTTCCATAACAATGGTGAAACCATAAAGCCAACAACACGATCTAAAAAGCGACGTGTTTGCTGTGCATTCACACGGTCTAAATTAAGATGTTCTGGTTTCTCAAATGCCTGTTTAATCGCATTTTTGGTAATTTCATTAAATACTACACGGCTAAAACGCTCATCATCACCGCCAATAATCTCACGTAAATGCCATGCAATTGCTTCCCCTTCTCTATCCAAGTCGGTTGCGAGATAAATATGGTCAGCTTTTTTAGCAAGTGACTTCAATTCTGAAACCACTTTCTCTTTACCTGGTAAAATTTGATAATTTGCTTGCCAATCGTGATAAGGATCGATCCCCATTCGTTTAACTAAAGCGGTACGTTCCTTGTCTGATTTTACTTTTGCTTTCTGTTCAGCCGTCATTCCTTTGGTTGATATCGGTTTTGCTTTTTCCGCTTTTTCCCCACCGCTTGTAGGTAGATCACGGACATGACCGACACTTGATTTAACGACGAAATCGCTACCAAGATATTTATTGATAGTCTTAGCCTTAGCTGGCGACTCGACGATTACTAATGATTTTCCCATTGAAACACCTGAAAAATTTTATGTATGAATAAATGTAGGTATGTATATGATGCTCGTGAGCATATTAAATACACATCAACATTAAATAATCTGAAAAATAACAACAATATTATTTCTTAATCGTAAAAAATATCATTGAACTAACTCAAAATGCCTGTAACAATAGCAAGCCTAAATAAAAAATACAATACAGAGATATTCAATAATGGATAAACTAAACGCAATTAACCTTTTCTGTCGTGTCGTTGAAGTACAAAGTTTCACTCAAGCCGCTCAACAAGAACAAATGTCACTCGCTATGGCAAGTAAATTAGTTGCTCAATTAGAAGAACATCTGAATGTACGTCTACTACAGCGTACAACCAGAAAAATAACCCCAACAGAGGCTGGGTTACTTTTTTATCAACGTTGTGTGCCGATCTTAAATGAATTAAAAGATGCTGAAGCTTGTGTGACTAATATTACCTCCACGTTACAAGGTAAACTCACACTGTCTGTTCCTATGGATTTTGGATCACGTTTTATTGCCCCTTATTTAGCAGAATTTACGGAGAAATACCCTCATCTACAGCTTTACCTTGAATTTAATGATCGCCGTGTAGATGTCGTTGCCGAAGGATACGATTTGGTACTTAGAATTGGCAAATTGGAAGATAGCTCAATTGTGGCAAAACGAATTGCGAAAGCAAGCCATATTATTGTCGCTGCACCGAGTTATTTAAAAAAATATGGAACACCTGTTACGGCACTTGAGCTACAAGAGCATAAATGTTTAATGTATGAAACTCAAACCTACTGGCAATTTAATGAAAATGGTCGAGAAGTAAAATTTAAACCACAGGCAAGCGTATATAGCAATAATGGCTATGCTCTTGTCCAAATGGCTAAAGCAGGGCAAGGGATTATTCTTATACCTAAATTTTTAGTCAAAGACGAGCTTGCGAATGGGGAGCTTGTTTCAATATTGCACCATGTAGATCACGAACGATTAGACATTAGTTTACTCTATCCACACCGTCGTTATTTATCCCCTAAAGTGAAGGTTGCAATTGAATTTTTTGAAGAACTAATGAAAACACAAAAAGCATATTTATAAAAAAACGGTCAAATGCTTATTACATTTGACCGCTAGTTCATTTCATCATTATGCTGAAATTGTTGTACCTTCAGTTGTACCTGTAACAACTTGTTTTAATGCACCAGGTTTACCCATGTTAAATACACGAATTGGCATGCCATGGTCACGAGCAAGCGTAAATGCAGCTAAATCCATCACTTGTAACTCACGATCGATCACATCTGCATAAGTTAAATTTTGGTATAGCACTGCATCTGGATTCTTCGCAGGATCTTTATCGTAAACACCATCTACTTTCGTTGCTTTTAATACAACGTCTGCTTCGATCTCGATACCACGTAAGCATGCAGCTGAATCTGTTGTAAAAAACGGACTACCTGTACCTGCAGAAAAAATAACTACACGTTTTTCACGTAACATTTTGATTGCTTCAGACCAGTTGTAAGTATCGCAAATACCGTTTAATTGGAATGCTGACATTAATTTTGCATTCACATCTGCACGGTGTAATGCATCACGCATAGCTAAGCCGTTCATTACCGTCGCAAGCATACCCATATGGTCGCCCACGACACGGTTCATTCCAGCTTTCGCTAATTTTGCACCACGGAATAAGTTACCACCGCCAAGCACAACACCTACTTCTACACCCATTTCAAGTAATTCTTTGATTTCCAGCGCCATTCTGTCTAAGATTGAAGGATCGATACCAAATCCCTCTTCGCCTTGTAGTGCTTCACCACTTAACTTTAACAAAATACGTTTATAAATTGGATTACTCATTATTGACCTCTTTGTGTAACGGTTTCTTGGGAAAAATCGTCGTATTATAAGAGATCTGGATGTAGTATTAAAGATAAATCATCTAACATTTGTTATTTCATCTGAAATGATAAGACGAAAAAGCCCAGTCGTTAAACTGGGCTTTTATTTATTGGTGCTCTAGGCGAGACTCGAACTCGCACATCCTATGGACACTACCCCCTCAAGATAGCGTGTCTACCAATTCCACCACTAGAGCAAAATTCTTATTACTGAGGGATATCGCTATTTTCTGTTTTAGCTGGAACAACTTCTTGTTTTTGCTCAACACCGCTTAAGTCTTCAAATTGACTTTTTGGTGCGATATTGTGAGAGTTTAAGTTACCAATCACAAGGCTAATACCGAAAAAGATAATTGCTAAAAGTGCTGTTGTTCTTGATAAAAAGTTTGCAGAACCTGCTGAACCAAAAACTGTTCCAGCTGCGCCACCACCAAACGATGCACCAGCATCTGCACCTTTACCTTGTTGCATCAAGATAAAGCCTACAAGAATAATTGCAACAACAAGATAAGCAACGGTTAGTAAATTAATTAACATTGTTTTCTCTTTAAATCTGTGCAAAATAAAATTCCGCGCTTAAGCAAGTGCGGAACTAACTTTCAATGCTGTAGATAATATCGACTTATCAAATTTGTTGCAAGTGGATTTTTACATTCACGTTTACATTCGTTTTATTTTTCAGCGTTTTGCTGATTTTTTCTAGAATAGAATCGCTTGTTTGTACTTGCAAGCGGTGTGATTCTTGCCAAGTTTTGTAAAATTTGACGATTAGGCGATTTCAATAATTCAGGTAAACGCAAATTCAAATCCGCCATAAATTGCTGATAACTTGCTTGTTTTCGGCTAATATCCGTTAATTGCATTTCCCAATGCGCAGTCATATCTGGCAAAGTTGCACTTTCAGGTAATGCCAAAATCAAGGTTCTCCCAGCTTCTGTACTTTGAATATTCCGCCCTTTCTTAATTAAGAAACCTCGCTTAAATAGTAATTCAATGATACCTGCTCGAGTTGCTTCCGTCCCCAACCCATCTGTTTCACGTAATACTTTTTTCAGCTGTTTGTCTTGTACAAAACGAGCAATTCCAGTCATTGCAGAAAGAAGTGTCGCATCAGTAAAATAGCGAGGAGGCTGTGTTTTTTTACTCTGAATCTCGCCATTTTCACATAAAAGCTGCTGATCTTTTTTAACTACTGGCAATAATGGTTCAAGAACCTCATCACTGTCTTCTTTACCTAATAACGCTTTCCAACCAGCAATGATAAGATTTCTTGCCTGAGCAACGAAATTACCACCTGCAATATTGAGTGAAATTTTACTTTTACGGTACTCTGCATCAGGACAAAATTGCATCAAATATTGACGAGCGATTAATTGATAAATTCGTCGTTCATTTTCAGTCAAATTAATATTGCCTTGACGAGAGGTTGGAATAATCGCATGGTGCGCTTCAACTTTGCTATCATTCCAACATCGATTTTTTATATTAGGATCAACGACCTCTGGTTTTTCTGCATATTCTGTTAAATGATGTGCAATTGCTCCCATCACTTTTAGTCGATCTGCGTAGTGCTCATTTGGTAAATATCGATTATCGGAACGAGGGTACGTGATCAACTTATGAGTTTCATAGAGTTTTTGGCAAATATCTAATACCGCTTGAGCAGATAATCCATAACGACGAGCAGCATCAATTTGCAAGGCTGAAAGAGAATAAGGCAATGGAGCGCCCTCTTTTTCCATCTTATCTTGATACTCTGTTACTGTCGCTGGCTGATTTTCAATGCGCTTCACTACATTTTCAGCTAATCCTCGTGAAAGCACTCTACCATCTTCATCTTGATAATCTTCACAAGCTTTGCTTGGTTGCCATTGTGCTTTAAATCGCTCTTGGGTTTCAGGCACAATAATATTGGCAAACACTTCAAAATAATCCTTCGGCACAAAATTTTCAATTTCAAGATCACGACGAACAATTAATCCTAATACAGGTGTTTGAACTCGTCCGACAGAAAGCACTCCTTTATAGCCAGCCCATCTCCCTTGTAAAGTATATGCCCTTGTCATATTAATACCATACAGCCAATCTGCACGAGCGCGCGCCAATGCAGAGGTTGCAAGCGGTATGAAATCACGATTAGATTGCAGTTTGGTAATTGCCTTCTGGACAGCGGAAGGATTTAAATCACTAATTAAACAGCGCTGTATTTGATTTCTGCGTTCCATTGGTAGATTAAGATAACCGAATACCTCATCAACTAGTAACTGCCCTTCTCTATCTGGGTCACCTGCGTTAATTAAGATGTCTGCTTGTTTAACTAAACGTTCAACTACCTTGAACTGCTTTAAAGTCTCTTTTTTAGGAATTAATTTCCACTGTTCTGGCACAATGGGCAGATGTTCCATTCGCCACATTTTAAAGCGTTCATCATAGGCATCAGGTTCAGCTTGCTCAAGTAAATGACCGATACACCAAGTAACCGTATTACCCTCACCACACTGAATAAAGCCATCACCTCGAGTATGAGGCTTGGGTAAAACATCCGCAATCGCACGCCCTAAACTTGGTTTTTCGGCAATAAATAAACGCATAGTGTAACCTTATAACTAAAACTCACCGCTTGTTATAGTAAGCGGTGAGTTATTTTCCTTATTTTACAGAATTAGTTGATACCTTGTGATGAAAGTAACATTTGGCATTGTACTGGTGCAACAGGTAATGCTTTTGGTTTTGATGTCGATGGTTTTGCTGGCTCAAACCATGAATAGAGTTCTTCACCACAGCCATCTCCTGTAGGGACTGGGGATTGATTCTCACAATTTGGTGCATCCTTAGGGCAAGTCAGACGGACATGGAAATGTGAATCATGGGCATACCAAGGACGAATTTTACGTAACCATTCTCGATCAACTCCTGCAGTTTGGCATAATTTCACTTTAATCGCAGGATTAACAAAAATACGATCTACTTTTACATCCGTTGCGGCTAATTTAATGAGCTTAGTATGATTTTGAGTCCATAAGCGATCATCCACACGATTTACGGCATGATTCACCATCACAGTTGCTAATCCAGCTGGATTACGCGCAGTTTCAGCATCCATTGGACCAAAACGTAACCAAATATCAGCATCCAATCCTGTTTGGTGACTCGCATGTCCGCTAGAAAAACGCCCACCTGCCGGCATCCCCATATCACCAATTAACATTGGGGGTAATCCCTCGGATTTTGCCCTTTGTCCTAGTTGCTTGAGGTAATCTAGCAGTTGAGGGTGACCATAAAAACGATTTCTAACAGAACGAATAACTTGATAACCTTCCCCTTTTAATTCTAAAGGCTGAGCACCAATGATACAGCCATTGCTATAACCACCTATTGATTGAGGCTGGCCAGCGACAGGATTTTTAATTTGTTCCCAAGGTGTTGCAATAGCCATCGTTGAAAAAGCGACACTAGCCGAAACAATAGCTAAATTGAGTAATTTCATTTTACTTTCCTCAAAAAATACATAAGTTTTTATATGACATAAAATTTTTATTCTAGTTTAACTATGTTATAAAAGCAAAAGTTGTAATGGTAAAAATACGCCCACCTAAATGTGGATCATTTAATGGAACATGCAGACAAGGTGGAATTTTACGGCACATTTACGACACACCAAGCTGAAAAAACACATTTAAGATTGGTTGCGCAACTTGTAACATATTGAAATATAAAGAAATAAATGGCACGCCCTAAAGGATTCGAACCTTTGACCCACGCCTTAGAAGCCCGTTAATTACAAAATCTTGTAATTAAAACAACCAATATAAACAATGACTTACAGAATAAGCCTACTCAAAAACACTGTTTATATTATCATACTTTTACTGATTTTAAGAGTGATTTAGTCACAAATTAGTCACAAAACTATTAGCTTTTACAACAACAATCCTCATCAAAATCACAACAAGAAAAATCGCTGTTACACACTGTTTCAGTCATGCCTTGTTTTGTTACTTCCCACTTCACACATGCACCACTCGGGAACGTTTTTGCGTTTGTTCCGTCTTTCCCTCGTTCAATTTTTACTTCATTTCCGAAAGCATAGGCTTTGACAATTTCCGCACCTGTTCCGTCGTTGATTACTAGATAAGTATGATCTTCGCCTAGCACTTCCGCTAATTCTCTCGCATTAGTGATAGGCAATAGACCATCTGTTGCATTAAGTTTTCCATTTAGGCTTGTGGTAAAGCCGTTTAACCATTTGTATTTCATTTTGAACACCCTAAACATTCTGTTGATGTAAAGTAGCCGTTTTCGCTACTGCCCATATTGCAAGTACAGCTATCGACGTGGATTGGTACACAGAAAGGTTTACACCCCTCAATGCGAATAATCCCTTGATAACGCCCCTTCCTTGCCGTGTATAAGGCATCATCCCACATAAAAGTCACTTGATTTTCATCACTTTCAAAAGCAGGATATGTGATTGTTGGGCCATTACCGCCCACTCGTGTAAGTTCGATTGTGATATTGTCTGTATTGCTACAGTTGTCGATCTGAAATGTGGTTTTCGCCACTTTTTTGTTAATTAAAATTGGTCGCATTAATTACTCCTAAGTCCATAAGTTATTTGCGAAAGCTGGGATTGCACCTGAATTCATTGAACCAAATTGGGCCATATTCATATTACCTAGCGCAACACCAATATTACTTAATCCACCTACTGACTGACTCCAGCCTGCATACGGATCTATTGAACCTGCCGCTGCTGCCGCTTGTTGCGCTGTTCGTAGTGCATTTAAACTATCGCTAATTCGCCCCTGGAACATTGAATTCCATTTATAAACTTCTTCACGATATTGGCTTTCTCGTTGATGTTTACGTTCTTCTTCATTTCTAATTGATTGGTTAGTTACCAGCACAACAGCTTTAGCTTCAGCTACTTGAATTTGACGTAATGCTGTACGTTTTGCACCAACGCAATGAATCAACATTTCACGCTGAACTTTATCTCTCGCACGAGAGAATTCGCTACGAGCGGTGGCAATTGCACGCTCTCTTACTGTTTCATAATCAACTTGATAACCGTCTTTTTCTCGCTGATCTGCCTCTTGCAACATTCGGATTTCAACAGGACGACTGTTGTCATACCAATGATTGAAGAATTTATCCGATTTATCTCGTTGGTTATTCCAGATTTCATCAAAACGGTTTTGTGCTTGTTTTGCTACGTCGTGTTGCTTATCTGCAAAGTAAAATGATGCCGCTTGTTGAATTAGGGCAATAATTAGATTAGTTCGAGCATTTTCTTTCACGGCTTTGAAGTAAGAACAAGCATAATCTGCCATTGCCTGTGCTCGCATATGCGCAGAACCATCCGTTAGCTTTTGTTCACTTCCAGTGAATTTAATTTCTCCACAACTTTTATCAACCTCTTGCCCAAATACAGTAGTGGCAATATTCGACCAATCAATACCGCTTGTAGATGCTGCCTCTGCCATAATTAACCCTCATTGTGATGATGTAGATAGAGATACTCGGCTTTTTCCTTGTACTCCATCATTTGATGAATGAGCTCCTCAACATACTCATCTCGTAAAGCGGTAAGTTGTGGGGCGGTGTATTTTTTATATTCTTGATAAAGTAGCTTTTTACTGCCGTCTTTATCAGACTGATCTTTTAGTTTATCTATAGTAGGTTTAAATTGATTTGCCATACTCCTCCTGTTTTTCGGGTATAAAAAAACCGCCCATATTTCTACAGGCAGTGTTGGTTAGTTGGTATGTAATCCTTGAATTTCACGCCAGCGTTTGAGTAATACCCATACCGCTGTGTCTTTCCAGAACTGCGCTGTGGTTGATTTTGATTGTTCGGATTTGAGCTTGTCTTTGCTAATAAAGCTAGGGGTTAGCTTGCTACCAAATGCGGTGCGATCTAAGGCGATCTGCATCATTGGCTGTAAGATACTTGGCGTTACGGTTAATGCCGCTTTGCCGAGTGGATCTTTCGCTGCTGAAATCTCCGACGGTGATACAGGGGCAAATACTTGTGTTGCGTGGGCAATCATATTTGCACCTGCTTCAACGGCGGTAATATCGCCTGCGCCTGCTTTTACGGTGTTTACTGCAAAGTTCCACGCCATTTGTGGCATACCAAAACCCACTGGGATTTTAAGGAATGTGCCGTCACCTACTGGGATTGGAATGTAGCGGGTAATATCGCCTAATTGGTCGATAACATTTCCGCCTTCGTCATCATCACCCATTGCACGCAATACAGTGTAGAGTGCCATCATTCCGCCCATATAAGCTGTGAAACGGTGTCTGCCTTTTGGGGTTGAAAGGAACTTAATTAAGTTTCTTGCGCCCATTGCCGTTGGTTGTGAGAACATATACAGGGCTTTAATACCACGCATTTTTGAGCCTGTTTTGCGGAAGTTGGTCAGCTCTAGCGTAATCGCTGCGGCTTGCTGTTTATCCACGCCATTATCAATTAAGGCTTTGTAGGCTGAAAGTGCGGAAACGGTATCAAAGATTTTGTTGTAACCCTCGATAATTTCCCCTGCTTTTTCAAGGCGTTTGCCTAATGCGCTATTTTCGGCTTTGATTTGTTTGACTAAATCTGTTTCCGTTTTAGCTAAATAGGTGCGGTAGGTTGATACTGCCCCTGCATCAAGCATTTCTTTCAGCATTCCCTCTACTTTGTGTTCTTCGCCAGTTCGTAGCTCTTGATTAAAACCAAAACGCTTAGTCGCTTTCCATACATCACCACCTAGCATTGCATTTTTTAACACCGCTCTGCCGATTTTATCCATTGTTTTATCATCGAGTAGATTGCCGTTTTTGTCGTAAATCTTTTGCACTCGAATAAACTCGGATTTTTCCCACGTATCTCGCATCATATTCACAGGTGCGAATGTGAGTGTCCATTGGGTTACACCACGAGCATACCAACTTGTCGGCTTGCCGAGCAGTTGTAAGAAGTTATTCGCATACTCCTCATTATCTGCTTTAAGTGCGTTCATCGCTTTTTCAGGTAGGCTATATTCATAATATACACCGCCTTTTTTCATAATCAGCACGTTATCGCTTGAGCGTGTTGAGTCTTGCTTTTTGGATTTGCTGATACCTAAGGTTTCTTCAATTTCCTTTTTAGCATCCTCATCGGTATAACCCTCATTGCGTAAGCGTTTCATTTCATCTTTGTAGATTGTATCAATCGTCTGTTTAAACGGTTGCCAACCTGCGTAGGTTGTGGTTTTGCCTGTCGCTTTCCAAATCGCATCAATGGCATCTTCTGCTTCCGATGTTCTACGCCCTTTATCTTGTTGATCTTTGCCGATATTGAGCGAGTTCTGCCCTGTACCTGCGATAAAGTCCACATCGTCGTTCATTCTCGGATCACCTGTAAGCGGTACATAGAATTTATCTTTTAAAAATTCGTGGTATTGCGCTTCAGTGAAACGTCCGCTGTTTTTGTCGATCAGCAATCTTGCACGATTTAAGGCGTAAACATATTTACCCACTTCATTAATGTCTGATTTTGGAATATGCTTTTCGATATTCGCCATCAGTGCTTGGGCGTGTGGAATAGACCAACCGCCAGCTACACCAACTGCAAACTTGCGATCATCCGAGAAGTCTTTGCTTTCCACATCAGCTTTACGAGAGAGATATTGTTTCTCTGCCTTATCAAAGGCTTGTTGAGTGGCGTTAATATCTTCTTTAATGCCCGATTTAATCGCTTTGTTAAGCTCTGCCTGTGCATCGTCCATTGCTTGTTTATCTTCAGCTAGATACTGGTTATTACGAATAATTGAGTATCTTGCTGAAAGATAGAAACCAATTAGACGTTTAACGCTTTTCTCGTCCAAATTGCTGTTTTTCTTGCGTTGTTTCTTAGAAATTTCCGCAATCTTTTTCAGCATAGGTTTGAGATAGGTTTGCTCTAACTTGGTGTTATGGGCATCTCGCGCATTTTTTGCTAAATACATTGCATTGCGAACTTTCGCTGCATCAACTTCTGCCACACCATTTTTAGTTAGATGAGCAAGCCAATCATTTACAGGGCGTAAGCTATCTGCAATATATTCATCCGCCTTACTTGCTACGTTGCCTAACAAATCCCCCATTGCTTTTTTAAAGCCTTTGTAGTCACCTGCTTTTAGCGTATCAAGCACCGTTGGGTCTTCTTTCACTTTTCCTTTCTGTGATAGATCCATAGCGGATTGGCGTTTGGAATATTTAGGTTCACTGTCTGTATTTTCATCTTGCAAAATTTGCAATAAGCGTTTATCATCAATTTCAGATAAAGGCGAGTTGTTATCGAAACTTGGATTTGTTATCCCTGCGGTAGATAATAGCTTGCCTTTTTCAATATCTGTCAATTTATGATCGTAGTAACGCTCACCTGTATTAGCATTTGCAATAACAGCTCTAACGGTATAGTCATCTCCTCCAATATTTAAGCCTGCCAAATAGTAATCGTAACTTGTAATGTTAGGATTTTTATTTGTGTCTTCATTTTGAACCGTATCAATATAGATAGCATTTTCAATAATTTGTGGAATGGCTGAAATACTTTGTAGATGGTCAGGGTCTTTGTAGTCGTGATTTAATACTTCTTTTACTGCGGATAAGCCCAAAGAAATTTCTTGCCCTGTATCCTTATTTACATAAGAACCACGCAAGGTTTTACCGTAATTTAACGCATTGCGTTTGTATTGACGTAAATCATCACTAGGCTCGATTTCCTTACCTGTAATTCTGATTGTTTCAGATTGGCGTAACTTCTCTAGGCTTTCGGATTTAGGACGACGGCTAAAGCGAATATCAGGGTTACTTCTGTCAAACTCGCCTGTGTTGTCTGTGGCGGATTTGATTTGGGTTGGATCAAATGCAACAACTTCTTCAACAAAGTTATACGGCGTTTTACCTTGTGCTTTACCTGAACTATTTTCAAATACAACAACACCATCAAAACCTTGTGATTTTAATTTATCTGTTGTTGCTTTTGCTGAATCACTATTTTTATCTGTAATTACAGAATCATCAGATAAATTAACATAGTTAGGGTTACGAAGATTTAAATAAACACCATAATTAATTTGATTGCCACCACGCTCTGAAACCGCTATATCAGCATAAGAATTGGCGATATCGCTATCTTCAGTAAAATAATGCCCTTCACCATACCAACCATAATCTGTTTCTTGCGTTTTCTCAAATACTGAAAAATCAGAATTTGAACCGTGATAAACCACCAATGGCTCGCCAGTTTTAGAATTGATAACCTTACTCGCATTTTCAGGATCGTTTTCCCAATCCCCGAACCATTGTTTAAAGCTCGGTGTGCGAACCTGTACCCATTGACGATAATCTAGCTCTGTTTCGCCATTTGCTTTCGCTTGCTCATAGGCTTGTTTACCACCGTATTGGGTTTCGGTTTGGGTAAATTCATCTTTGGCTCTGCGAGAATATTTAGGCGAGTTGTCGGAATTTCCATCTTTGCTATTGACGGCATTATCGTTTTTAACTACACTTGCTCTATTAAAAAGCTCGTTTAAAGTATCCCCATCCAGCAATTGTAGCTGTCGGCTGATACTACGAGCTTTTTTCATATCTACAAAACGAACATCAGAAAGTCTCGCCATATTTGATATGTATTTCTTACTTTCTTCTCTCCCATAAATACTAGCAATTTTATTAAACTCCAATGCTCTGTCTTTTCTATTGGCGTGTAGTGCAACAATAACACTTTGTCCATTATTTGCTTTTAATTTGGTTAATACTACATAAGAATTAGGTATGCTATCCTTCTTATTATTTTTAAATACTGCAACTGGATTGTTAAGCTGATATGGAATTTGCTTAAGCATCGCATCCGTAACTTCAGGATGTTCTTTTTTTATCCTCCCTATTTTTTGCTTATTAATTCTCATAACTAAATCATCAATACCAGACTGTATTAATGCTTGCGGAGTTGTTCCCAAAGTAATCCATTCTGATCTAATATGTTGATAGTTGTTAGAATAAATATCATCAACCGCTTTTGCAAACTCAGAATTTGGATCTTCGCTTAGGCTGTAACGTGGTTCAGAACTTACCGTATCCTTACCGTTGCTAGCGGTCTGATTTTGGGGAGAATTTACCTTACCTAAATCACGCTCAATCCCTTTTAAAATCCCTAACAATTCTTTATCAGAAATGTTTTGTAGGTCTTTTTTACGTAGCACAAAACTGAATAAGTTTTTCAGCGCATTGGCTACACGGTTTAGGAATGAGTTGGACTGTTTCCATTGTTCAGGAATAGTTACACCATAGCGGTTTTCTAATTCGCTCCAGTTGCCTGTTTGTTTGGCTGAAAAGATTTCAACTAAGGCTTCTTCGGTTGCTACTTGATCCGAGATTGTTTCGTTGTATTGTGATTGGCGTTCTGCTTGCGTTTGTTTTGCAATCTGCGCCACAACGTCATTTTCACCCGATTTGTTCAGTACGTTTTCAAGCATTTTTTGCCCACGCACTCTGACGCCTTTGTGGGCTAATTCGTGCCATGCTACCCACGTGATACGCTCTGCACGAGTGAGAACACCTGTGCTTGCGATATTATCTAAGATAACGTATAGCTTGCCGTTTTGGTAAAAGCCTTCTGCGCCCGATTTGCCGTCGTAGTCCGCATCATTCGGATCTAAATCTGATTTGTGAATAAGCTCTACTTTATCTGCGTGTTCGTCTAAAGTGTGTTTGAGTAATACTTTAGCGTGGTAAATTTCTTGCGCATTGCGTTCAGCTTGTTGGGTTTGGGTGTTTGTTTCAGCGTTTTCGTCTGTTTGTGGGTTGCTTTGTGGTTTGGAATATTGTACATTAGTTGTACCAACCGCTCCCATTTCAGTACGAGAACGTATAGGACTGTTAGTGTGTAGGTCAGAAGTGGTCGCACCCCTGCTCTGATTCATCGGTTGGTTTTGTTTAAAACCTGTAACAATCCACGCATTATTCCCTTCTTTCTTAGTTACCCTTACTTCATTCCCATTATGAACAAGCTCAACCGTTCTTGTTTTACCAAATACGTTTTCTCTTGATACTTGCCCTTTAGCAATGGTGTCTGTAACATCTTCAATAAGAAAGCGAGTAACATCTTGCTCAGTCATACCATCAACAGCCATTCGCTTATCAATAATATGGCTAATACCCATTGCACCTTTTGTCTTGCCATTAGGTAGTCTTCTGCCTTTATCCCCCCACTCAAAATCAACCCAACCATTTAGATTGTGATTGAACATTGCTCGGTGAACGGTTCGCTGTTCTGCAATGGCTGTATTCATTGCATCACGTCCACGTTTGATATTTGCCTCAACAGATTTGATTGGCGAGCGAGAGTAACGTGTATCTGTATTTGCCTGCTGATTATTCAATTCAGCTGATACTGCATCAATATGGGCTTGATGAACATTTATATTGATGCCTTTACCAAATACCTCGCTTAATTTTAAGTTGGCCGTATCTTCTAATTGCTGAATAAGTTCAGGGCTATGTTGCTCGTTTCTCGCATTTAGATAATCTTGAAAAGACTGTTCATAGTCATACATCGCCTGTTTTTGTTCAGGCGATAGCCTTTCATAAGCAACATTATTTTCATCAAAAGTAATAGGCTTATTGGCAAACTCTGATGATGAATCCACCGCTTGTGGTTCTGTTGGTTGTGGCGCAACTTGCGGTTCTGCCGTTGGTTCTGCTGTTGGGGTTACAGGTGCTTGCGTTTGCTCGCCCTGTTCCGATACATTCATTACATTATCAACAAATCTGTCTGATGCATCTTTTGATTGAGCGCCGTTTTGCGTTGGGCCACCGTTTGGGTCAAGTTTATTAAGAAAGTCTTCTGATGCTTGGCGTTGTTGTGCTAATGCGCTATTTGCTCTTGCGGTTGAAACAGCAGCTACACCACCGCCTAAGCCACCACCTAACAAACCACCAAAGGCTGCGCTACCTAGATCTTCTGTAAGAGTTTGTTTTGGATTTATATCTCTAACAGCTTTATTTTCTAAGGCTTGTTGTGCAACTTCTTCTATCGCCTCTGTACCTAGCTCACGCACAAAACGTCCACCTGCGCTATCTAAAATCTTGCCTGCTTGGGTTGCTTTGCCTAATTTAGCAATACCACCTAGACGATTTGTAATTGCACCTGTTAAACCGCTTAGAATAATTTCTGGACCGTGTTCTTTGAAATCACTTGCGGTTGCGGCTCTTGCTTGTTCTGCGGTTAAACCACTTGCGAGATATTGCTGATATAGTGGACTTTTTGCCAATTCAGAAATTGGCATATCCATAATTCTGTCGTTAGTGCTATTGCGAGAATCGCCACTGCCTTGTACAAAACCAACTGCCCCTAAACCTAAACCCCCTGTTAATGCGCCTGCTACGACGGTTGGTAAAATACTTTCACCAACATCTAAAGCTGCATCTAGTGGGTTATTTCTAAAGTTCTCAAAACTTGCACTCCAGCCGTATTCCCCACGAGCTTTTGCATCCGCTAGGCGTTGAGCATTTGTGATTTTATTAATCTTGTACTCATCACTGTTCATTTTATCTTCCACCCAATCTCGAGACTCGTCGAACCATTTACGAGCATCACTTTGTGGGTCGATTAAACCTGCGACCGAGCTACCTAGACCTAATGCTGCTTTGGGTACCATTGCGGCAACATCGCCTAAGTTGCCAAAAAAGCCTGCTTTATGGGTAACAGCTGGATCGGCTGATTTGAAATAACTTTTTAAGGTGGCTAAGTCTTCTGCGGAATAGTGTTTAAAACGTGTATCTAGCTCTTTGTCCATTTGTTGATACGCTAGGTATTTGGTATCCACATTAAGATTTGCGGTACTGTCGTTAAAGGCTTTTACTAATGCTTCGCCCTGTTGTTGCAAATACCCTTCTTTGTCAAAGTTTTTAAGTGCCTTTTGTTGCTCACGTTCTTGCTGTGCTTGCGCTCTTGCTTGCTGTTTCGCAAACTGTTCAGCACGCATATTTGCCACAGATGAATATTGAAATTCAGGTAATACAGAGATTGGTTGTTGTGCCATTCGGGGTTCCTTAGAAATAAAAAAACCGAGAATTGTGAGTTCTCGGTTTTTGTTGTTTTGGTACTTAGTACATTTGCCCACTGTTGAACATATATGGGTTATATTGTTCCATTAGTCCATTAATTTGCTGTTGGTTTTGCTGTTGCCATTGCTGATGATGAGCATTGTTTTTCAACGCTTGCGCTCGATTAATTGCCGCAAGAATTTTCTGTTTAGTTGCTTCTGCGCCATCAGCTTCTCTACGCACAAAGATTGAGTTTAGATCTGCCAATGCTTGTTGTTCCGTCATACCAGAGATAGTCGCATACTGCTGAACAAGGTTCATATCATCGGTAGTTAATGCGCTTGCTTTTACTTGCGGTGTTGGTACATAGTTATTTTCCCTTACTCTGCCTGCTGGTGTAACACTTGCAACTGGCGTTGGGAACATTTTATTTAACACTTCAAAAGCACTGTTTGCTGCACCCTGCGCACTTTCCACCATTTCTTTTCTTTCAGCTAATGCAATATCTCGCTGTTGTGGGGTAAGCTTGCTTTCGTAGTCTGTGCCTAAGAAACGATAGAATCCTTTATCCATCGTGTTAATATCGTAAACAGGGGCGGTAAATCCATTTTGTTTTGCAAACTCTGCGTAACGGTTGTCTACATACGCACGTTCATTTGGATCAAGCCTACTGCCTGCTAAGTTTTGTCTTAGCTTTTGTTCATCAATATATGTTCTTGTTACTTGACCTGTAAGCGGATCTGTAATCTGAACTATTGACTGCGCTAAGGCATTATCAAACGTTCCCTTATACGCAGCTTGCTGTGCGGTAAGTTGTTGGTTTACGGCTGTAAATGCGTGGTTGTTGTATCTGTCGGGATTTTTGAGCATATAATCTCTGGCATTTTCAGGGGTAAATGGTACACCTGCTAAAACCATATCTCGCTGTAATTGTTGTAACTGTTCGTTACCGCCTAACTGTCCGTTGTTGAAATTGGATAAGTTAGTATTGTATGTTGCATTCGCAATTGTCTGATTATTTAAAAAAGGTTGCGTTGCATCTCGAGTTTGAACATTCCAACCTGCCTCGTTGGTTTTATCTGCATTGACTGCATTAGTCATTGCAACTCGCCAGTCTGAAGTAGCTAAATTCTCTCGATTTGCACGATGTTTTTCAGATGTTTCGGCAAAACTATTAGCCATCTTAAACGCATCTTGCCAATTAACCTGATCGTTATATGTGTTGTTTAAGTTGTATGAGCTTTGTAGCCCAAAAATATCTTTGACTGCCATAGCTAATCCTTTTTCTTCAATGCGGTAATAATGTTAGGTAATCGCCATGCTAAGACGATACAGATTAATGATAATGTCATTGCTATTGATGTTTGCCATAAGCCATATTGCATAACAAGCTCCTTGAAAATAGGTAGGATTGTCTGTAAAATATCCATTGAATTTTGTTCCTTCTTGGGATGTAAGTTGGAATAAAAAAGCCCCGTACTACTGCTAATAGTCGGGGCTTTGTTGTTTGTGTTGTTTTAAGCGGTCTGATCGTAAATACTTTTTACCAAATCGCTTACGCCATAATCTAATAATCCATTTGTGGACGGTTCTTCACCAAAAGCACTTGCAAGCTGTTTTGCGTATTTCTCTTGGTTGTTAATAGGCTCAATCGGGGCAAAAGTATCTAATGTGCCATTGAGCTGATTGAAATTGTCGGTAAATGCTTTAAATGGATCGATTGGTTGTCTTTGTGTTTGCTGTTGCACCGATTGAATTTGTTGCGGTGCTTGAGCGGTTTCGGGGAGTAAATTGCTGAACCAGTTTTGTGGGTTGGAAGATTGAGAACTTGCTACTTCCGTATTTTGTTTTGGGGTTACATAGTCATAATTACCACCATCAATCTGATTTAAACCACCAGAACTTTGCAACTGTTGCCATTTACGCATTGCGGCATCTTTTTTCTTTTGTGATTGGTGTGGACTCGTGTTGTAAGGTAAGCTCGCCCATTCCTTGCTTAATTTTTTATTAGCCGTATCAACATCGCCATTAATAATATCGTTAATTGCACCACGTCGCATAATCAAAGATACAGCCGCTAAGTCTTGGCTTTCAGGCCCAAAATCTTTAAGTCCGAGTGCTTTTTGTTGCTCTTTCCACGTACTACCTAGAATTTGATAACGACCTGTTGCAGTTGTTGGACCATCTCCAGTCCTGCCCCAAACTTTATTTGGGTGATGAGATAAATCTTCCCATCTTTTGTTACCAAATGTGGTGTTATAACCATTTTGTTCAGTACCCTCAGCCCACGAAAGAAAATCAAGGTATCGTCTTACTTCTGGAATTTTTAAATACTGTTCGGCTTGTTCTCTACGGGTTAATTTTCTTTGTTCACTCATAACTTAATCCCATTAAAAAAGCCCGCTGATATTACTCAACAGGCTTTGTTTTATTTGATTTCTCTGCCAGAACCTCTGACAAAATATTTTAGTTTTCGCTCTTTACCTTTCTCATAAAGGATAACTGGCGATATTGGATCGATTGGGTATAATATTCCACTAAATTCTTCTCCATCTTCTCGCCAAATTGCATCTGTTTTTAGAAAACCTTTTTTCTTGTTTACTGAATAACTAAACAATCTAGGTGCTGTTTCAGGATCGCCACCGCACTCTTGGTTATGCTTTTCTCTTACATCAATTTGATGATATGGAAAATCATTTCCGACATCATTTTCAATAAACATCAAACATTGAATTGGTAATTCGGTTAGCTTGTTCTTAATTATCGAACGCTCAACTAATTCGATTGCCTGTTCAATATTTTTGACTGGTTTTGCCATTACCGGCAATGCCAATAATCCAACCATTAATGCGGTGAGTAGTTTTTTCATTATTCATACACCTTACTTCGATGATTGATTTTAATTACCGTGATAATAAGTTCACCATTTTGAATTTGTGTGATTACACGGTAATCCCCAATTCGATAACGCCAGTACCCTGCTAGATTGCCTGTTAGTCCTTTTCCTCTTACGGTTGGATCGTCTAATTGAGCCACTTCTTTTAAGTAGGAAAGAATTCGAGCTGAAACTGACTTATCGAGCTTTTTAAATTCTTTTACCGCACTGGGTAAAAATTTAATGTCCCAAGCCAAGTTCAGCCTCCAAATCAGCGATACTCACAAGCTGTTCACCAGACTCTCTAAACTCTCTCAACGCTTTATCAGCTAGGAAAATATCTTCCATATCTTCAAGATATTTCAAAATAGCCTCTTTTGCATAAAAGGTTTTACTGCGCCCTGTTTCATCTGCAAGGTGCTGTAAACGCATTTCAATATCTTCGGGTAATCGTATCGCTAACATAGTTATTCTCCTATTAAATTTGCTATACAATTATAGCAATTCAATTAGAGATTATCTAGTATTAAGGTTACATAATCATCAAAATCTGTGTCGCCTTGAGTTAAATTTACAAAACGTTCAATAAAAGGTTTTGCCACAAAAAGCGGATTTTCGATAAGTAACGCCATTACGCAACCTTCGATTTTGCCGTCGTCATTGCGAGCGGTGAACACTTTGATTTTTGTATATGGATCTTGATTGCCCCATATTCTAAAAAACAGTTGCCAGTTTTCTCGTAACTGTGCGCTTTGGTCGTAGTGTTCACCTACATATTGGAATAGGTCTGCGATCAGCTGTTGTGATTGGGCAATATCTTCAATGCGTTCTGTTTGATATTTCATTGTTACCACCATTTGATTGTACTAATTAAGGGAGTTACTGATAACGCTAATACAGAAATTGCCATTAGGATTATGGCTATACCGATTGCATTTTTAATAAATGGGGTTGCGTAAGTTTCCATTTCTAAGCCCTCTTTTGGATGTATTTTCAATTTAGTTTTGCTATAATTGCTCATAATTTGTTACTCATTCCTTTTCAATGGGTAATAAAAAAGCCGAGATACTGCAAATATCTCGGCTTTATTTTTTGTGTTTTACTCTATACCCAACTCCGCCACACTGGTTGCAACGTGGTATTCTAAAACTTCGCCTTGTCCTGTGATTTCGACATCAAATTGCAAGGTTGAGTAACCGCCTTTTAAGCGGTGTGGTCTGCTGTCAATAACAATCTTGTCACCTAAGATAACAGGCTCTTGCACCATTTCGCTCCGATGACGTTTGTATGCGGTGTGTTTAACGTGAGTTGGGGTGTAGTCGTGGACGATCTTGTAAGCGGTGAAAGCAGTGTAGCCAGGTGCAGTATTAAGTTTCCCCACCCACCTAAAAGTTTTCCAATCTCCGCCTGCGTTCCATTGAAAGATGCCGTCTGCGGTTGCAAAAAAGAGTTCGTCTTGGTCGCTACGATACACTGCGATTGGACGAATAGAGAGAGTCGTGAGCGTTTCAATTTGTACTTCCTCGTGAATATTATCTGGGATTTTAAAACGAATACTGTGCGTTTCGGTAAAGCCAAAATAGTAGCCGTCGTGTACAACACCAATCATTGTCCACGGGGCAATGGCTTGCCATTGGTCTTTGGTATATAAATGGGTTGTAACAATTTTAGACTGACTACCCATTAGCATTACTAAGCCGTCTTTGGTTGCGTAAAAGCAAGCACCGTTATATAAGCACGCTGATTGATACGAAATTATCGGGTGTGGTTCTTCGCAAATGCTGATACTTCGACAACCTTGTGATTGGCAAGGACTTTCCATTTCGATCACCGCTGGGTATTCATCCGTAAGAATATAGCCCGCTCTTTCGCCACATAAAAATCGAATTGGCTTACCGTTAAAATGCCCGTAGCGATACGCCTCGGGGAATGCGTGGGGTTTGAGTGGTTCACTGAGCCATAACTCTGTACCCACTAATCCGCCTAGTTGTCCGTTGCCACAATACTGTAGATCGGTCATACATTCATTGGGCGGTTCGTATTCTTCGGTTAAGCACTCTTCCCCATATACCGTATGCGGTTGGTGAATGTAATTTGCTGTGCCAAAATCTAATTCATCAACCAGTAGGAAATGGGCATCATATTCCGCTTTTGGATCGCCATAATCTAATTGAGTTACCGCACAATAAAGGCGAATTTTCGCAATGTTGTAGGTTGGGAAATTAGTCGGTAATCCGCTTAAAATAACTTGTTGATCGTTGTGGGCATAAATGGGTTCGCTTGGTAAGCTAGGCGCACTTTCAAATCCGAATTCATCTACAAGGGTGTAAATATATTGGCGTAGCTCTTGGTTGAAGTCTTGGCTTAATGTGCCTAAGAATTGGGCGTTAGGTGCATCAAGCTCAATCGGAAAACCTAGTCTGTTCCATTTGTCATTACAGGCATTGTCTTTGCGCTGAATTACAGGGTAATCCTTTACACCACTTGCCACGATAAAACAGCAGTCGGTATCAATGCGTGAATAGGACGCTTTGCAATTATCGCTAGTAAGATAGCAACATTTATCCACAAAGATTGAATTACCTGTTTTGTCGGTGACCTTTTTATCAGTGCGCCACGGTCGCAATGTGCCCCGTGATAGATCCACATCGTGCGCCACTTGCGCCATTGCTTGATGTAAGTTCTGTGCTTGGTGCTTTGGGGCTATACCGCCAAAGGTTGTGAGTTTTAGGCTTGGCATTTTAAGTCCTTGCAAATTATTTCTTACAGGTTATAATTAGTTTACTTTTAAATCTATTTATAACTTATATGTTTGAATTACTATTTCACCCTGAAGCATTTTCAGAAATAGAAGAGTTGAACGATGTAATGAAAGCTAAGTTATTAGCTAAACTTGATAAACTAGAAACGCTAGGTAATGAATTACGCTTTCCTGATACTCGCCCTATTCAAGATGGTTTATTTGAATTGCGTGTAGGGAAAAAAGACATTACACGAACATTCTTCGCTTTTGCGATTGGTAGAAAAATTTATATTCTCCGCACATTTGTGAAGAAAACACAAAAAACACCGCAAAATGAAATTGAACTTGCTCTAAGACGTTTACAGGAGATGACCGATGAAAGTACAACCGATCTCGTATAAAACAGTAAAGGATAAATTACTTGCTGATGAAAAAGTAAAAAACCTATACCTTGAAGAAAAAGCAGCTGATGAAGTCCAGTCTCTACTTTATGAAATGCGTAATAAAGCAGGCTTAAACATTTCGCAAGTAGCTGAAAGAATGGGAGTATCTCAACCTGCTGTATCTAAATTAGAACGCAATGCGGATAAAGCTACTCTTTCCAGTCTTTTACGCTATGCTCAAGCCTGTGGTATGGAATTAAAACTTTCAGCTCATTACTAAGGATAAACGGCTCGCAATAATTCAAAATGTGGGCCGTCATAGAACTTCTCGTCGTCTGAACGTCCGTTTCGGTTCCAATCTCCGCCCCATAAATTAGAGATAAAAAACCGCCTGTAACTTTCGCTACAAGCGGTTGGATTTAGTTAATTAAATGCGATTGATTGCTGTGTCGTAAACTTCATTATCCGCACGTTTTCCGACGGTTAAAAGCAAGATATAAATTTCATCATCATTAACCTGATAAATTAAACGAACTCCTGCTTTCCTTAATTTGATTTTATAGCAATTATGTAAATCACCACTTAATCTATTTTTCGGAATATGTGGGTTTTCAACAACCTTATCGAGTTTCTTACGTAACTGCTGTTTCACCGTTGGATCGAGTTTATTCAACTCTGCCACAAAATCATCGTGAACCTTAATGGAATAAGCCATTCTTCTCTCCTATGAGAAAAGTTCATCAAGAGTGGTATCTTTAATTTTTTCAGGTTCACTCAAACGCTTTTTGACAAGCGCATATAACTCAGCATCTTCATCAGACACAATCACTTGCTTAATCGGCATTCTGCCTGTATCTGCTACATAAGCTAAAAAAGCTCGAATTGCATCGGAAGGTGAAACCCCTAAATTATCGAACGCAGTAAACGCCTGTTGTTTAATTGCATCATCAATACGGATATTTAAATTTGCCATAACCTTCTCCTATTTTGGAAATAGTGTAAAACAAATGTAAAACACAAGCAAGGAAAACCCGCCTTTACAAGCGGGTTGATTTTGTTAAAAGTTTGCTAATCTAGCATTTCTAGCCTTAGCGTAGTTAATTTGTGATTTCTCTTTGCGGTATTTTTCCAGAATTTTCTCGCCCTCGTCTAAGAAGTAGTTAAATTCGTGTGCCACGTCGTAGGCGATACCCGCAATTTCATTTTTAAACCAACGATCTAGCCCCATAATCTCTTGTAATTGACGATGAAACGGCTCGACCTTATCTGCTAATCTTCGTGCGTGGCGGGTGTGCTGAATAATTGCGCCAAAAATATCAACAGGTATGGTTACGCTATCTTCTTCCATTTGTTTCGGCTCATCAATAATCAACTCGCCTTCTAAGTAAACCTTGTGAACATACTCAACAGCCATTGGGATTTGTTCTAAGGTAAGCTCGTCAATATGGCTTACGTTGAAACGTTGATGAATAAGTGAATATGCATCTGAGTACATTAGATTTTTCTTACTCACTAACTGGCTAACCGCTTGGCGTAATCCTGTGCGTTCGTCGGTTGTGGTTTTGCGTTCTGCTTTGCCGAAGTGCCAGTAGTTGTAAAGTGCCTCAAAACATTCTTCTTGATATTGGATTACACGATCTTTGAGATCTGCTCTGACTTTTTCAGGGTTGATACTGAATAACCAGCCGTTGAGTTTTTTCAGTGGCATACAAAGCATTTCATAAGTTTTACCATCTGAACCAGTTGAGTTCATATGAACCCAACTGAATTTATCTTGTTGTTCTATAAGCTTTCTTTTTTGAGTACCCCACGATAAGCCTAATGCCTCAACGATAGGTTTAACCGCTGTATAGATTACATCTTCAACTTTTAAAGTGATTAGATCAGAACCATAGAAAGAGATTGTTTGAGTAGAGATTTGAGTTGTCATTTGAATATTCCTTTTGAGAGAAATGCCCTAATCTTGAGTTAGGGTGATCGACAGCTCAAAACCTGTATTCAATCAGGCGGACGTATTCCCTTGCGGTATTGTATTAGTCGCACTGTCGATCATTGAATTAAATTGTTTGCTTTTGCCCTAATAATGAACTTTGTAATGGTCTAGCCAAAATTCACTAGATTTTAGGTACAAAAAAATCACGCTGACGGGGTGAGATACCGTTGAATATTCGCCTTTTGAGAGCTTGGGTTAATGTTACTACTCAACTGTTCTTGATGTCAATACCTAATGGCAATTCGATTTGCATTTTGTTTTCAATAATGCGGATTGTCGCCTCTAATACAGGCTTTTCGCCTTTCCATTCACTTAAACCTTTGCCACATAAGCTGGCGAAGTTCTTCTTAGCCTTATGTTCGCCGATTGCGTGGTAGTATTGTTCAAGTAGCGTTGCACCGCCTTTAGCTAGTTGCTCTGCCATATAGTTAAAGGCTTTGATATAGGAAATTTTAATTCCCATTGCTTTTTTGGTTTTGTAGCCCATAACGACCAACATAAAACCGTCTTTAGTCATTTCAAAATAAGGTCGTTTTTCACCTTTTTTGTCGATATATTCAACCAATCCAAAATTGGATTGGTTAAAATCATCATCGCCATTTTCAAGAATTTCACGAATATCACGCATAACGTGATAGTGTTTTTTACCAAAAACCTTAGCTACAATTTCAGACGTTGTAACTGTTTGGCGATCTTTGATTTGTACAAATTGTTTAAAATTTTCTGGATTTGCTAATTGCATTTTTTACTCCTATAAAATTTTGGTAATAAAAAACCCGACCATTTCTGATCGGGTTGTTTGTTATCCGTAACTTATCTACCTTTCGGCTCGGTATCTACCGATTTAAAGCTGTCTAGGAATTTTGTGTATTAGGGATAAACCGCTCTTAGTAATTCAAAATGTGGGCCATCGTAGAACTTCTCGTCGTCTGAACGTCCGTTTCTGTTCCAATCTCCACCCCAACGGATTGGGATTTTTAATTCATTCGCTGCTGCAAACATTGCTTTGGCTAATTTGCCGAACTTTTCTAAATCGTTCCAATCTACTGGGTAAGGCACAATATCAATAGCATGGCCAGTTAGGTGTCGGCTATTCATTGTTTTGGTTGCACCTTGAATATACAAGCGTTTTTGTTTTGCTTTACTTCGCACACCTTCGATTACGGTAAAATCAATTTCACTTAACTCTAAGGCTCTGCGTGCAACTTTGACTAAGTCTTTATGAACACCGTTGAGATTTTCTTCACTACGTTTTCCAAATTTGAATTTACTCATTTTTGCTTACCTTTTTATCTACATATTTTTTTGCAAATTCACGAACTTTATCGATACCGAACATTGCAATAATTGCACCTAATGCCACACTTAATTTTGTGGGCATATTGGCATACTCAAAAACGCTTTCACTGGCTACTGCAAGCATTCCGCATAACAAACACTCGACGAAAATTCGCCAGCATTTGCGCTCTTTGCCAACATAGGCAATGCGCAAAAAGGCAATAGCGAAAGCAAAAAAGAAACTGTTAATTGAGTTCATATGTAGGGCGATCCAGTTCCAAATATTCGCCCATACATCAGGGTTTTTGGTTGGCATTTTCATACTCCACCCCATAAATTAGGGATAAAAAAACCAACTACTGTGAGTTGGTTTCTTGGTTACTAAGACAACCGCAACAATCTTCGCAACTTGTGGCGAGTTCAACAATTTGCCGTTCAATCACTCGTTCCGTGGGTCTTGGCACTTGGATTTGACTGGCTAAACCGTCATTGTCTTGGTTGCAACATTTGCACTTTTTGCATTTATCTAATACTTTGCATTTAGCCATTACAGTCTTGCTCCAGATATTAAGGTTTGCGTACCTGTTTCAAAGGCTCGCATTGTGTCAATTTTGGCTTGTGCAATGCCTTGCTTAAAGCGTTTTTCATAGACCATTGCCATTTGTGGATCAGCAAATTCATACTGTCGCATAAATAGCAGATTGGATAATGCGCCATTGACCACAACATCGTGGTAGCGGTCATAAAGCAATTTATCCACTTGGCAAGCGTTTTGGGTTGGCATTGCAAGGTAATCCACTTTGAGCTGATTTTCTTTATCTTCTTTCGGGATTCGAGAGAGAATAATTTTATCGCTCGGCTCAAAGGTAAATGCTTCGTTGCGACAACCTTTCAAAGGGACAAAACAGTTAGTTGAACAACCTGTCCAACATCTGCCTTTGCCTAAGTTAATGCCGTGGATTAAATGCACTTGCTCGTTATCGCCACTTTCAATGTAGTAGTCTTTAACGCCTGCTTGTACATCAATGTGGGCGGTGCGTTTAAGTAACCAGCTATCTCTTGCTAAGGTTTGGCATTGTCGGATATACTCTAAGGCTACATCATCAGGCACACCTTTAGCGACAAGAGTTACTCGGGGTAAAAACTCTTCAAGATCGATAAATTCAACATCTCGTCCGTCATTATCACAAGTAAAGCTGACCGCTGGGGCTTGTCCGCATTTGGGTTTTAAACAGTTACAGGACATAAATTTTCTCCATAAAAAAACCGCACTTCGTTAAAAGTGCGGTTCGGGAAATAGGTTATTACCTACTTAAAAACTTCAGAATGTGTATTTAATCTCGCAAGATAAATTTCATCTTCACGAATTTGGTAAATTAGAACAAGATCATTTTTGATATGGCAATCTCGAAAACCATCCCAATTACCTGTTAATGCATGATCTCGATATTTTTCAGGTAGCGGTAATTCATTTTGTAATAGATACATTACATCAATCATCTCCGCACTCATTAGAATATCTGGCGTAAGGGCTAACTTCTTTAAATCACGCTTACAATCCTTGCTATAGCTAAATGTCTTCATCATCAGGCTCCATTGCAATTCGCATTAAAGCATCGTGTAGGTTTTCACCTTGCTTTAATTCAAGTGGAATTGCCTTGCCTTCTTCAATCTCTCTCATCGCTCGAATAGTTGTTTCATTCGGTTGATAATCAAGTTGAACAGGAATGGAATTTGTTGCAACAACCTGTTGTAAGAACATTTTAATCGCTTGAGCTGGATTTAATCCGTAACTTTTGAAAACAGAAAACGCATCTTGCTTTAGAGTTTCATCAAGTCTGAAAGTATATGAAGTCATTTTCTTTCTCCTATGTAATACATTTGTCTTACATTTTAGAGTAGAAAAAATAAACTTGCAAGCGGTTATTTTTGATTTATATTTTGCGATTTCGCTCCACGAATAAAGGCTTGTCGCACTTGCTCTTTAAGCATTATGCCGTCCACAAACTGTTTGTAGTGGAACGCTGCTTTGTTTTGCGATGTTGCACTTTCCGTTTCTGCTCCGAATAATCGGTACAGTACGTAGTCCACTAGGCTTGCGTAGTTTTCGGTGATCGCATCATCTAGCGGTTCGTCCGCTTTGATTTCTGGGATTACCGCACAAGTTAAGCGAGCATAGACGGTTTCGTTAGGGCTAACAGGCGGTTTGACGGTGAATTGATTGTCTGTGTTTGGCACTTTGCTGTAACTGCGTGTTTGGCTGTTTTTGCGTTTGCAATTTTTCTTGCCAAATGCTGTTGCTGCACTGTCGTCTACTTCTTTAAGTTCAGCAATGAAATTACCGTGCGCATCAGTAATTGCATCAACTGAATAAAGCAGATCACAACAACAGGGTTGCTGTAAATCGCTGTCGTCCAACTGCGCCACGACTGTTTTTAGGAATTTATTAGGGTTCAAGCGAAAACTCTCTCGAACACCCTCTTTTAAGTAATCAACAATCAGCGGATCTTCAACTCTATCGCTGTCGATATCGTTATAATCGAACCGCACTCGTAAAATAAAATCCGCTAGGTTCATTAGTTAATTTCCTGTTCTAAATCGTCATTCTGTGTCGCTTTTGCTTTTTTACCTTTACCTTGTGGGGCTGATGTTTCATTGCGATCGTAATAAATGATGTCTTTCTTTTCATTGCTAGAAAGCATTTTGGCATCCATTGGATCTTCTACAGTAAACTTCAAGCCGTTTTCATGTGAGGCAAAAGTAATAGGTTTAAATTTTTGGCTCATTGGTTTGCTCCGTATTAGAAAAATAAAAGGCGAGCCTTAGCCCGCCTACTTGGTTACATCATATAACCGTCTTGCTCAAAACGTCGTGCGAATAATAACGCCATATCTTTTGGTAATCCGCCTGTCGGTAATGCAACGATTTCTAATACCACTGCATCCACTTTAGCGTTATAACCATTTTCAACAAGCGTTACCCATTGCGTGCGCTCTTCTACTGCGCCTGTGTCTAAGTCGCTAGTATCTTCTACGTTCTCAACTTGCAATTTTTCGGTATAGGTGACTAATTTCTCCGTACCCGAATAATCCGCACCGTTGATTGAACCTAGTGTGAATTTAAAGCCCGCAACAGGTTCACGGAAGTCCACAAATAATGATTTAACATTAGCGTGGTTAGGTTGTAAGAAGATGTATAGCTTATCGCCTACTTCTAAATCTTCTGCGGTTTTGCCATAACGCACATCTAACTGGTTCATTAGCTGTTTCCATTCCACTTTATCACGGAAGCCGTAGCCCCCGTCTGAACGTAAATCAGGTTGTAAGAAGAATGGTAAACCGTGTTCATCTACTGCACATTGATTTGAGCATTTGCCAGCACAAGCGTTTGTGCCGAACTCTGGCGCAAAACCGCCTCGAGCTAAATGATAAACTGCCATATTATTAGTCCTCCACTACAACCGCAGCAACTGCGATTGATTTGCTTGTTAATGCTGCCACATCAAAACGGTAGTTACCGATTAAGTAAATATCGTGTTTATCAGGGCTCCACTCTAGGTAATCTAACGAGATTGGTGCTGCAATGTCGTTTTCATTCACCATTAAGATGTAATCCACCCATTTACCATCAGGACGACGGTAACGAGGCATATTGATACTTGAGAAGATTTCCATACCTAAGATTGGGTGAACCATACCGGTGATTAATGGATTATCACGCAAGCAACTGCCACCTGCACCGAGTTTTGATTGCACGCCTCGAATATGACGGAAGATTGCTGGGTTTACCACTAATTTAAGTGATGTACCACTACAAGTTACACCTGTTTCGTGAATTGCTTGCTCCATTAACTCAATTAACGTAACTGGGTTTACACCATTTTTACCGATAATCACAGGGTTTACGGTATCACCTAATTGGATATTACCGCTCATTGCACCTGCTTTATTACCAGTATTGTGTTTGTACGCTGAAGCAGCAATCATTTTGTAGCCGTAGCGTTCAGTGTGGCGAGTTAATGCACCTGCAATAGCCGTTTCATAACCACCTTGCACCATTTCCCAACGGTGACAAAGTGCTGTCGCCTCTTCGCGGGAGAATTTTTTGTGAATTTTCACACTTTGGCAAAGAGTGATTTGACCGCTACGGAATGGATCGTCTGGTTCCCAATATTCCCCATTCCACTGATTTCCTGTGAAATCACCAATTTCAATATCGTTGATAATGGTGTAATGCGCTGTTTGTGCACAGTTTAAACCTAAGCTCTCGATATTGTATTTTTGGTTTGCAATATGCTGTAAGGTTGAACAACTTGTCGCCTCTGAGATGATAATGTCAGAAGCGTGGTCTGGAATATACAAACCTTGTGTTGCGCCACCTAAGTCAGCAGCACGTACGTTATATGCCATAATTTAATCCTTATTCAAATTTGGCAAGGAACTCCATTAGCTCTTTCGTTTTTCCTGATCGAACGAGCATATTTTTATGGGCGATGTCCTTTGCCGTCATTTTTGGTTTAGCCTTAGGCGTTCGTGGTTGTGCTGCTTTACCTGTTGGCGCAGCAGTTACGATTTCCTTAGGCGGTTGTTTACTTTGGTTGTATTCATCAATCAACTGTCTGAACAATGGAATGCGTGCAATGTCTTTGGTACTGCCGATATGTGCCACAAGCATTGCTGCACTATTCCCCGCAAAGTCGATAGTTTTGTTATTCAAGAATTCACTGAATGCCGAATCAGCCATTAACCCTTGAAACTCAGGCACTTGTTCGATCAATGCTTTATGGAAAGCAACAGATTGATTTTGCTCCGCTTGCTTGGTTTGCGCTTGCTCAAAACGCTGTTCAATAATCTGATCGACGTTTGGCATTGGTGCGCTCTGCCCTTGCTTACGCATACGTTCTACGAGCTTGCGAACCGTTGGGCTCATCATTTCCAACTCTTCAATTTCTTCTGCCGTAAAGTCATCTTCGGTTGATTGTTGAGTTTGTTCGGTTTGCTGTGTTGCTTGCTGTTTGTATGTTTCAAGCTCTGCTTGTAATTCCTTAACCTTGGCATCTGCTTTTTTACGAGCATCGCTTTCAGTTAATAAGCGAGCGCTTGTATCGCGGTGAGCTTCTTGCTCTTTGTTTAATCGTCCTTTCCACGATTTCACTTCGTTGTTTTCAGTTTCTACCGTTTCTACGGTTTGTTGCTGTTCAACGAGTGTTTCTGTTTGTTCAGGTGTTTCAACTTGCTCTACTTCTTCCTGTTCAATTTCTTCGGTTTGTTCAGGTTCTTCCTGCTTTGGCTTTGGGTGCGTATTTGTATTTGCAGTGGCAAAGCGCTGACGGATGTACTCAGGTACATTGCTACCGAGTTTGTAGGTTGATGTTGATTGATTTTGGTTTTCCATTGGTCTTTCCTTAAAAGAGATGGTAAATCTCCCCCTTACCCCCTCTTTGCTAAAGAGGGGGGATTTGTTTCATTCAGAGGAGCTGATTGAGCGTTAAAGACTTCGTCGTCTTTCCGTTGTCATTTTTTCAGGTTGAAATAGCATTCCGAGTAACTCTGTGAATGCGTTTGCGGTATGTTGATATTCAAGTCGCATTTCGGAATTTAGCTCTAGCCTTGCCTGTGCGGTTTTAACCAATACTTCCGCATGTAAAAATGCTTGTAGTTGCGCAGACATTTTAGGGCTTGTTGCTAATGCTTGGCGTAACTCGGTCAGTTCTTCGTAACTGGTGGGCGAGTATAGTTGTTGCCATAATGGTTTATCTTGCTGTTTCATCAACATACCTCTTAATTATTTACCGCAGCTTGAACAGCCTTTTTTGCCACCTACGGTAACTTGTGGGCGTGAACCACTTAAAATGTTACCCGCTACAGAGGCTGTGCTATCTTTAAAACGAAAACCGCTGTTACCCTCACTTGGTTTAACAACGTGTTTACGTGCTGCTAAGATGTTTGGTTTTGCCATTTTTTCATCTCCAATAAAAAAGCGACTGGATTAATAATCGCAGTCGCATAGTCTGTTTTTAGTCATTACTGGATCGTCGTAGTGATCGATAATGACCTCATTGTTGCCGTGATACTCAAAATAGTAAGTACCTGCATCATCAATATGAATTGCGGGTTCGTCAGCGGTTAACACCACTGCTTTCTTACATTTTTTGTAAGGCATTTGTTGCACATTCGCCACTCTGTCAGGCTCAATTATGCAAGGGCAACAATCTTCGGTTAATGCCCAGTTGGGATTGCCTAACGATTGTACCCTTGCAATATGTACCGTCACTGTTTCGTCCTTATCCAATCCCCACGCAATTACTCGTTTAGGTAATTGACGGACTTCGATATTTGTCGATGTTGGGAAAAGTGGATTAAGGTTGAAACGTGGATCGTTTGATTGAGACTGACTTGTGGTGATTGCGGTGTGTGTTCTGATATTCATACACCACCTTTGTTAAGTTACTTTGATAAGTTTGGCTGTTTGATTGCTCGCACAATTAAGCCGATAGCACCTAGAACCGCATAAACTAAAGGTTTATGTTGTTCTGGGATAACATTATCAAGCCATGTTGTTGAGAAATCGATAGTCGCTAACGCTGTGGTAGCAGACCATACTTGAACAGACCAAGACTTTGATAACTCTTTTAGATTAAAGAATTTCATAGTTAGTCCTTTTGTTAAAATAAAAGCTATTTATTAGTAATAAAACTCTTAGGGTTGTTGTTATTTGTCAAAGCAAAAATTTCACTTGCTTTGGCTACACCTTTATAATTCATTGGTGGGTTAGCAGTGTTATTCATAGAATCATCAGTCACCACGTCCCAACCACTATACACTCGGATAGGGAACGTACCTTCTGGGTTAAAGAACAAGTTACCAGTACCTGCGATAATTAAATATCTTGTAGATACTACAAGTTCTCCTACCGTAGAGTTAGCTAAATAAAAGTGACCGTTTTCAAAGTCTTGTTGGTGTATGGTACTAGCTGAAACAATAACTTCACCTGCACCACGAAAGCAACTCGTAAACCAACCACCTGCACTATTAGAAACATTAGCCATATTTTTACACTTGAGATGTACACCATTTACTTCTATCTGTGTACCAATAGCAACACGAATACTAGTCATGAAATTACGTCTGTTAGGATCATTACTAACTACTCTATTTGTTCCAACAAAGTATAATGTCGGCTTAAACTGTTGATATTCCTTGCTTGCGTAAAGTGTTTCACTCGTTTGATACCCTAAATGTTCTGAATACCATTTATTTCTAATGCGAGTTGTGTTATCACCATACACATCAATTATATAAGAAGCATTGGCTGTATAATCCCACTCATCAGTATTACTAATACTTTCATTTAAATAATGATCTTGTGCTTCTTTCAAGTGAATATATGTACCAATTGTACCAGACTCAACCGATTTAATTGCTTTACCAACAGATTTATAAGGGCGTTCTCTTGTACCATCATTACTATCGCTACCGTTCAAGAAATCTACGAAAAATTCTTTACGAGTAGGAACAGAACCTAAGTACAAACCATCTGGTTTCATGTGTAGTAAATTGTACTGTTCTTCAGAAAGCTGTATATCATACTGCTTTGTTTCAGTATTCCACTTGTGGCCTACCCCCATATTACTTGGAGTAACAACTGTTACGTCCGTAGCACCTGCGAGAGTGCTGTCACCTTTTGTATTTTTAGCCATAGAAATGATCTCCATAGTGTCGCCAATATAGAGATCAACTCTATATTAGGCTTTGATACCTTTAATGTTATATGATACGGCACACATTTCTTGATCAGCAGAATAATAAACGTGAATACCCACGGGGATTTTATCTGTTGCGTCAGTTATATTATTGACAATCCACGCTGTTTCTTTGCGATAATCGCCTACGTCACCAGCGGTTGCTGTCGCAGAAATAACTTCGGAGATACCTAAATCTGCTAGATACAAGTACATTACTGTTTCTGTTTGGAAGATAGGCGTGTTGTTGCCTGGGTTATTCATACCTAACGCTTTACCGTCTGCCTGTACCACCCAAGAAATGAAACAGTTCTTATAGATCTTCTCTAGTCGCACTCGTTCCGCTTCAAAAACAGGGTCAGAACTCATCATACCTGCAAATTTAACTGGGGCTAAGGGTAACAAAGCTGTACCACTTATCTCTAATGTTACACCAGTATCCACAACTACTTGTTTATGAACTATCTTACCTGTACCGTTATCAAACGCTTTAACCTGTGGGTCATTACTTTTCATTTGGATTACTCCATTTTCGTCAAAGTAAAGACCGGAGCCTAAACTAACATTATATTGTTTTGTATTAGGGTCGTAGGTAATACCCTTACCCATATTCATCGGAGCGACCACTTTAACATCTGTCATAGAGTCACCCCACTTGTAATTGCGTTTACGCTATTGCTTGCTTGCTTGCTTGCTTGCTTGCTTGCTTGCTTGCTTGCTTGCTTGCTTGCTTGCTTGCTTGCTTGCTTGCTTGCTTGCTTGCTTGCTTGCTTGCTTGCTTGCTTGCTAAAAATGATGTCATCTTAATCTCCTTTATCAACTAAATGACCTAATCCCATTGTGCCACTTGCATCAACTACGCGCACTGTTTTAACGATTAACTTGCCATTTACGACATCTAAGCCATCGCCTAATAAACCATTGTCTTTTAATGCGTTAAGTAAATTTAGCCCCGCTTCTTTACTACCTAATGCAGTTGCAAGATTACCTGTATCAATCGCTAACGGATTTTTCGCAGTACCATCCCCCGTAATACCCGAGTCAGGTTTTACCGCAACTGCTACATCGCCTGCAATTGCCTCTTTGATTTTTTGAACGGTAATCGTGCCAGCACCACTTTCACCGTCTTTCTTATCAACAAGCTCACTTTCCGCAGACAATGCACCACTTTCTAAATCATCAAGTCGTGCATCTTGTTCTTCTTGCGATTTCTTAAATTGATAACATGTTACAAATGCCATGTTTTTCTCCTATAAAAAAACCACCGGTTAAGGTAGTTGGTTTTAATGTATCGCAGTAACTCATTACTCAATAACAATTGATGGAATATGAGTTAATGTACCGTCAGCAAAAGTTGCAACTGTAACCATTTTTGCTTCATCTAAAACGCAAGAATCTATTGGGTTTGTGTTCTCATACCCACGTTTAGATCGAAATGTAGCATAGAAAATACCACCTTCGTAACCATCCACATTATAGGTATTATATGAGTCATCACTAGTTAGATGTGGAATCTCGGTGTGTACGCCGTCTTTGTACACAAAACATTTATCTAGTAGACCGAGCATTGTATCACCACCATATTTACGATTCTTAACCGTAAACGACGTTGTTCCTGTTTTAGTTATAGCATTAAATACTGGTGTAGATAGCTGTTTGTATTCAGCAATTTTTTCTGGTGTAAGTTCAACAACATACTGTTTATACGGATACACATAATTTTCTTCTACAGCATATGCATTAGACGAATGCGGTTCACCAATCTCATTAACCAACTTATTGGCAAATATGTTATGTGCCATATTAAGCATAATAGTAGGGTTATCTGGCGACTGTTTTTTGCTGTATGGAACGGTTGATATGAGAACTCCGTTATATTTGATCACATCAATTATACCACCATCATTTATAATGGTTTCTTTAGTAATACCACTAACAGATTCTAGTTTATTACTTTTATTTATAATAATTGTTACACCGTCAATGTCTGACGGCTCACACACTTGTAAAGTCATAATTTTCTCCTATTGAAAGAACCCAGCAAAGTGCACTATATAACGAGTGCTACGTGCTAAGTTTTGGGCTTTAATTTGTCTGCTGTTGGCTTCGATAAACACAGTACCTGTACCGATTTGTACCTCAACAAGAGTTGTCGGTGTTGGGGCATCGTTTGGTAGGTTAGCAATAACCTGAGAGCCTGTAGAACTAATAGCAGAGCTTAGTTGGAAATCTATGTGTAAGATACCTAGCACTCCAGATACCGTTAAGTTACGACGACCAATATCACTCGCACTAGCCCACGCTGACGCACCTGATGCCATTGTGATCGTATGAACGTCCACATGGTTATCCGTAGGTGGTACAAATATACCATCACCAAGACGCTGTGCTCTGTTACCTGTTTGCTTGCTTACTTGGACTTCGATTTCTATCGTTCCGTTACGGTTGATAGCCTCAAATGATTCATGTCCTATGTTTGTGACATCTAGTGGCATTAACATTTATATAGTCCTCATTATTAAGATGAGTGGGCATTTCTACCCACGCACCAATTAGTCAGTTGGTAACAAGTAACCTCGTGTAGTAGTACCACCGAAGTTCTTAACTTCTTCACCACGTAACACTTCAAGCAATGCTGCTTTAGCTTCAGGTGATTTAAGAATTTCAATAATAACTGCTTTATGGTCAGGTAATGCTTTAATCTCACCCCAATAATTTTCTGCTGATTTAGCTACATCTACAAACTTACCTAAGCTAGCTGTTAAAGTTGCACCACCATCAACTGTTAAAGTGAGCTCATTAGTTTCATCATTAAGAGTCATACCACTTACGTGTAAATCTTCACGTGCTTTTAAAGCCTGAATTTCTGTATCCTGAGCTTGGTTCTTAGAAACTAACTCAGCATTCTGAGCTTTTAATGCTTGAATTTCAGCTTGTAACGTAGATGGGTCAAATGCTTCTGGTAATGTCACATCACCTTTTAAGCCTTGTTCAGATACCGTAAATTTAACATTACCTGAGTTATCTGCTTTAACTTCCAAACCTGTTGTTGTAAACTCTGTTGAATGACCTAATTGGTCTTCATGTAGCAAATTAATTGCCATAATACTTTTCTCCTATGGTTTAAAATCTTTATCAATTGCTTGGAAGCTTGCTTCGCCTCCAAACTGATTTACAGGCACTAACGCCTCGGTGAGTTTTTCGACTTTATCTTCTAGATCGGTCTGTTTCTTTTCTGTTTCTGCAAGCTGCTCAGTAAGAGATTCAACTTTCTTAGCTAATTCAGAATCAGACTTTTTCTCACACCCCATCTTATTTAGATAGTCGCTATATAATGGAACTCTTGCCATTTAACACCCCATTACTTGTTGTGGTGCTGTTGCGGAATTATTTACCGCATAGCCCACGATTGTTCCGTCACATTCTTGAATTGGTAAAGTATGTCCATCATCTGCTTGTGGATACGCATAACCTACGATATTGCCTTCACAATCTGTAATCGCTACAGTTGCATCAGGGTCTTTGGTCTCTGCTGGGTGGAATAAATACCCCATAAACTGTGAGCCACAGCAATCACCTTCATCTAAGGTAATTGGTAGCGGTACACTTGCGTAATAGCCACAACGTTTTTCAGTTCTAGTCCAACGCACATTGCCACAGTTAGATACTTCTTCCTGTTCTACAAAATGCTGATTGCAACGCTCTGCGCCTGTTGTTTCCCATACTTCGTCTACACAAAATCCGCAAGGCTCGATACCTTTTTCTTTATCGTCAAAGCAATTGCCATCAATGGGTTCAACTTCAACGGTTAAGTCTGATGTATCAATACCATCAACCATAGGAATATAATTCCCTGCGTAAGGTATGATGATTGTATTGCGGTTAGGTGTAAGACTTGGTGCGCACTCTCCAATTTGGTAATCAACTGCACTTGAAACTTGAGCTTCTGTTGGCTTAAAGAGCTCACAGCCGTTACGTTTAAAATTCGGATTTGGCGAACAGTAATCTACTCGTTTGAATGTGATGATATCTTTCCCAGTTAAACCAAAGGCAGTCACTCGGACTGCCTTAGATACTGAAAAACCTTTTACATCTGTTGTATTTGGGGAAACAATTTGTGTCATATTTGGATTACAACTCATTAAGCCCCCTCAAATAACTGGCCATGCAATTCAGCTACGATACGCAAGAAACGCTGATAATCTCGCCCCTTGCGTGGCGTAAACACCATAGGCGGTTGCCAATAAAGCACCTTATGCCCATTCTGCTTACCACCTTCCGTAAAGGTTAGTACACGTTCGCTTTCATTAAACTTCACATCACAAGTGCCATGATTAACTCGCTTTACCGTACCCCAACCATAACGGTCGTGCCAAACTGCATCACCTTGTTTAACTTCGTCTAAATCAATTTTCATTAACCTAAACTCCTTCTATCGACTATCCCTTCTGTTGGACTAGTCATTGGATTGGCATTAATATCCATTACGCCATCTTGAGCGTATTTATCAACGTCAACCCCTTGCGTTTTGAAATACTCATTCACAATGTCGGCAAACATTTGTGGAGGTATTCCCCCTTGTTGTGCAATTTGACTCGCTTGCGGTACTAGCCCTGCAAGCTGTTTTGCTTTGTCTAATTCGGCTTTTAGACCTAGCAGACCTGTTGCAACAACTTTTGCATCCGCCTTCACATCATCATCTTTACCCAATAAGTTGCGGGCATACATCAATGAGATAGCGGGACGAATGAAATATTCATCAATATTAAAAGCACAATCTTCAAGCCCTAAGACTGCGTTATCCGTCATCATTGCCAATCCACCCAGTGTTTTACCTGCACCTGCTAAACCTGCATTACCATTTAAGAATGAAGGTAAGCCACACTCATCATCTGCTAAGCGAATTTGGTTAGTTAAGAATTGGAATAACGGATTGAATGTTGGATTGATTTGGTGCTGTGTAATGCCTCGTCCATTTGCATTATCTTGCATTGGATTTGAAAACACTCGAGTAAACGGTTTTATGCTTACATCTTGAGGGTTATCAAATTGCATTGCATTGATTTCAAGCATTGGGCCAGCTGAAAACTCTGAGTTGAGCAACATCGAATATTGCGTGCGGTTGATAATTTGCTGTCTGTCGTAAATCATCATCGCTACGCTTACACCGTACGGCATTCCAGGTATGCGCTTGTAACTTGCGCTGAAATAGGTACGTTTACCTTTCGGATGTGCTACGATATTGCAACGAATAACTAAGTTATTACACACTTCAATATCTGCATTAAAGTGCTTGTGCTTATCGCTCTCTTTGATATTTACACCGTACTCAATTAAATCGGCACCGCTTACAAGCATTTGGCAACGTAAGATATGCACTTCATCTTCTTGCAATGCGCCGGCAAAAATATCAACGTTATCAACTGCAACACCTAGCCAGTTGTTATCGCCATCTTCGATAATCGATTCTAGTATTTCATCAAAGTAACCCAACTCTTCGTTACCGATAAAACCCGCCAACTGTGCTTTTGAGCGTTTAGCGACTTCAATGAAGAATGAACCATCTTGTGCATTAGTTGAATCAGGGGCAAAGTAAGCATTTAACGGATCGATACGTCTAAATGTAGGACGAACTGTGATTTCATCAACGTACTTATTACCTTTCCATACTTGATCGACCACAGCTTCATTCTCGTAACCCAACACCATTACAGGTTGCAATCCAACATCAAGCAGACCTTCGCTCATTGCATTGCTAAAGTTAGCATCTAATAATTGGTCTTTAATCAAAGTAACCATTTTCTTAGTTGCTTCAACGGCAATGTGCATCTCTTCAGCTCGAAGTTCTGCTTTCATTTGTTTGCTTTGTTGCTCAACGAATTTAGCAACCGTTGGAATTAAAAAACCGTCTGGGCCAATTAAAGCTTCAGACGGTAATTCATTCTCAATCATTCTGTTTAACAGTTGTGCTTTTACTTTCTCTAACCCTTTCTCTTGCTTGTTTTTCGGCAGTTCAACAATAGGCGTTGGGTTGAGATTGAAAGGTGGACTGTTAATGTTTATGTATTTGGAACGCATATAACTAGCAACTGCGTTCACTTTAATTGGGATTAGTCCGAAATAGGATTTCATATTCGGACGTTCTGCTAATTCTTCTAATTCGTGGATTTTATGATAAGCATTGTGTAAACGGCTCAACCATTCTTCCACGCTTTTCCCTAAGACTAGGGTATTTGCTCGATACGCTCGGGCAATCCGAAAGTTTTCAATTACTCGCTCGGCAAGCTCATCATAGACTTCGGGTTGCTCATCTTCGTCATTATCGGGCAAATCAATGTTTTCATTAGTAGTTGCCATTTAACATACTCCCCCCATTTGTTGGGGCATATTGAATACCTTCGTATTCTTCGGGTTGCTCTTGTCGTGGACGAACGTGCTCAACATAAAACGTCATCGCTAACGCATCCGCTAAATCGGGTGAACGTGCTAGACCTTTTTTGCTTTGTAGTTTTAATCTATCGTGTGCATCATATTCATAACCAAGTAACAACAAGTCGCTTTCCAAATGGTTGTAGTCGTGAATACTGACTCGACCACTTAACCACTCTGCCATTCTTGCCCACATTTCCGCACGTTTATTATGATAAGTGTTATCTTTATCAGCCTTTGCACTGGCGATAGCTTCATAAATACGATCGCTATAACCAAGTTGCAATAAGCGATCGTAAACACCTGCGCCAATACCTACCGTATCAATAAACATTGCATCAATCTTATATTCTTCGATAGCTTTCGCACACCAAGCAGCAATATTCATTAAGTTATCACTTTTCAAACGAGTGACTTTTAATGTTCTACGCCCTTGTCTAATCACAACACCAGTGTAGTCTCGCCCTTTTCTAGCTGGGTCAATACCTGCAATAATAGGCCCAACAGCTTCAACATCCTCTTCTTTTCTTGCACGTCTAACATCACTAGAACTGATAAAGCTTTCACCACTAAACTGGAATGCTTCTTCTGGGGTGATAGGATATTGCTCGCTCCATTGCGCTAACTTCTCCTCAGGTGAACCTTTAAACTCACGCATTTTGGTTTGTCGCCAAGCTAACTGTTCATCATCAACACCATGTAAAGCCTGGTATTCTCGCTCTTCTTTTGAGAACTCAACACCTGTTGCATCCTGTCGGTATTCTTGCATTGCAGTCCAAGGATAGAAAATAGGAATAAACTCGCTTTCTCCACGAATTGCAGCTTCCCAAGTTTCTTGGAAATATTCACCAATACCGTTTGCTGTACTCTCTAAAATAATCATTGAGCCGTCACCACTCGGAACAGTCTGCATTACACCTGTTGTCATTTCCGCTTGGTTTTTAGAACGAGAAACTTCCGACCAGTGTAAGCATTGAATTGTTGAACCGTGACCAACGTTTTTACTTCCTGCTGTTGCAGTTTTCATTGCGCTGTCTATATCGGTGAATGAAATTTCATTGGTATTATCTCGGCTTGCCTTTGGTTTAAACTCTTCAGGACAATGCTCATAGTAACGACGAGTCATCTCAAACAGTTCTTTTGTTGCACTGTCCAAGTGAGTTAATACCATTGATTTTGTACCAGGATAGGACGAAGTGCGGTGAAAGAAACGAGCGTTTACAAAAGTGCTAATACCCATTTGTCGTGCTTTCAAAATAATAAAACGAACACGCCCTTTCATTCTAAGCTCATCATCAATGCGATTGTTTAAATCAATTTGTACCGAATTGAGATGAAACGGCTTAATACCCTCCGTCTTAGTGCGAATCTTCAAGCACTTTGCAGCAAAGAACTGGAAGTTAACCAGAAACTCACGGCGCAATTTATCAATCACGTCCTTTTGCATTGTGAATCTCCTTTAACCACACACTGTAGTCCTCAACAGAACCAGTTGCTTGATTCTCAGTACTTGCACCTAGTGCTAATCGGTAAACTTTCTGTAAATCCACTAAAGCACCTGTTAATGCTTTAACTTCATTCGGTTTACCGCCAACACTTAATGCATTGATAATTCCATCTTGAGCAACAGCAATCGCTTTTAATGATTTAGCCTCAAACTTTGCTAATTCAGTTGATTTATCTTCTACAGTTTTCTCAACGGATTTTGATTCCAATTTGATTCCAATCTGATTCCTTTCGCTACTCCATTTTTCCCTCATCACTTTTTTTGAAAAGGTGCTATACGGAACGCCATAAGCCTCAGCAAAATCACGGATAGATAGCGAAGATTTCACAAACTCAAGTTTTAGTTTTACCCAGTCATAAGATTTCTTCGCCATTACCTTACCCCATTAGATAACCAATTAAACCGCCAAGTAGTAAACCGCCCATAATGCGATAACCTAAACAGCATTGACAATTTGTACCGTACGCAAAAAATAAAGCAGCCTTTTTCAGCTGCTTAAATGGAAACGGTAAATCATCAACAGGTTTAGAACAAATCCAAGCAATCTTTTGACCTTCAAATTCATTCTCTGCTACTTCTACGACTTCTTCGTAGTCGTTGGCATAGTGTAAACCAGCAATAATACTGTCAGCTAACGCTCTAGCTTCTTTAACACTTGAAGCAGTGATATAAAGCTCTTGTTCTTCACCATTGTGAAGATACTTGAATAGAAAGTTATATAACTTCATACTTTATGAACCATAGGTAATTGCTTTCACTGCCCACATTTGAGCATCAAGAATACGCTTTTGAGCTTCTTCAATAAGCATTTCTTTGTTTGCATTTAAAGTACCATGCTGTAATGTTTCTGCTTTATGTACTTCTAACTGGTCAATAGCTTTCGCAAAACGCTCCTTGCATTCAGCTACATCGCTACGATTGCCTACGTTAAATTCAATGCCTACGAGCTTTTCACCATGTGTCAAATGTTCCATTTAATTTACCTCTTATTTTTATTTAGATAGAAAATACTGTTTTACCCTGTTCATTTGTTACATAAACACGGTCATCTTCGCTAATTAATGTGTATGGGTCTTCGCAAATGTCACCATCAAACTCACCGTTTTCTGCAACAACTCTACAAATAACACCATTTAATTCGTTAGAGCCCTGTGTAATTCGACGAGAAAATAAGATTTCCTCTTCTCTGTATACTTCTGAACATTGCTCATCATTAAAAAGTGGCTGCGTATAAAATACAGTCACTAACTTATTAGGCTGCATTTCCAATTTATTTATGCAATCTAAGATAAAGTTAAACTGTTCAGATCCTTTGCCATGAAAAACAAAGCTCTCTGTTTCATAGATGTGTGTCATACCATCTTGGATGATTTTTACTGTTAACATTTTTGCTCCTGTTGTTTTTGTTTCTAAATAAAAAAGGCGACCGCTAAGTCGCCTAAAACAAACTGCGGTCGTATGCAGTCGGTTTTTGTATAGTGGATAGCAAGGTTAGCTAGGCTATTCTGTATAAAAACATCTTAACTACCTGCTCCTTGCCAATCCTTGCTATTTGTTGCCTTTCTTTCGATTAGCAGTCTTACTCATTACTTGCAAATTGCTGCGAGAGTTTGAACCGCCTTTGCTTAATGGCTTCTTGTGATCGATCTCTTTACCTGCAATAGCAGATTTGCCTAATTCTTTTTCCATTGTTCGTCTTGCCTTGTTGCGAGATGAACGGTTGGCAATCTGCTCTGGCTTACTGTGATAGTCACGATACTCTTTTTTGTAATCACGTTTACGCTTTGGCATATTTGCTCCAATAAAAAAGCCCAGTCGTTAAACTGGGCTACGATAAAATAGATTTCCGTCGGCTCAAGGCCCCGCGAACGCTGGAATATCGGTACTTGCTAGCTTTTCCCAATACCCTCCTCGGAACTACCTTCACTGATAGGCCGCATGATTCTTATTTGGTGGGAATTATTGGTAACGATCCAATCTCTTTTGCTCTTCAGGCAAACGCTAATCCATCTCAGCTAAATTCCCAAATAAAAAAAGCCCACAACCGAAATTGTGAGCTTTCTTAAAATAATACTTGATTTAGTTGGATAACCAACTTATAATAATCTCGCTTTCAACAGTAGTACCCTCAGAAAGTCAAGGTTGAAAGCGAGTGTGGAGCTTAATCTCCACGCTTGAAGAGGATAACCAAAATGTTTCAATACATTATCCTAGTTATCGTTTTACTACTCTGGTCTATGCCAGTTTACTAATCCGATAATTTACTGGGGAGTAACAGCTCCCCAGTTCTTCAAACACACTTATAATAGGATTTTACTATGGCACTGTCAAGAACTGAAATTGTAAACCGCAGTAATGCAAAACGTGGTATTAAACTCAAAGCATTTAAGCTACACGAAAGCACTATTGAGCTAATCGAACAATTAGCTATTCAGCATAATATGCCACAAAACCAACTGATTAAGTTGGCTGTCGAGAAGTTTGCTGAAGGTAAATAATTTTAGATATTAAGCTTCCTACCTTGAAATATTTCTATTCAACTCAATTAATTTATTGCTGCAATGTTGCAGTAAATTAACAAGGAGGCTTTATGCCAAAAACGATTAAACCAGGTCAATACACCAATAATGACGGTGGCATTTACCAAGAAATCGGGCCACGAGGTGGACTAAAAGATAACTTTGCAACCATTAAAGATCATCAAAAAGCACCACCAACAACGCAGCCAGGTCATTCTTGGAAAAGAATTCATAGAACACCTGACAGCAATCGCTAATAACAAAGTCAGCCGTTTGGCTGGCTTTTTAAATATGGCTCTGAGAATTGACAAATCTTATCGAGCAAATAGCAAAATGTTTCGTTAGCCTTACCACTCTCTACTTCAACACCTACCAAATGACAAATATCAAAAACGATATGTGCAGCTTCGTGAGCTAAGGTAGAAACTCGACCATCAAACACCCCAAGCAAATGAATATCTTGTTGTCCTGACATTGAGCGGAAAGTATTTGCCGCACCACGACGATCTAATTTATCAGCTTCTACACCAAAATATTGATGAGCCTTGCACCATTCATCCTTACTTAAACAAAGATAGATAAGACTATTATCAAACAACGGTACAACCATCTTTGGTAAACGTGGGATTTTCATATACCCTCTTAAACACAAAAGCCCCAAGCATTTCTGCTCAGGGCTTAAAATCTGTTTCGTTGGTTTAGCTACAATGCGACCAACATTGCACACATAATAGGTTAAATAGGAAAAGAAATCAATAGAAATTTACACTTTAAATGCAAATTTTTGCAACTTATCAGCATTTTTATGATTTTTAATAGCAAGATCGAGAAACTTAGCCACAACCCATTCAGACGATTTGATACTTTCTCTTACTCGATATTTCCAAGCATCAAACTTTACCGAACCATCTTTCTTCCATTCATACTTTGCAATCGCATAAACCGATAAACCATACACATATTTTGCTTCCAAGTATTTGTAATCCTGCGGACAAGGCTGTTTGATACAGTAACCGATAATCAACCAATACTCCGCATTTGAGCCAAACTTAAACTCATTAACGTTTTCCATTCCAAACGGCATAAATGCGTAGATTTTGCGGAGTAATTCGTCCTCGTCTGGTAAGCCCAACTCATGGTAATCAACCGCCTTGCACCACTCAATGAATTGACCGATTGACGGCAAGAATGGATTTTTTGACTGCTTACAACGCTCTAGTCCACGAGCGATTAATTTCCAGTTTCGGATTTTGGCGTTAATTAACTCTTCAAGCCAAAACGCTTTGAACTCTGCCACGCTTTCGTCAGTTGGCAACGCTGTGCGCCACGCTGGAAAGATTAACGTCAAACGCTGAAATAATTTATCCATCACTTCGTAAGCTTGCGGAGTAATCTCAATCGCTTTGGTCGGCACCTGGTGATAATTTGGCTCACTGCCTACTGGCGTTCGTTTTGCAAGCTCTGCAACGTTTTTCATAGCGCATCTTCCCTCACATGAATTACTCGACCTTTCGCCCAGTTACCCGAGTTATCAAATGGGTTGGGAGCATTGTTAGCGGTGCGATTGGACGAATTATTTGCAAATCCCTGATTGTTCGGGATACCTCGCCAATCCCAGTCTGCCTTGAAACCCTGCCAGTTGCGCTCGATAGAAATCGCTACAGCTTGCTGAACAGGAATACCTGCCTTGTCCGCTTCTCGCTGAAAGCCATCTAACGCAGTCTTCGTGATAGTCGCTCGTTTCGCTTTGCGGTGTGCAATAAAATCTTCTGCAAGCTGTTCGGTGATTCCGTATTCCGCCAAAAGCTCAATCGCAGATTTTTTTTGCGTAGTTTTTTTATTGTTAGTTTGTATAGTGTTTTTTGTATTGTTATTTTGTATGTGAACTTTTTTCACTACCGAAAGTGAACTTTCTTCACTACTTGAGTGAACTTTTTTCACTAGTGAACTTTCTTCACTACTTGAGATTTCATAGCTCTTTACCGAGAAGATTTTTACTCGATTTGAGCCTATTTTTTGCTCTAACAAGCCTAATTCAACTAGTCGATTACACGCATCAATAACAGCACGATTTGAAAGGTTACAACTGCTCATAAATTGAGATACAGAGATCGCATCACAGTCTTTATTCCAGCCTTTAGTTTTACGTAAAACAAATAAATAACACTTCAATTCTGCACCAGATAACTCCGCCATTAATTCATCAATAACAGCGTTTGGCACTTGAAAACTATTTGGAATAAACTTGCTATTCACCGCAGCCCCCTAAAAAATACTCTTTATACTTCTTGCCAGTGTTTTGATCGTGGATAAACTGACTGCCGATTACGTAGCCTTCGTTTTTCAGATCAAGAATACGAGCTGAAAGTCGAAAACAGCCGAAAAGATTTAATGCGGAGAGCGATGTAATACGCCCGCCATTTTGAAGATAAGCCAAAATCTGCTGACATTGTGATTGACTTTGTTGCTCGTTCGGATTAATATTTTCCATAGATTTTTAAATCTCCTTGAGATTGATAACTAGCCTCTGATTGCCGTCAGTGGTTTTTTTATTGCCCAAAATTTGCTTAGATGAATAACCACCAAGCAAGAAACAGAACCACAACAATGTGGACATAGATAAAATCATCGCTAAAATAGAAATCTCTTAGCCATTTCAAAAATTTATTCATAGGATTTACCCATTCTCTGGCGGGAAGACATCATCTATCGTAACTTCCGCACCAAATCGATTTAATGCCTCTACTATCTTTCTTGCTGTTGCAAGAGAGGGGGTTCTTGTACCCAGCTCATAATTCGCTATTCGCCCCTGTCCAAAATCAAGAACTTCCGCAAGTTGAGCTTGAGTAACACTTACTCGCTTTCTAACTTCTGAAATCTTATTCATACAAATCTCGTTTTGTGATAACTAAGCAATAATTAAATCACATCAAGTGATTATTATCAATCACTTTTTGTTGTTTTTAAAAAATAACGTGGTGTGATATTATTAGGTGTGTTTAACTAAAGAGGGCTACGCTATGAAAACGCTCGGTGAAAAAATTAAAGATTTGCGCAATGCTCAAAATTTAAGTCAAAAGGCTTTAGCAGATCTGTGTGGGCAATTAGATACTAGAGAGAAAGGTTCTAAATGGAGCCAATCTCGTATAGGTAATTATGAAATCAATGATCGCACGCCTGATTTAACAGATATTAGAATTATTGCTGAAGTATTAAAGGTATCCCCTTCTGATTTAGCTTTTGGAAGTGATGATATTGAAGTTGTCGGCAGACCAAAGAATGGATTAATTGCGGTAGTGGGTGAAGCAACAATGGGACGTGATGATAAGGTGATGATAGAAGAAATTCACACGGGCTACGTTAATCTTCACAGTACCGATCCTGACGCCTATGCGGTGCGCTGTCGTGGTTCATCAATGGAGCCTAGAATTAAAAGCGGTGAATATGCGGTATTAGAACCGAACACTAGCCCAATGCACGGTGATGATGTGCTTGTGCGTACTATTCAAGATGAGTATATGATTAAAACCCTTGATTATAAACGAGATGGCGAATACCGCTTTTCAAGCATTAACCACGCTCACCCGCCATTTAATCTACAAGAAAATGAAGTGGTGTATGTCCACGTGGTGAGTGCGATTTTGAAATGCCAACGATTTGTGTCGTTTGAGGATGTGGAGTAAACATACTGTATTTATCGTAGAAAGAGATAATTACATTAGGAAATGCAATGGATAAAATAAGCTTTATTAGAGAGCGAACAGAAATGGGAATTACACGCCCTTTTATCTGTCAAACTGAAAAAGGGGAATGGTTTATTGTAAAAACCATTGCAATGATGCCCATTTCTCAATTACTTGCAGAGGTAATCGGTTCTACTCTTGCTGATAAACTTGGCTTACCAAGTCCAAGAGTTTGCTTTATTGAGGTTACACCTGAATCAAATGCCTATATATCATCAGACTGGAAAAAGGCATTACCTACTGGTATTGCATTTGCTTCATCTTTCGTTGCGAATGCGAAAGTAGCCAAAACAGCACAAGCTACAAATATTAATTACTTATCTGAGACTGAACAAAAACTGTTGTATATGTTCGACCGTTGGATTTTAAATGAAGATAGAACATCTTCCCAAATTGGTACAGGGAACATTAATTTACTTTTTGATGAACAACAACAAAAAATACTTGTTATAGATCATAATCTTGCTTTTGATGAAACTGCCACATTTAATGAACATATCTTTGCACCGCAAAAGAGAGAATGGCGATTAGACTGGGTGGATAAACAAACCTTTACAGAAAAAGCGATTGACATCTTATCTAACTTTGATCATATTTACCAAATTATTCCTGATGACTGGTTCCCTCTTGATGAAGAGGAATTTCAAAAGATGGAAGACGATATAAACAGAATAAAGACTCTCTTAAACCGAATTACCGAAAAACATTACTGGGATAACATCGAATGAAACAACCTATTTTATACAGTTTTGTAAGGTTCAGACCTTACTTTGAAACAGGCGAATTCGTCAATGTTGGTCTATTGATGTGCGAGCCTGAAAAACGCAAATTAACCTACCGCTTGGTCAGCAAAAATAATAAACGCGTAAATGACTTTTTTTACCGTAGCAAGTTGTTTGAATGTATGCGTGAAACAATTAATGATGAATTAGCCTATATTGTGAACCAAGAATTTAAATTCTCCCCACAAGAAATGGCAACTTTTTTTCATCATTATGTTGATGTAAAGGAAGGCGTTGTACAATACAGTAATGCTGCTGTTGGTGTCGTGGATGATCCACTAGAATATTTTAATCAGCTCTATACACAATTTATTCAGAATGCTGGCGTAAAGAGTGAGAGTCAAGAACAAACTATACTTAAGCACTACAAAGCATTGTTCAAAGCAGAAAACGACCAACTTCTATTGAACTATAAACAGCATATCGTAAAAGGTGAAATGGCAAAATTCACACTGCCACTCGCATTAAAAAACAAAGAAGATAATCATATCTTAAAAGCAGTTAAGCCCCTAGCGTTCGATCAGATTGAAAGCCCAAGTATGATTGAACATTGCGATAACTGGGTCGCTAAAATTAACCGAGCAGATGAAGAAGGTTTATTGAAAAAAGATAATATTCTTTTTACGCTAGATACACCAGATACCGCCAATAAGATAAATATACTGAATGTGATCAAAAGAACTTTTGATAAATTCAATATTCATCACATTAACTGGGATGACGATAAGCATTTACTTGATTTTGCTAAAACTATTTAACTCAAACCGCCATTACGGCGGTTTTTTATTGCCTAAAATTCCCGTTTCCTATCCTTTCTTCCCCAAAATCCAACTATTAGATAAAACTTAATGGTTAAATATCAAGCAATTAAACAACCCGCCTAAAATTTCTTTTCTTTTAAAATCAAGCATTTATCACTATTTGTGATTTTAAGCACAAAATAAATCACATTTTGTTATTTACAAGATAATCACAATTAGTGATAATACGCACATCAAAACGCAATACAGCGTAAATGCTCTTTAAAAATCGAGATGAAATAAAAGCCCCTAACGGAGCTTTAATAAATTAGAACGCAATCGGTGTTTGAGCGTCAGTTGCTTTAACTAGCTCAATACCGTGTAAGCAATCAGGTAATGATTCATAACCCTCGCCACTATCGGCGATAGTTTTACCATTATCCGCTTTTAATCGCCAACGCCATTCAAGATTAGCATCGGTGTAAACTTCAAATTTCATAAGGATTCCCTCAATGAAAAAATATTTATTCCACTATTATTTTCAAGGCAGTAAATGGTGCTGTGATGTTCACGCAAACAGCCCAGAAGAAGCCAAAGAGAAAATAAAAGCGATGTCCCAAGCAATTTACGACGGTGAATGTCAATTAACCATTCCTATTCCTGTAAAAGAAACGTCGTGGCTTGCAAGGTTAATCACTAGATTACTTCAAAAGTAATCGCAAACCAATATTTCATCTCGACACAATTTGGATTAGATATACATCTCTTGCTTAGGTGAGTGTTAGTAAAAGTGTGGAAGCCCATAAAGACCCACCGCACAACAGAATGAGGCTTTTAGCGAAAGTTAAAAGGGAGCAAGTTCCAAGAGGTGTATAAGGTTAGTACTGGGCGCACATAATAAGGTGCAAGATCTAACCGAAGATTAACCAGCTGATTTACTGAATTCAGCTAGAAAGACACGTTTAAATTTAGGTGATAGGCGATATTTAGCTTCTGCGCCAAATTGGGATGATTCTTTAATAATCACACCTTTTGCCAAGAGCGATATAACGGTAGGTGTTGCAATAAATGCGATGCTATCGAAATGATTATCTGTGAATTCATAGATAATCTGCATTTCATCATCACTTAATGATTCAAGTTTGTTGAGTTCTTTTCTTCTTACTAGAAATTGTTTCATTCGGCTTTTAAGCAGCTTCGAAAGTGGATGCCAAATCATAAAAGCAACGAATGAAAATATCACCGAAGCCATATTACTCAAGCTAAACCATTCTGGGAAAAAAGCGGGAGTTTTAGGGTTAAGGTAGAAAACAACTTCAGGAGGAATAAAGGCGAAACCGATAAAAAGGAAAACAAGCCACATAGTAAAGTCACTCAATAAAATTCTAGACACAAGCGTATTCAGTAACAAAGCTACTGCTTCCATAGTGTTTCCCTCGTTCAAATTGTGGTCGCAGGAAACATTATAACCCTCGACGTGGTCGCACACAAGAGGACTCGTCGTCCGAGCGAGATTAAACAAATCGGACAAATAACGATTACTGGTTTGTCAGTTTGTGGAAAACTGAAGAATGTTAATTTAACTAACTTTGTCAATAAAAAAATAGGACGGTCAGAACGTCTCGGTAATCACCATTCAGAACTGCTTTCACCGCCAGTGCTAAGGCGTGTTGATTTTCTCCTTTTTCAACCGAGAGTGGTTCTGAATGGTTCACAAAAGCTCAATAAAGGTGAGAGCCTAAACGCCCCTAAGACGTACATAATGATCCGTTGCCCCTGATTACTTTATGCCATTGTAACAGGGGCTTTTTTTACCCGAGGACAATCCTATGAACAGAATTAAACAAATCGTATCGCTCACGTTGCTTGTATTAGTGTTAGGCATTGTCGGGCAAATGGATTTTGATGATTACATCGAAACAGAAAAACGTAAATGCGAGTATCAAAATGGTACTTGGATTATTGAACAAAACGGCAATAACCAGTATTGCAAGTGAGGTAATGAATGAGCGATCCCAATTGGTACTACGACAATGTTTATCTTCAGCCAGAAGATAACGATGAAAAAGAAAGAAAATTAAGCCCCTACCAAAGAATGAAGCTTGCGCAGAATGACCCTGACAGCAATCAATTTATAGATCCTAAAGAGAGATATTAACTATGTTAGAACTTATCTTAACCACCGAAAGCAAAGTACTTTCAACCAACCTACAAACCTTTGAGCAACAAGCGAATCAATACCTTGCAACACTCACATCAACCTTTGAAACCGATGACGATTTTGCAAAAGCGAAAGAAGAAGTCAAAGAGTTAAAAGAGATTGAAACCAAAATCCGTGAAGCAATTAAAAACACTGCCAACGGCGAAATTGCGGAGCTTGTTGCAACAGCAGAAAGTATTGCAGAACGCTTTAGAACAGAACGTCTAAACCGAGAGAAATTGGTAAAAACAAAAGAAGAAGAGATTAAACAAGGTATTATCTCACAAGCCTTTGAACGCATTATGGCTGTTCGTATGGCCTATGAAAGCGATGTCTCTCTTGCCCTTGAACGCAACATCTCAAAACAAACAATTCAGAAACGCCTTGAAGAATCAACCAAGCGTAGAAGTACATTAGCGACTTTAACTAATGCGGTAAACGCAGAAGAAACCGCACTTACCGCAGAAATTGGGGCGGAAGCAGCACGCATTTCAGCACGCAGAAAGCTAATCCCAATCCATTATGAATATCTATTTAAAGATTGGATGGCGCTGATTGCTGGTACAGACGATATTGAACCGATTATCAAGCAACGTATCGCAGACGAAGAACAGCGTGAAGCTGAAATCAAGGCGAAAGCGGAACAAGAAGCACAGGCAAAAGCCGAAGCGGAAAAAGTCCAAGCAGAAGCGAAAGCCATTACGGACGAAATGGATCAGCAACAAGCGGTTACTTCAGCGCAAAATATTGCAAATGAAGATACCACCGAACCGAAAGCCGATTTTGTTATCACAATCCGCTTAAATCAAACCACTCAAACCAACGCAGTCAACATCGCTCGTGAGCTTAAAACGAGATTTGGGGATTGCGTTTCACTGAATAAACTAAATAGATAAAATTATGATAAACTATCTTAAGAAATTACCACTTTTATGGAGAATTTTAGTGAATCGCTTGTTCGCAAGATTTAGTAACGTGGAAGGAATGAATGCAAGATCTAACGTAATCGTTAGCTTATTGTGGTTATTTTTCCTAACACTCGGTTCAACCGTAACTTATGCAATATGGGGCAATAAGGAGATTCTACTCTACTTCTTTATCGTAGCATTATCTGTGGAATTATTAAGTATTATTGCTGCATACTTTATCTTTGCCTTTAAAGACCCAGATTGCTTACGTTCAGAAACATATACCTTATCAAAACTAGCTATAGAAAAAGGGCAAGTTGGCGATAACCAAGCAGGCTTATTAGAACCTAATAAAGCGATCGTAATTGATGTGGATAGTGCGGTAAAGGACGGTAACAATGAGTAAAAAATTTATTGTATTTGTCGATGAAGAATTTACCAAAGAAGAACGCAATGCGATTACAACGCACTTTAAAAATAGGTATGCTTACTGGCATTGGATTGGTAATGTTTGGTTGCTGACCACTTCAAGGGAAGACGACACAACTAACAGCATTCGTAACGAAATGATGAGTTTAGTTAATCGTGGCTCAATCGTTGTTCTTGATGTATCTCAATCATCTGGCTGGTCTGCTTTTGGCAGTAAGAAAAAGTTTGAATGGTTACATAATAACTGGAGTAAAAAGCCTGAATCATTTCCTGAATTAGATGATTCACCACAATTTTGATTTGACAACCCCGCCCCTTCGGATTAAGATAACCGCACTACTAAAGACTAGCGGTTTCCGCACCCGACAGCATAGCGGTTTTTTTATGCCTAAAATTTGCAAATACACAGATCTGTGTATTTACGAAATTCAAAAGGTACAGATCTGTACCTTTTCAAAGATCGGGTCGAGAGAACCTAATACAATACCGAAAGGAAATAAGTTCCGCCGACTAGTCTCGGAAGTTGAAGCCCGATCAACCCTACTAAAGTTGATCGAATTATTAACTAAAGACTAGGGGCATAAAAATGTCAAACTTAACCATTCTTAACACAGCAATTCGCACATCTGAAAATCTATTCTGCTTAAATGATTTACACCGTATAGGCGGAAAAGAAAGACGACACGAACCTAACCTTTTCACACGCTTAGATCAAACCAAAGAGCTAATCGCAGAAATTCAACAAGACAGCACAATTCTTGCCGTTAAAACCATTCGTGGCACACAAGGCGGAACCTACGCTTGCGAAGAATTAGCCTTAGCCTACGCAATGTGGATAAGCCCAAAATTCCACTTAGTTGTACTGCGTGCTTTCATCGCAATGCACAAAGGCGAAGCGCAAAAAACTCCGCAAATCGAACCGCTTGTTACCGAGCAAGAATTTCACCATATTTTAAAAAATAGCGATGCAGTCGGTCTAGGTTGGCTATGGTTCGAAGCATTCAATATGGTTGAATTTATCGGACACATCACCCCTGCCCTTGAAGCTATCGGTAGCAGTTTCGCACCAAGAGCCCATTCAATGAAATTTGAATACGGCAGACACATTCACAAACTAGGCAAACTAATTTACACACTCACCAAAGACGCAGACTTCGGACACAACACCGCCCCAAAGCGTACCCTAGAGAGTGAGTTCAATCCGCCAAAACCAAAAACGAAAGCCGTTGCATTAAGACGTGCTTTCTAACCCAAACCAAACCGCTTGTAATGAGCGGTTTTTTTATACCCAAAGGAAACCCAAAATGGAACAATTCAACCTAAAAAAAGAAGATCTCCAAGTTGCTAGAAATATTTTACAAACAAGGCAACTTGAAGACCCCCTTAAATATATAGCAAGCCTACTAAATGCTTACAGTTTGCTTAATTCTTATAAGGTCGCGAAATTTTTTGCATAGATTAACACTTTTATTTGCATAACCCAAATAAAGCCTATGCAAAAAATAATGCAAATTTTAAAGACTAAAAACCCCGTTTTAAAACCACTTTAAAACGGGGTTAAATTTTAGAACTTATAAACTAAATTATCTTCGTAAGTGCCACTATAACTTGCTGATGCTTTAACGATAATTCGCTTACAATCTTCAAATGTCTGCCAGTTGTCTTTTTTATCTTCCTGCATATACTCAATAAATCGAATAAATTCGCTCTTTGTACTGCTAAAGAAAATGTATGGCGGTTTAATTAAATTAACCAAGCGTAAGAAGTCAATCAAATCAAAGTAAGTCGCCTGCTTGTAGCTTTCCTGCCTTGTGCATAAATATGGTGGATCTAACACTAATAGAACCTTTTCTTTATCCTTAAAGCGAGGTAGTAAGGAGTGAAATGACTCGCTAATAATCTCTAACCCATCTAAGTAGCCATTAGCCACAGGATAGTCTGATTGGCGAATACAATGCCAAAAGCCTTGCTCAAATAACTCTTCAAGCGTACCGACTTGTTGCCCTGAGAACAACAACCAAGATGCTAGACTGTTAAGGTCTTTATAACCATCGAAGTCATTGATAATACCAATTAACTTGG
>MQVI01000040.1 GCA_002002485.1 Pasteurellaceae bacterium 15-036681
CAGGCTATTATCTACTTCGCGAGTTTTACTCGAGGGTGCGTACAACTCTGTTTTCAACCGACGCCCCTGCTCGTAACAGGGGCGTTTTTTATTTTATCTCATTGATGTTCTCATACAAGGGTGCGTGTAAACGCACCTAAAATAATAAATGGTGCGTTTACACGCACCTTATATAATAAAAATGGAGAAACTATGTGGAAATGGTTACATCCCTACGCTAAGTCGGAGACGCAATACCACTTACTAGGGAAAATTCAGCCTGTATTAGGTTTTATCAGCTTATTAATGCTGACAGTGGCATTTGTGTGGGGTTTGGCATTTGCGCCAAAAGATTACCAACAGGGCGACAGCTATCGAATTATCTTTATTCATGTACCGGCAGCGATTTGGTCAATGGGCGTGTATGGCTCAATGGCGGTGGCGGCATTAGTGGCGTTAGTGTGGCAAATTCGTCAGGCAAGTCTTGCTATGGTATCAATGGCACCAATTGGTGCGATTTTTGCTTTTATTTCACTGGTAACAGGCGCAATTTGGGGTAAGCCAATGTGGGGAACTTGGTGGGTATGGGACGCTCGCTTAACCTCAGCCCTTGTCCTCTTCTTTTTATATCTTGGTGTAATGGCACTTTACTCAGCTTTTCAAGATCGTAATGTCGGTGCAAAAGCAGCAGGGATTTTATCAATTGTTGGGGTAATTAATTTACCTATTATTCACTTCTCAGTGGAGTGGTGGAATACTTTACACCAAGGTGCAACTATTACTAAATTTGATAAGCCATCAATGGCAGTAGAAATGTTAATCCCACTATTACTCGCAATTTTCGGTTCAATGATTTTTATGATTTGGTTTAGCATTTTGCGCTACCGCAGTGCATTATTAAAAGATGAAAGCAAGCGCCCTTGGGTGAAGGCATTAGCTCAAAATAGCAAGTAGGAGATAGATAATGAAATTCCAATTTGAAACAATCAGTGATTTCTTTGCTATGGGCGGCTATTCTTTTTATGTATGGCTAGCTTACGGTATTACATTTCTCGCAATGGGTTTATTAATTTGGCAAAGTAAACGTGAAATTAAACAAACCTTAGTCGCCGTGAAGAAAGATTTACAGCGCGAAGAGCAGTTGAAAAAATAATATTCGTTTAACTCTTTAACAAATAGGGAGGTCGGGGGAGATTTGGCAGAGGTAATTTAACCTCATTGCCGTGGGTTTCACCCACGGTTAAGCATAAACCAACCCCTTTGGGGTTGTCAGATTATTCTTCGACAGCCCCAAAGGGGCTGAATTATGCGTAACCTAGGGCGTGAGCCCTAGGCTATTGTGGCACATCGGCACGAGTGGGACGCTCGCGCCAGCGCATAACATCAATATTAAGATAACAAGCGGTAAAATTGCTTAATAATTTTACCGCTTGTTTTTTATCTAGACTAAAATTTTAAATTTTTGTTAAAAAATTGTGATATGCTTCACAATTATAGAGATCGACTATTTTTTAATAATTTTATTTTGCTATAGTGAAGGTCATTTGACTAGCTATTCTATTTGTGGGGGGCATCATGACAGACAGAAGTCAATTATCAACATCAAAAAGTGAGGCATTTTCTAAAAATACGCTGATCGTTATTTTTGATATCGTACTCTTTTTTGTATTGCTGAATACACTTCCTTTCGATCCAAATGCAAACAAAGGGTTAGCATTATTAGCATTTATCGCTATCTTATGGCTAACAGAGGCATTACACGTCACCATCACTGCGTTGCTAGTCCCTATTCTAGCGATTGGATTAGGATTGGTGAAATCAAAAGAAGCATTAAGCGCATTTGCCGATCCAACTATTTTCTTATTCTTCGGTGGTTTTGCATTAGCGACAGCGCTACATATTCAAAATCTTGATCGCTTAATCGCCAATAAAATTATGACTGCAGCGAGAGGAAAGCTGTCAGTAGCGGTTATTTATCTATTTACAGCAACTGCATTTTTATCGATGTGGATGAGTAACACTGCAACAGCAGCAATGATGTTACCGCTGGCAATGGGTATCTTAAGCAAAATGGATAAAAATGAGAACCATAACACTTATGTATTTGTATTATTAGGAATTGCATACAGTGCAAGTATTGGTGGTATGGGAACATTAATTGGTAGTCCACCAAATGCGATCGTAGCTTCACAGCTTCACTTAACCTTCGCGGATTGGTTAAAATATGGCTTACCAATAATGTTCATTTTAATGCCATTAATGATTGGTACGCTTTATATTGTATTTAAACCGAAACTCAGTATTCGCTTTGAACAAACTTTTGAACAGATTCCCATGAATCGTGAGCGCGTCATTACCTTAGCGATTTTTGCATTAATTGCAGTATGTTGGGTATTTGGAGGAGAGATTAATCCTGTACTTTCTAGCTTATTCGGTATTGAAGGAAATATCGCAAGTTTTGATAGTATTGTAGCGCTATTTGCTGCTGTATTAATTTGTGCAACACGAGTCGCCACTTGGGAACAAATCCAGAAAAATACCGAATGGGGTGTATTAATGCTCTTTGGTGGTGGCTTAACGTTAAGTGCAGTATTAGGCAAAACTGGTGCAAGTAAAGTATTAGCTGATGGCATCGTGTTTATGATCGAAGGTGGCCATTTCTATATTATTGGTCTAATCGTGGCAGCATTTATTATTTTCTTAACAGAATTTACTTCAAATACAGCAAGTGCAGCATTATTAGTACCAATCTTTATCTCGATTGCTCAAGCATTAAATATGCCACCAGTAGGACTCGCATTAATTATCGGTTTAGGTGCTTCTTGTGCATTTATGTTACCAGTTGCAACACCACCGAATGCAATTGTGTTTGGGACAGGAGAAGTAAAACAGAGTGAGATGGTAAAAGTTGGTTTCTGGCTCAACTTAGTTTGTGTATTTGTTATTGCAACAGTAGGTTACTTGCTCTGGTTATAAATATTAATTGGCAAAGCGCTCGGTTTATCTGGGCGCTTTTTGTTTTCTATTTAAACGTAATTATTTTTTTTAATGAAGAAATTAATCAAAATTAACCAATAATTTGATCTACATTGGTAAAACTCTTTAATAAACTGTTATAATCCGCATGTTTTTATTTTTAAAATCATTAAGAGGAACTTACTATGTCCGTAAAAAAAATGGCTGATCTTGACCTAGCAGGCAAACGCCTTTTCATTCGTGCAGACCTTAACGTGCCAGTAAAAGATGGCAAAGTAACTTCAGATGCGCGTATTCGTGCAACTATCCCAACATTAAAATTAGCATTACAAAAAGGTGCTAAAGTAATGGTTACTTCACACTTAGGTCGCCCAACAGAAGGCGTGTTTGAAGAATCAAATTCATTACAACCAGTTGTAGATTACTTAAATAACTCTGATTTAGGTGTGCCAGTACGTTTAGTGCGTGACTACTTAGACGGCGTAGAAGTTAACGAAAATGAAATCGTAGTATTAGAAAACGTACGTATCAACAAAGGTGAAAAGAAAAATGATCCTGAGTTAGCGAAAAAATACGCTGCGTTATGTGATGTATTCGTTATGGATGCATTCGGTACAGCTCACCGTGCAGAAGGTTCAACTTACGGCGTTGCAGAATATGCGCCAGTTGCTTGTGCAGGTCCATTATTAGCAGCTGAATTAGATGCTTTAGGTAAAGCATTAAAAGAACCACAACGTCCAATGCTTGCGATTGTTGGCGGTTCAAAAGTTTCAACTAAATTAACTGTTTTAGACAGCCTTTCAAAAATCGCTGACCAATTAATCGTGGGCGGTGGTATCGCAAATACTTTCATTGCTGCACAAGGCAACGATGTCGGTAAATCTTTATATGAAGCGGATTTAATTCCTGAAGCTCAACGTTTATCACAAGCAACTAACATCCCTGTGCCTGTAGATGTACGTGTTGGTACAGAATTTTCTGAAACAGCACCAGCAACATTAAAAGATGTTAAAGAAGTAACAGCAGATGAATCAATCTTCGATATTGGTGACAAATCAGCAGAAGAGTTAGCAGAAATCATCCGTAATGCGAAGACGATTCTTTGGAATGGTCCAGTAGGTGTATTTGAATTCCCTAACTTCCGTAAAGGTACAGAAGTTGTTGCTCAAGCTATCGTTGATGCAACAGCAAATGGTGCGTTCTCTATCGCAGGTGGTGGCGATACATTAGCAGCTATCGATATGTTCGGTATCGCAGATAAAGTATCTTACATTTCAACAGGTGGCGGTGCATTCTTAGAATTCGTTGAAGGTAAAGTATTACCAGCAGTTGAAATTTTAGAGAAGCGTGCTAACGCGTAATTTTATCTAATATAACTCTCTCCCTTTGGGAGAGAGAGGAGAAAATCGTTAGATTTTCGGAGAGAGAGGGGTTTAATCCATTAAAGCAATCACTTTGCCCTCTCTCTGATTTTCGCAAAGACGTTACTTTGCTCAAATCTGTCTCTCTCCCATACATGGGAGAGAGTAAATTCACAAATAAGGAACCACAAAATGGCAAAATTATTAGACATCGTAAAACCAGGCGTTGTAACAGGTGATGACGTTCAAAAAATCTTTGCATTCGCAAAAGAGAACAACTTCGCTATCCCAGCAGTAAACTGTGTAGGTACAGACTCTGTAAACGCAGTATTAGAAACTGCAGCACGCGTTAAAGCGCCAGTAATCGTTCAATTCTCAAACGGTGGTGCACAATTCTACGCAGGTAAAGGCATCAAACCAGCAAGCGGTGCTCGTCCAGATGTTTTAGGTGCGGTAGCAGGTGCAAAACACGTTCATGAATTAGCGAAAGAGTACGGTGTTCCAGTAATTCTTCACACTGACCATGCTGCGAAAAACTTACTTCCATGGATCGATGGTTTATTAGATGCAGGTGAAAAATTCTTCGCAGAAACAGGCAAACCATTATTCTCTTCACACATGATCGACTTATCTGAAGAGCCAATCGAAGAAAATATGGAAATCTGTAAAAAATACCTAGAGCGTATGAACAAATTAGGTATGACTTTAGAGATCGAAATCGGTATCACTGGTGGTGAAGAAGATGGTGTGGATAACTCAGATGTAGATGAGTCACGTTTATATACTCAACCATCTGAAGTATTATACGTTTACGATTCATTAAACCCAGTAAGTCCACGTTTCACAATCGCAGCGGCGTTTGGTAACGTACACGGTGTTTACAAACCAGGTAACGTAAAATTAAAACCATCTATCTTAGGTGATTCACAAAAATTCGTATCAGCTGAGCGTAATCTTCCGCACAACGCATTAGATTTCGTATTCCACGGTGGTTCAGGTTCAAGCCGTGAAGAGATCCGTGAAGCGATCAGCTACGGTGCAATCAAAATGAACATCGATACAGATACACAATGGGCATCTTGGGACGGTATCTTACAGTTCTACAAAGCGAACGAAGCATACTTACAAGGTCAATTAGGTAACCCAACGGGTGAAGATGCACCAAACAAAAAATACTACGATCCACGTGTATGGTTACGTAAAATGGAAGAATCTATGTCTAAACGCTTAGAACAATCTTTCGAAGACTTAAACTGCGTAGACGTATTATAATTTGTAATATTTTCGCAAAAACAGACCGCTTGCAAAGGCGGTCTTTTCATAGAGTGCGTATCAACGCACTATGGGTTTAACACGGTGCGTTTACACGCACCCTACATTGTTTTGTTGCATTAATATGGCTAACAATGTTGTTTATAGGTAGGGTGCGTGTAAACGCACCATTGATTTATATGGCACTTCCACTTCTTGATGTTCAGTCCCTTAGCAAACGCTTTACTGACAGAATTAGCTTATTTCATACACAAGATTTCTATGCAGTTAAAAATGTCTCTTTTTCCTTAAATCACCAAGAAACTTTAGCCGTTGTAGGAGCAAATGGTGCAGGAAAATCGACCCTAGCTAAAATGCTCATTGGCATAACAGAACCCACATCTGGAAAAATATTTCTTAGGGATCACCAATTAGAGTTTGGGGATTATCAATATCGAGCTAAAAAAATTCGAATGATTTTCCAAGATCCAAATGATGCTTTTGACCCGAATTACAATATTGGACAAATTCTTGATTCACCACTCAAACTTGCCACAAATCTCTCGGAAGAGAAGCGTAATGCACGGATTTTTAAAACATTAAGATTGGTAGGGATGTATCCTGAAGATGCGCTTATTCATATTAAAGATACCTCTTCAAACCAGAAGCAGCGTATAGCATTAGCACGTACGTTGATTTTGAATCCTGAAATTATCATTATAGACGATAGCTTAAATAACCTTGATTTTTCACTTAAAAGTCAACTAACAAATCTTATGCTTAATTTACAAGAAAGATTGGGGTTTGCTTATATCTATATTGGTCAAAACTTAGGGATGATCAAACATATTGCGGACAAAGTTATAGTGATGGATCAAGGTGAAATTATTGAATATGGTACAACAAAAGACATTTTGCTCCATCCACAGCACCCAATCACAATTCGTTTAATTGAAAGCCAATTTGGGCAAAAACTCACAGAAGACATGTGGGCGAAGTAAGGAAAAATATGTTCACTGAATTTATAGGTGTTAGAATTGTAAATAAAGTCAAGAAAGTTGTGTGTTTTGTAAGTGAGTTAAATATTATGTAATTTACTCACCTTTTTAGACTATTTGAACCTTTTAAAATTTCATATAGGTGCTCTTTTTGATAAACTCAGACTTCATATAAAATCGTTTTTACTACTTTATCTTTTGATTGCTTGAGATGTTTAAATTTAAAGAATGTAGTTAAACGGATTTGGCTATGGCATTGTTATAGAAATAACATACCATTTCAGTTCAGATAAAATAACATTTTTTATTATCCTAAAATAATTAATATTGGAGATTTTTCAATGAAAAAAGCATTGAGCGTAGCTGTACTAACCTTATTAGTTGCAGGCTGTTCAGTAAGAAGTCCAGAAGGTTCATTAGAGCACTGGAAAAATTACGGTAGCGAATCTTTCTCTACCAGTGAGTTAAGCGATAAACAAGCATTAGCTGTATTCTACCGTCAAGCAGAAGTAAGCGGTCCAGCAGTGAATGTTTATGTGAATAGTGACTACCATGGTTCATTATTAAATGATTCATATAAAGCTATCCCAGTATGTGCAACTAACCAAGTTTTCAGTGCGTCATACACAACAAACCAAAAATTTGGTAACCGTACACAAGGTGTAAGTTACACACTTCCATCAAAAGAAGTTGCATTTATCAAAGTTGCTTTAGATAGCAAAGGCCAACCAACCTTTACTCGTGTAAGTGAAGAAGTGGCTAAAGCAGAAATCGCAAACTTAAAAGGTAAAGCAACACAAACCTTATCTCGTGTAGTAACAGACAAAGATTGTAACAACCCAGTATTATTTGCAGGCCAATTCTCTGCAGGTGCATTATGGGGTATCGACCGTCATAGTTACAAAGATATGTTACCAAAAGGTAAACAAGAGATCGCAGAATTTGCAGATAAGATCAAACAGATCGATCCTGCAAAAATTGACCGTATTGAATTAAGCGGTCACACAGACCCAGAAGCGTCTGATGCGTACAACAATGCATTATCACAAAAACGTGCTAACACAGTTAAACAAGCTTTACAAAAAGCAGGTGTAACATTGCCGATCAAAGCAGTAGGTTACGGTGAAACTAATTTATTAGCAGCTAACTGTCGTGAGTTACACCCAACGAACAAAAAAGCACGAGCGGAATGTGATTTACCAAATCGTCGTGTAGAAGTTGCTGTTTACGGAAAATAATCAAATTTAGGTGAAACGTAGGATGGGCAGTTCTTGCCCACCTTGCAAAACGCATGAAATTTATAACTTTGTCAATAAACTAACCCCAGCTTTTAGCTGGGGTTTTTTTATGCCTTTATTATAAAAGGTAAACAAGCTCTATGATTTGGATAATTAATTATCAAAGCTATCTTGAGCGATATATCGTCATAATTATTCAGTTATGTAAAGAAGTTTAAGGATATAAAAGGCGTTTGTATAGCTTATGTCATTTAGATTAAAAGATAATGTAATTGTTTTTTTTTTGAGCGTTTTTTGTGTTGGTAAGTTTGATATGTATCAATTTTTCCGATAGACTCCGCGCTCTTCAAATTGTTTTGTTAAAAGAAACAATGTTTTATATTTCATAACAGTTAATAATAAATTGTTTGGAAAGCATTTGGTGATGCTAAGCGCTATAAAGTGTTTAGCATTTTATTTTTCGGATAAAAGGAAATTTTTTATTATCCTGAATCATTAATATTGGAGTTTACCAATGAAAAAAGTATTGAGCGTAGCTGCGGTAGCACTATTAGTTGCTGGCTGTTCAGTAAGAAGCCCTGAAGGTTCGTTAGAACACTGGAAAAACTACGGTAGCGAATCTTTCTCTACTAGCGAGTTAAGCGATAAACAAGCATTAGCTGTATTCTACCGTCAAGCAGAAGTTAACGGTCCAGCAGTGAATGTTTATGTGAATAGCGACTACCATGGTTCATTATTAAATGATTCATATAAAGCTATTCCAGTATGTGCAGCTAACCAATTATTTAGTGCGTCATACACGACAAACCAAAAATTTGGTAACCGTACACAAGGTGTAAGTTACACACTTCCATCAAAAGAAGTTGCATTTATTAAAGTTGCTTTAGATAGCAAAGGTCAACCAACGTTTACTCGTGTAAGCGAAGAAGTAGCTAAAGAAGAAATTGCAAACTTAAAAGGTAAAGCAACACAAACCTTATCTCGTGTAGTAACAGACAAAGATTGTAACAACCCAGTATTATTTGCAGGTCAATTCTCTGCAGGTGCATTATGGGGTATCGACCGTCATAGTTACAAAGATATGTTACCAAAAGGTAAACAAGAGATCGCAGAATTTGCAGATAAAATCAAACAGATCGACCCTGCGAAAATCGACCGCATTGAATTAAGTGGTCACACAGACCCAGAAGCGTCTGATGCGTATAACAATGCGTTATCACAAAAACGTGCTAACACAGTTAAACAAGCTTTACAAAAAGCTGGTGTAACATTGCCGATCAAGGCAGTAGGTTACGGTGAAACTAATTTATTAGTAGCTAACTGTCGTGAGTTACACCCAACGAACAAAAAAGCGCGTACGGAATGTGATTTACCAAACCGTCGTGTAGAAGTTGCTGTTTACGGCAAATAATTTTAATTAACAAAGGTATTTTAATACATGTCAACAACGTTAAAAGTTCTTAACGCTAAGAAAGAAATCGCAAGCTACGAAGTAACTAAAGGTAATCCGGTAGTTATTGATGCACAAGATAAAGTTAATTATCAATTAATTAACAACGAAACAGGCTTAGGCCCGCAAAATATCATCACTAAACGTGATGGTAACAACTTGCACATCATGTTAGAAGATGGCGATTTACAATCAGACATCATCATCAACAATTACTATGGTGAAAATACAGAAGACACAACGAATTTAATCGTTGGTGAACACGAAAACGGCAACATCTATGCTTACATTCCAGAATCTGGTGAAACTGCAGATGCAGTAAGTATGTTAGCAGTGGGTGACGTTGAACCACAAGCATTAGGTGGTCACGAATTAAACGGCTTATTATGGGCATGGAGCCCATGGTGGTTAGTGGGCTTAGGCGCATTGGCTGCTGGAATTGCTCTTGCTGCGAATTCAGGCTCATCAAAATCTAGCTCATCAAAATCTAGCTCATCAAATGGAACTATGGACACAACAGCACCAGAAAAACCAACCGTAGAGATCTCTGCTGATGGTAAGACTATTCGTGGTACGGCTGAGCCTGGTGCTAAAGTTGAAATTGATGTAGATGGAGATGGCGAACCTGATTACACTACAACTGCAGGTGCAGATGGAAAATATGCTATTGATATTTCGGATAAGCCATTAACTAATGGTGAAAAGATTGTTGCCACAGCTCAAGATAATGCTGGTAATAAATCAGAACCAGCAGAGGGTATTGCACAAGATACAACAGCTCCTGAAGCTCCGACTGTAATGGTATCTCAAGATGGCAAAATGGTATCGGGTAAAGCTGAACCAAATAGTACCGTAGAAATCAAAGATGAAAATGGTAAAGTTATAGCTAAAGCAACAGCAGATGATAAAGGTAATTATACTGCTGAATTGGCTCAGCCATTAACCAATGGTGAACTTATTAATGCAACTTCAATTGATAAAGCAGGTAACTCATCTAAGCCAACAACAGCAAATGCACCAGACACTACAGCTCCAAATGCACCAGTATTAAGTAGTTTTGATGGTTCTACAATTAAAGGTGCTGCAGAGCCAAACAGCACGGTACAAATTAAAAATGCAGCAGGTGAAGTGATTGGTACAGGTGTTGCTGATGATAAAGGTAACTTTAGTATTAAATTAGATACTCCTGTTGACAATGGAACAGAAGTAACTGCTACTGCAACAGATAAAGCAGGTAATGAATCTAATGAATCAAATCCATTAGCAGCTGATACTATTGCACCTGAAGCACCAAGTGCGACAGTATCTCCTGATGGTGCTCAAGTAACAGGTAAAGCAGAACCTAATAGCACAGTAGAAATTACCGATGAAGACGGTAATGTAATTGGCACAGCAGTTGCAGATGATGAAGGTAACTATGTTGCAGATTTAGATAAGCCATTAACTAATGGTGAGCTTGTTAAAGCAACAGCAACAGATGCGGCAGGCAATAAATCTGAACCAACAGCTGCCAATGCGCCAGATATAACAGCACCTGAAGCGCCTGAATTAACCGGTTTCGATGGTACAACTGTGAAAGGTAAAGCAGAACCAAATAGCACCGTTCAAATTAAAGATGAGAACGATAATGTGATCGGCGAAACGGTAGCGGATGAAAACGGTGATTTCTCAGTGAAATTAGCGAATCCAGTTGCAGCAGGGACTCCAGTTAAAGCTACGGCAACAGATAAAGCTGGTAATGAATCTGATGATTCTAATTCACTAGCGGCAGATCCAAGTCAAGATATTACTGCACCAGAAGCACCAAGTGCGACAGTGTCGCCTGATGGTACTCAAGTAACAGGTAAAGCAGAACCGAATAGCACGGTAGAAATTACCGATGAAGACGGTAATGTAATTGGCACAGCAGTTGCCGATGATGAAGGTAACTATGTTGCAGATTTAGATAAGCCATTAACTAATGGTGAACCTATTAAAGCAACTGCAACTGATGAAGCTGGTAATAAATCAGAGCCAACAGATGCCAATGCACCTGATACTACTGCGCCTGAAGCACCTGAATTAACCGGTTTCGATGGTACAACCGTGAAAGGTAAAGCAGAACCAAATAGCACCGTTCAAATTAAAGACGAGAACGATAATGTGATCGGTGAAACGGTAGCGGATGAAAACGGTGATTTCTCAGTGAAATTAGCGAATCCAGTTGCAGAAGGTACTGAAGTTAAAGCAACGGCAACAGATAAAGCTGGTAATGAATCTGATGATTCTAATCCACTAGCGGCAGATCCAAGCCAAGATATTACTGCACCTGAAGCGCCAAGTGCGACAGTGTCGCCTGATGGTACTCAAGTAACAGGTAAGGCAGAACCGAATAGCACTGTGGAAATTACCGATGAAGACGGCAATGTAATTGGTACAGCAGTTGCAGATGATGAAGGTAACTATGTTGCTGATTTAGACAAGCCATTAACCAATGGTGAGCCAGTACAAGCGACAGCAACAGATAAAGCGGGCAATAAATCAGAACCGACAGACACCAATGCACCTGATACCACTGCACCTGAAGCGCCAAGTGCGACAGTGTCTCCTGATGGTAAGCAAGTGACAGGTAAAGCAGAACCGAATAGTACAGTAAAAATTAAAGATGAAGCTGGTACAGTAATTGGCACAGCAGTTGCAGATGATGAAGGTAACTACACAGTAGATTTAGCTCAGCCATTAACTAATGGTGAACCAGTACAAGCTACTGCAACAGATAAAGCTGGCAATGAATCAGATCCAACAGATGCGAATGCTCCAGATACAACCGATCCTGAAGCACCAAGTGCGACAGTATCGCCGGATGGTACTCAAGTAACAGGTAAAGCAGAGCCAAATAGCACAGTAGAAATCAGAGATGAAGACGGTAACTTAATTGGTACTGCAACAGCAGATGATGAAGGTAACTATACGGCAGATTTAGATAAACCATTAACCAATGGTGAACCAGTACAAGCGACAGCGATAGATAAGGCTGGCAATAAATCTGAGCCAACAGATGCTAATGCGCCGGATATCACTGCGCCTGAAGCTCCTGAATTAACTGGTTTCGATGGTACAACCGTGAAAGGTAAAGCAGAACCAAATAGCACCGTTCAAATTAAAGATGAGAACGACAATGTGATCGGCGAAACTGTAGCGGATGAAAACGGTGATTTCTCAGTGAAATTAGCGAATCCAGTTACAGAAGGTACTGAAGTTAAAGCAACGGCAACAGATAAAGCTGGTAATGAATCTGATGATTCTAATTCACTAGCGGCAGATCCAAGCCAAGATATTACTGCACCAGAAGCACCAAGTGCGACAGTGTCGCCAGATGGTACTCAAGTAACAGGTAAAGCAGAGCCAAATAGCACCGTGAATATTACCGATGAAGAAGGTAATGTAATTGGTACAGCAGTTGCCGATGATGAGGGTAACTATGTTGCTGATTTAGACAAGCCATTAACCAATGGTGAGCCAGTACAAGCGATAGCAACAGATAAAGCTGGTAATAAATCAGAGCCAACAGATACCAATGCGCCGGATACCACTGCACCTGAAGCACCAAGTGCGACCGTGTCTCCTGACGGTAAGCAAGTGACTGGTAAAGCAGAGCCTAATAGCACAGTAAAAATTAAAGATGAAACTGGCACAGTAATTGGCACGGCAGTTGCTGATGATGAAGGTAACTACACGGCAGATTTAGTTCAGCCATTAACTAATGGTGAATCAGTACAAGCTACTGCAACAGATAAAGCTGGCAATGAATCAGAGCCAACAGATGCGAAAGCGCCAGATACAACTGCACCAGAAGCACCAAGTGCGACAGTGTCGCCGGATGGTACTCAAGTAACTGGTAAAGCTGAGCCGAATAGCACAGTAGAAATCAGAGATGAAGATGGTAACCTAATCGGTACTACAACAGCAGATGATGAAGGTAACTATACGGCAGATTTAGATAAGCCATTAACCAATGGTGAGCCATTAAAAGTAACGGCAACTGATGAAGCTGGTAATAAATCTGAACCAACAGATACCAATGCACCAGATACTACTGCACCTGAAGCTCCAACATTAACTGAATTTGATGGTACCCAAGTAACAGGTAAAGCAGAGCCTAATAGTACTGTAGAAATCTTGGATGAGAATGGTGATGTTATTGCGACGACAACTGCAGATGATGAAGGTAACTTTACAGCTACTTTAGCTAAACCAGTTGCTAATGGTGATGAAGTAACAGCAAAAGCAGTAGATAAAGCAGGTAACCGTTCAGAAGAGTCAGAACCATTAGCTGCAGATATCAGTAAGGATACGACTCCACCTGAAGCGCCAAGTGCGACAGTATCGCCAGATGGTACTCAAGTAACAGGTAAAGCAGAACCGAATAGTACAGTGGAAATTACTGATGAAGAAGGTAATGTGATTGGTACTGCAGTAGCAGATGATGAAGGCAACTACACCGCAGATTTAGATAAGCCATTAACTAATGGTGAGCCTATTAAAGCAACAGCGACTGATGCGAATAACAATAAATCTGTTCCAACAGATGCGAAAGCACCGGATACCACAGCACCTGAAGCACCAAGTGCGACAGTGTCTCCTGACGGTAAGCAAGTGACAGGTAAAGCAGAACCGAATAGTACAGTGGAAATTACTGATGAAGAAGGTAATGTGATTGGTACTGCAGTAGCAGATGATGAAGGCAACTACACCGCAGATTTAGATAAGCCATTAACTAATGGTGAGCCTATTAAAGCAACAGCGACTGATGCGAATAACAATAAATCTGTTCCAACAGATGCGAAAGCACCGGATACCACAGCACCTGAAGCACCAAGTGCGACAGTGTCTCCTGACGGTAAGCAAGTGACAGGTAAAGCAGAACCGAATAGTACAGTGGAAATTATTGATGAAGAAGGTAATGTGATTGGTACTGCAGTAGCAGATGATGAAGGCAACTACACCGCAGATTTAGATAAGCCATTAACTAATGGTGAGCTTATTAAAGCAACAGCGACTGATGCGAATAACAATAAATCTGTTCCAACAGATGCGAAAGCACCGGATACCACAGCACCTGAAGCACCAAGTGCGACAGTATCGCCAGATGGTACTCAAGTAACAGGTAAAGCAGAGCCGAATAGCACAGTAGAAATCAGAGATGAAGAAGGTAACCTAATTGGTTCTGCAACAGCTGATGGTGAAGGTAACTATACGGCAGATTTAGAGAAACCATTAACTAAAGGTGAATTAGTAAAAGCAACGGCAATTGATGCGGCTAATAATAAATCTGATCCAACGGAAACTGATGCTCCAGTATTAGAAGATCCAGTAGCTGCACCTACATTGACGCGTTCAGATACGGACGGTTCAGTAACGGTGAAGCCTGATGTGACGAATACTTCATTAGAAACTGAGTTTAGAGATGAAAGTGGTAATTCACATACAGTGAAAACTAAGTTAGTTGATGGTAAATGGGAAACTGAAAATCCACTACCAGTAGGTGTAACCTTAGATAAGGAAACAGGTGAAATTACCATTGCACAGGGTGCTGTGGAAGATGGTTCAACTGTAACCGCTACTGGTTATAATGATAATGGTGATCCAGCTCAAGATACTACTTCAGCAGGTGATAATGCGAAGACAAGTGTTGATGAACTACTTGAAAGTCCGCTAGCTAAGGATATGCAAGCTGAATTAACAAGCGATCTTTACGTGATGAATGGAAATGGACATAGTCCTTCTTATGATAAATTGCAGGAACTTCATGATAGACATGATGTACCTTATAGCCAAAATGATGGTGATTCAGGTGCGGGCACTGTTGCTAGATTTGAAATGGGCGACGGAAATAATGTGATTACCACTCCAACTTCATTAGGTTCTACAGCAACTTCGGTTTGGACATCTAATCGTATTAAAGATAATGTTTATGATTTAGGTGGCGGTGATGACGTAATTGTCGTCGGTCGAGATATGGCTGCGCCAAACCAAGCTAATACAGGGCATATCATTGTTGAGGGTGGTGATGGTAATGATTTAATTGTAATTGGTTCAAGTAGTACTAATTTTGATGTTGTTCGCTTACCTGATGGATCTTATGATATTGGAACTGAAGGAGCTTCAAATGGAGTTGATTCAATTAATAACGTGAAAGATGGTACTACTGGTGGCCGTATGGAAGGATCTGAGGTTTACGGTGGTAATGGCGATGACACATTAATTATCCTAGGCGTATCTCGTGGTAGCGGTGCAGCTATTATGCGCTCAACTATTGAAATGGGCGATGGTGACGACCGTGTAATTATTGCTCCACATCAGAATACAAGTGGGCGTATTGAAGGTTCAACTATTGATTTAGGCGCTGGTGATGATTACTTCTCGTCAGCAAGTTTACTTCAGGGTAATACATTCTTAGGTGGTACAGGAGTTGATACCTATGAGTGGAAAGGTATTGGCTCGATGGATTACTCATTATTAAATAGCTTTGAAAAAGTGATTTTAAATAATAACCAAGTATTCGTGAATTTTGCTGATCTTGCTAACAACGAAGTTGATGAAAAATATGGTCAATCTTTATTTATCACCAATGCATCAGGTTCGTCGAGCGTAACTATCGAAGGCTATAATGCGACAGATATTAAAGCAAATGGTGACACGCCAGTTGTAATTGATGGTGTAGGTTATAACCAATATACCGTTGGTGATCAATCTATCTTTGTTGCAACAGGTATCGAAGTTATCTAATTTCCAATTAGTAAACTATAATTGATTTCAATGCCCTCTAGAAATTAGAGGGCTTTTTTGCTTTATTGACAAAGCTATAAATCCCATTCTACATTTCATCTAAATTTGAGGCTGTCATCGGCCTAGTTTTTTAAATAATTCAGAGGTGTTTTTTATATCTCATTCGTAAAATTATTCAGTAATGCAAATTAAATTACAGCCTTTCTTTACATAGATTTCATTTTCATTTGTTTGATCAATAATAGAAATACGCTAGAATAGCCAATTGACTTTGTTATGTGGTTAATACTTTTTTATAAGGTATTACTCAAAATAATATGATGATTAAAATATAATTTACTTTATGTAAGTTAAGACTAAAGCAAGTATAGAAAATGGTTATATGGAGCCAAACATGAAGAAATTGATGGGGATTGCGCTGAGTAGCTTATTATTAGCAACCAGTGCCTCAGCAACCAGTTTAAAACAAATTTTAAACTACGCATTAACTTACGATCCAACCTTAGATGAAGCTCGAGCTAATATCTTTGCAGCAGAAGAACAAACAAAAATTTCAGAAGCTGGGCATTTGCCTATCTTTTCTGCAACAGGTACAAGCGTGATTGCTCAAAAACATACCCATACTAGCGATAGACGCTCAGGTCCTGGTGTGGCAGCTCGTATGAATATCTATTCTTGGGGGGCTGTTGAGGCTGAGATTGATCGTGATAAGCATCGTGAAGAATTTTACCAGCATCGCTTCAGCGAAACTCGTGAATTAGTTGGACAACAAGTGGGTGGTTTATATTTAACAGCATTGCGTGCAAAAGAGAATATTGTTATATATAAAGAAAGTTTAAAACGTCATGACAAAATGTTGGCGGATTTAAAAATTATCACCACTTATGACCCAGGTCGTAATTCTGAAATGAATGAAGCACTTTCTCGCCGTAATCAAGTTGAATCAACACTATTACAGCAAGAAAAAATCATGTATACAACATTGAGCCGTTTAAGCCGTTATAGCAAAGCACCGTTAACGGAGAAAGATCTTGTTGATCCTTTTGCAAAAGAGACGGCGGATGGCTTTGTTCGTCAATTCCATAATCCAGATATTAAAACAAACCCAAGTTATTTAGCACAAGAAAAAGAATTTGATAGCGCTCGTTCTGCAGTGGAAGCGGCAAATGCAAGACGTAAGCCGTCAATCAATTTAGAGGGTACTGCAACTCGTCATGAGCGTGAAGTTTATTTAACCTTTAACTGGGATTTTTATAATCCGGCAGCAAAACATACTGAGCAACAAAGTTTCTATTCAAAACAAGCTGCAGAAGCTAAGTTAAGAGATATTGAATTGACAGTGGAAGAGCAAGCAAGAACAGCTGAAGTTGATATGCAGAGAAATCAGCAATTAGCAAAAGTTGCGCATAAACAGATCGCTTTACAGCGTAATGTGGTACAAGACACCGAGCTTCAATTTGAAATCGGTATGAAAAGCTTAATGGATGTGTTGAATTCTTACCAAGAATTAACAGGGGTTCAAGCGGCAGAAATCGCTGCACGTAATGACTTCCGTGACGCTGCATTACTTTACCTTGTTTCTCAATCTCGCATGGCTCATTGGGCTGGCGTAGTATTGCCAACTACTAATAAGAAATAATATTTATGAAATCAATTATTGAACATTTAGCGCTGGCTACTCAATTACATGGTAGCCCTGTTGCGCAAGAGGCATTAGTGTCTCAAGTTGTTAGAGATGCAAATCAAAATATTAACTATCAATCGTTGATTGAGGTTTTGCGTACTTACGGCTTTGAAAACTCAATTTCTAAACGTGCATTGCAAGATATTCCTAGCTTAGCTGTGCCAGTTGTCGCAATTCTTAAAGATGACGAAGCTTTGGTGATTACCCGCATTGAAGGGCGTGGTAAAGAGCGTGTATTCCATGTTCGCCAAGCGGAAAATGTTGAGAAAGTTTTAAAATATGAAGAACTTGCCGCATTATATCTTGGCTATTGCTGGTTTATTAAACCTAGAATGGTTGCAGATGTGCGTTCAGAATTACCAGAATATCATTTGCCAAAAGCTTGGTTCTGGAAAGTAATCTGGCGTTTTAAATCCTATTATGGTCAGGTTATTCTTGCGACCTTCATCATTAACTTCCTTGCGTTAGTTAGTTCGCTGTATGTGATGAACGTATATGACCGAGTAATCCCAAATAAGACTTACGAAACCTTATGGGCGTTAAGTATTGGGGTTGTGCTTGCGATCTTCTTTGAATTTATGGCGAAGATGATTCGTTCAAGACTCACGGACATAGCTGGTAAAAAAGCCGATTTGATTATTAGTTCGGCGCTATTCAGACGGGTAATGTCTTTACGCTTAATTGATAAACCGGTTTCATCAGGTTCTTATGCAAATAACTTACGTGATTTTGAATCGGTGCGTGAGTTTATGACAAGTGCAAGTTTGCTTGTATTGGTGGACTTACCATTCTTGTTCTTATTCGTTGGCGTAATTTATTTAGTGGGTGGTAAATTAGCGATAGTACCTACTGTCATTATTATTGCTGTAATTCTTGTTGGGCTTCTTGCTCAGCCAAAATTAGCAGCTAGATTGAATGAATCCATGCGTGAATCTTCTCAGCGTCAGGGGCTAATTGTTGAAGCATTAGATGGTATCGAAACCTTAAAAGCAAACAATGCATTAAATTGGGCACAACAACGTTGGGATGCTTATACAGCTAAAACATCTGCTTCACAGATGAAAGCAAAAGATATTAGTAACCTGATTGTAAACTTCTCAACGATGTTACAGCAGTTGAATACGGTTTTCTTGGTGTTATTGGGTACTTACTTAATCCACAGTGAAGATGAGGGCAGCCGAATCACTATGGGGGCGCTTATTGCCTCAGTAATTTTATCTGGCCGTGCCTTAGCGCCTTTAGCGCAAGTTTCTGGCCTTGCTACTCGTTTCCAACAAGCTCGTTTAGCCTTAAAAGGTGTTGATGGTATTGTGGATCGCCCAATTGAGCGTGATGCAGATCGCCAATATGTGACTTTAGAACGTGTTGCAGGTTCAGTGACGTTTAATAATGTGGCATTTGAATATAATAAAGATACTGGTAATGCGTTAGCTGGCTTGAATATTTCAATTAACCCAGGTGAAAAAGTTGGGATTCTCGGACGAGTGGGAAGTGGTAAGAGTACCATGTTGAAGCTAGCCTCGGGATTATATGAACCTTCAAAAGGTGGGGTGACTTTAGATGGTGTGGATATTCGCCAAATCGATCCAAACTTTTTACGTAGCCAAGTGGCGTTGTTAGGTCAATCATCTCGTTTGTTCTTAGGTTCACTACGTGAGAACTTGGATATTGCTCGTGTTGATAACTTTTCAAGTGACCAAGAGTTATTAATCGCGTTACGCCGTTTTGGTTTAGAGTATTTGGTGAATAAGCATCCTCGTGGTCTGGATATGCCATTAGGCGAAAATGGTCAGGGTTTATCTGGTGGTCAAAAACAATTAGTTGCATTAGCGCGTTTAACAATTAAGGATCCACGTGTTGTGCTTCTTGATGAACCAACGAGTGATTTAGACCAAGGCTCAGAAGAGATGGTGTTACAAGCACTAGCTCGTTGGGTTGGTAACCGCACTATGTTAGTTGTGACTCACCGTACACAAGTGCTTAAATTGGTTAATCGTATCATTGTTGTGGATAATGGACAGGTTGTTATGGATGGTCCTCGCGATGCGGTGTTAGCTCGTCTACAGCAGGGTGATCAGCAAAAAGCGGCTCAAGCTCAGCAAGTTGCACAGCAACAAAACCAAGCTCAAGCACCTAAAGCAGAAGTTAGAGTACAGTCTCAGCCCGCTCAATCTGAAGCTTCGTCGAAGAACGAAAATGGCCAAAATGAAGGTAATAAGGAATAATGCATGAGTAATGAAAAAATTAGTCAAGCTGATTTAGCTTTAGTAAATGATCTAAATGCGGCATTACAAACGGAGAAGCATCATCGCTCGTTTGCTGTAATTATTTTGCTATTTACATTTTTAGTTACTTTAGTTGTATGGTCTTATTTTAGTCCATTAGAAGAGGTAACTCGTGGACAAGGGAGTATTATTCCAAGTAGCCGTGAGCAAGTAGTACAGAGTTTAGATCCTGGTATTATTCAGGAGATGAAGGTTAAAGAAGGTGATATTGTTGAAAAAGATCAAGTTCTTTTAACTTTAGATGATACTCGTAGTTCTGCGATTTTACGTGAGAGTGAAGCGAAGGTGCAAAACTTACAAGGGGTGATCACTCGTTTGAAAGCCGAAGCACATGGTAGCAAGCTAGTATTTGCAGATGATATTCCTGCAGATGTAAAAGCGCGTGAAAAAGCAGCTTATGAAGCTCGCCGTCGCTCAATGCAAGATGCGATAAGTGGTTTGGCTCAGAGTAAGGCGTTGTTAGATAAAGAAATTTCGATTACTCAACCAATGGTGCAAAAAGGGGTTATGTCAGAAGTTGATTTGCTACGTATGAAACGTCAATCGTCTGATTTGGCTCAACAGATTGCAGAGCGCCGCAATAAGTATGCAACAGATGCAAACAATGAATTAGTCCAAACAGAATCTGAACTTGCGCAGGCAAAAGAGAACATGGCGATGCGTGCGGACCCTGTGGAACGTTCGCAAATCAAAGCGCCATTGCGTGGTATTGTGAAAAATATTCGTATCAATACTGTTGGTGGGGTTGTGCAAGCGGGACAAGATATTTTAGAAATCGTACCGCTTGATGATAAATTAATTGTGCAAGCTTATATTAGCCCACGTGATGTTGCATTTATTCGCCCAGGACAAGATGCGTTAATTAAAGTCAGTGCTTATGACTACTCTATCTATGGTGGTTTAGATGGTAAAGTGACGTTAATCAGCCCAGATACGTTACAAGATGATCGTCGTCCAAGTGAGTTAAAGCTTAATCCTGATCAGTCTTATTATCGTATTCTTGTTGAAACGGATGGTAGCCATATTACGGATAAAGCGGGGAATGAATTGAATATTTCTCCGGGTATGACCGCAACGGTTGATATTAAAACAGGTGAGAAAACTATTTTCACTTATTTAATCAAGCCAATTACGCGTATGAAGCAAGCCCTACAAGAACGTTAATCCTAATCCCTCTCTTTGTAAAAAGAGAGGGATTTTTTGTAAGATTTGACCTATTTCAATATTTCTGCACTGTCTTACCATTTGTTTTACAAAAAAGGTTAGAATTGCCCTTTTGAGAATTAAGTAAGGATGGAAAATGCAATTAGATGATGTAATTAAACAGCGTAAAACAGTCAAGCTATTTCAGAAAAATATAACAATTCCTCGTGAAGAGCTAAGCGAAATGTTGACATTAGCTCAACTTGCCCCCTCAAAAGCTAATTTGCAGCCATGGCGATTTGTGGTTGTTGATGATGCAGAGCAAAAGGCGAAATTAGTCAATCAAGTTGCATTTAATGGCCCTCCTTGTGAGAGCGCTAGCGCTGTTATCGTCATTTTAGCTGATCTAGAATACAATAAATTATTTGAAGACATTATTGATAATAATATTGCTCAAGGATGTTTGGCCGCTCAATTTAAACAAAATACGCTTAATTTTTTATCTGGTGTTCATGATTCATTGAATGAGCGAGAAGTTCGAGATCAGGTGCTGATTGATTCTAGCTTAGCAGCAATGCAATTGATGTTGATTGCTAAAGATAAAGGCTATGATACGCATGCTATTGGTATTTTTGATCGTGAGCAGGTGCTTAGTTCATTAGATATTGATGCAAAACGCTATGCGCCAGTGATGTTACTTGCGATAGGCAAGGCTGCTGTACCTGCATTGCCTAGTGCTCGCTTGCCATTGGAATATACTGTGTCTTGGAATGATGGCAGAGGCTTTAAGAAATAATTTTCATTGAAAATTTTTAGAAATTATGTAGCTGCTGTAGAAATTAAAAATGTTAGTTAGTTACCCTCTTCTGACAGGAGAGTGGATACTAAACTCTCTCCCTTTGGGAGAGAGACAGCGAAAATTGCGTCCAGCAATTTTTGCAGAGAGAGGGGGTAAATAAAGTTTGTACAAGTGTTACATAATATCGAAATTTTTAAAATGTAAGCGGTTAGATTTATTAATTTTTTTGCAAAAAATTGTTACAATCTCACCGCTTTTTTATTTATTTTATGAGGAATTATGAACACAAACCAAAATCTGACGATAAAGCAAAATATCTTTAGT
>MQVI01000041.1 GCA_002002485.1 Pasteurellaceae bacterium 15-036681
AAATTAAACAGTATTTCTGTAATAAATGGCAAAGATTGATCTTTTTCACTATAGAGCCCAACAAATTGAGGAACAATAAAAATTAATAGCATAATGGATAAGCTAATTGATATAGTTAAAATGATGACAGGGTAAAATAAAATCTTTTTCACTTTTTTAGTCAATTTTTCGGATTTTATTCTTGATTGAGAAATATTGGATAAAATAGTCGATAAGTTACCGCTTGCTTCCCCCATTTTTATTAATTGAATTTCTTGTGCTTGTAGGTATTTATGCTGATTTTCAATGGATTCAGAAAAAGAGTGACCAGTTTCAATAGACTGAATTAATGTTCTTATCCATTGGTAAAGCTTAATATTTTGGCAATTTTCAATAATCATTACTAATGCCTGTTTTAAAGGAATAGAAGCATTAATAAGTAAAGCTAATTGACTAATAAATTGCGTGATTTCAGTCTGTTTAGGATTTTGGGGAATAACAAAATTTCGACTAATCTTAATATTTGAATAGCCTTTATTGAGTAATTGATGCTCAAGTTCACTAGAACCTTGTGCAAGGCATTTACCTTGCTGTTTTTGTTGAAAGCGATTGAGCGCTTTCCAGTGATATTCATAAACGTTTGGTAAATTATGCATAGCCAAGCACTCGTTCAACTTCGGTTAGATTAGTATGATTTTCTGCAATTTTTTGCTTTGCACTTTCTAGTAAGGTTGGAAAGTCCAAACAAGCGGTCTGTTCGTTGAATTCTTTTGCAGCAGGAGGGCGACTTAGGCATTGATAAATCCCAATTCGTCCTTTGTAACCTTGATAACACTCATTGCATCCTTTGCCTGAGCATTTATTACAAAGTTTTCGTACAAGCCGTTGTGCGACTACTAGCAGTAATGTATTACGAATTTCATATTCTTGAATGCCAAGTTGCTTGAGACGCTCAATTGCAGAGGGAGCATCATTAGTATGCAGTGTAGAAAGTACCAAATGCCCTGTTTGGGAAGCGCGTAGGGCAATTTGTGCGCTTTCTTCATCTCGAATTTCTCCAAGCATAATAACGTCAGGATCTTGACGTAAAAAAGTACGTAGCAGTTGGCTAAAATCAAGATTAATCCCACGATTAACTTGAGTTTGAATTAAACCATCAATTTCGATTTCAATAGGATCTTCAGCAGTTAAAATATGTTTATCGGTTTGATTTAAATGACTCAATGCGCTGTAAAGTGTGATACTTTTGCCACTTCCTGTTGGTCCTGTCACTAAAATCAACCCTTGTGGCTGTTTTAGTGCATTAAGTAGTGTGCTTTTTTGGTCGGAGGTAAATCCTAGCATGGTGAAATCAAAATGAGTTGGCTTATTCTTTTGTAAGCGTAGAACAACTTTTTCTCCATGATTTATTGGCAATGTTGAAACTCGGAAATCTAAAATTTCCGCTAATGCGGTTTTAAAATTAAATTGCCCATCTTGTGGAAGACGAGTTTCGCTAATATCTAATTTGGCTAGTAATTTAATACGAGAAATAATTCGATTCGTGAAATTATGCGATAGTGTTTTATAAGTGTGCAACACACCATCTATCCGTAGGCGAATGATTAGTTTCTCTTTATGAGGTTCGATATGAATGTCGGAGGCATTTTTATTTAAGCAGAATTTAAACAGATTATCTAATATCTGAATAATCGGATCGTTGAGGTTTAATTGTTCGGTATTGTTTTGTTGATGGGCATAAACGATCTCATTTGCTTCATACAAATGTTGTTGCTCAGGAGAGAGTTCATTTAGTAAATATTTTAATTCATCAGATGCAACTAACACAGGCTCAATGCTTTTATTTACCATAAAAGCAAACATTTCAGTTGCATTAAGGTTGTTTTCATCGTCAATCGCTAACCACAAATGTTGCTCTGTTTCTTTTATGGGAACAGCAAGGTAGCGTAAAAGTAGTTGTTTTTCTTGGCAATTTTTTTGCCAAAGGTCATCGGGAATATCGAAAATATTGCCTGTATTGAGTTCACAGATGGAATATTGAGTCGCCATATTATTCTCGCACGCTATGTAGTTTTTATATAGGTGAGTTTATTGATAAATATAATTCTTTTTAGAAGATGGGCATTCCTGCCCATCAATGACATTAATGTGTAGTAAATGAATCTTACATTATTTAGTTCCGCAGAAATTCGCTGGGAAAATACTGGAGTCATCACCACCACAGCCTGCACTCCAACTAATATTGCCATTCGCTATTTGAGGCGTAAGAGTGTAGTTATAGCCATCAACAGATCCTTTTCCTGCAACGCTGATAACACCTGCTGAAACACTAATTGATTTCAGATATTTACTCTCTGTTTCTGTTTTGGCTGCTTGGATACCATTTGTGCCAGATGAACAAAGCTTGGCATCATTCGTGTTATAAATACAAATTTCCACATCAGATTTATAAGATGCCGAGGCTTGTAAAAGCTCAGATAATGCTGCTTTCTTTGTGTAGCTGTTATAAGACGGAATTGCGATAGTTGCTAAGATGGCAATAATGGCAATGACGATCATTAACTCAATCAAAGTAAATGCATTTTGAATAGGTTGAAGTCGGGTAACTTTCATAAAAATTCCTCTTAAAGATTTGTGATAAAAGATGTGTGAAGTATTCACGAGAAGAGAGTGTGAAATATTCTGGAAAAAATGCGACTGGCAAAAATCATTTCTTCGACGGTGATCGCAAAAATAACATTTTCTTTCTGTACGTTTAGCCAGTTAATTATGCTAAAATCTGTAAAATTTTGAATTTAAGAGGTGAAGAATGGCGAAAGCACCGAAAACAGCCTATGTATGTAGTGATTGTGGTGAAGAGTATGCAAAATGGATGGGGCAATGTCGCTCTTGTTTATCGTGGAATACGATTAGTGAGGTCCGTTTAGTTTCTGCTAAACAAGAAAAGAGTGCGCGTTTTAGCGGATATGCAGGGGATACATCAGGTAAAATCCAAGTTCTATCAGATATTGATCTACAAGAAGTTCCACGCTTCAGCAGTGGGTTTAATGAGCTTGATCGTGTACTTGGTGGTGGTATTGTTCCTGGTAGTGCGATTTTAATCGGCGGTCATCCTGGCGCAGGTAAAAGTACGTTATTACTGCAAGTAATGTGTGGTTTAGCAAGCCAAGTTCCTGTACTTTATGTGACAGGGGAAGAATCTTTACAACAAGTTGCTATGCGTGCTAATCGGTTAGGCTTGCCAACGGATAAACTTAAAATGTTATCGGAGACCTCCGTTGAACATATTTGTAATCTTACAGATCAAGAAAAGCCTAAATTAATCGTGATTGACTCTATTCAAGTTATGCATTTGTCTGATATTCAATCTTCCCCTGGTAGCGTGGCACAGGTGCGTGAGTGTGCTTCATTTTTAACACGTTATGCGAAAACACATCAAGTTGCGATTATTATGGTTGGTCATGTAACTAAAGATGGTACTCTTGCAGGGCCTAAAGTATTAGAGCATGCGATTGATGCCTCTCTCTTATTAGAAGGGGAATCAGATTCACGCTTCCGTACTTTGCGTAGCCAAAAGAACCGTTTTGGTGCTGTAAATGAACTCGGTGTTTTTGCGATGACAGAGCAAGGTTTACGTGAAGTAAAAAATCCATCAGCAATCTTTTTAAGCCGTAGTGAAGAGCAGACATCAGGTAGCTCCGTAATGGTAATTTGGGAAGGCACTCGTCCATTATTAGTGGAAATTCAAGCATTGGTTGATCATTCTATGTTGGCTAATCCACGTCGTGTCGCTGTTGGTTTAGAGCAGAATCGTTTGTCGCTATTGTTGGCGGTATTACATCGCCATGGTGGACTGCAAATGTCTGATCAAGACGTGTTTGTGAATGTGGTTGGTGGGGTGAAAGTAACCGAAACCAGTGCTGATTTAGCATTATTACTTGCGTTGGTTTCTAGCTTTCGTAATCGTCCGTTACCGCAGGATTTAGTTGTATTTGGAGAGGTTGGATTGGCTGGAGAAATTCGCCCTGTGCCGAGTGGGCAAGAGCGTATTAGTGAAGCTGCAAAACATGGCTTTAAACGTGCGATTATTCCTCACGGTAATGCACCCAAAAAACCAATTAAAGGCATGGAAGTTTTTACTGCGAAGAAATTAAGTGATGCCCTTGATATTTTGAGTAACTGGTAAGCAAAACAAAATAGCCTCTGATTAAACCGTGTTAATCAGAGGCTAAGTAATTTAGAGAACGAATTAGATTGCAAAACCTAATGCATAGAACGCCACTAATGCAATCGCAATAATCACTGTACCTACGTTTAATTGTTTAAATTCGCCTGCTACAGTACGGCCAACAACTAAGGTTGCGAAACCTAACATAATACCGGTTACGATATTTGCTGTTAATACGATAAACACCGCACATACTAAACCAGACATCGCACCGATAAAATCGTTGAAGTCTAATTTAGAGACATTGCTTAACATTAATAAACCAACGTACATTAATGCAGGTGCTGTTGCATAACCCGGTACTAAGAATGCTAATGGTTGGAAGAATAGCATTAATAGGAAACCGATACCTACTACAACCGCAGTTAAGCCAGTTTTACCGCCAACTGCTGTACCAGCTGCTGATTCGATATAAACCGCTGCTGGCGCTGTACCGAATAGACCAGAAAGTACGCTACCTAAAGAGTCGGATGTTAATGCTTTATCACCATTGATAATTTGGTCATCTTTATCTAATAAATTTGCTTGACCTGCTACTGCACGAATTGTACCTGTTGCGTCGAAGATAGCTGTCATGACTAATGCAAAAACCACAGGTAAGATCGCTGCATTTAAAGCCCCCATAATATCAAGGCTTAAGAACATTGATTGTTCGCCAAAACTTGGAAGCTTAAAGATTTCTCCGCCAAATTTTACATTTGGGTCAAAGATTAAGCCAATGATAGTAATTGCGATAATTATCCAAAGGATAGAGCCTTTAACTTTTAACTTTTCTAAACCGATGATAGCCGCTAAACCTAATAATGCCATCATTACTGGGAATGAAGCGAACTCTCCCATTTTTACTGGTAAGCCTGAATCATTACCTACCACTAATTTTACGCCTTCTGCCGCAATTAATAGTAGGAATAAACCGATACCGATACCTGCTCCGTGAGCAATGCTAGATGGAAGATTGCGCAGAATCCAAGCTCGGATACCTGTCACAGAAATAATGGTGAAAAGCACACCCATTAAGAAGATTGCACCTAATGCAACAGGAATGCTCACTCCTTGACCTAATACTAAACTAAATGCGGTGAATGCGGTTAAAGAGATCGCACAACCGATAGCCATAGGCGCATTTGCCCATAAACCGATTAAGATTGAGCCTAAACCTGAAACTAAGCAAGTTGCGATAAAGACCGATTCAGCAGGGAAGCCTGCCGCACTTAACATACCCGGCACAACGATTACAGAATAAACCATTGCTAAGAATGTTGTTAAACCAGCGATTACTTCTTGGCGAACGTTAGAACCACGTTCTTCAAATTGGAATCGAGAAAGGAGAGACATAGTGTAAAAACCTCTATTGGAATGAATAAAAAATTAAGGAAAATTGGAAAGGGGGGCATTTTACACAAGGAAAAAGGAATAAGCAAACGTTTGCGGGTGTGTGAGTAAAAAATATGTAGGGTGCGCGTAAACGCACCACATAACTATTTGATCCTCGCTAACCCTGCATCAAGATCGGCAATTAAGTCTTCAACGGCTTCTAAACCGATATGAACACGAATTAATGTGCCAGTTAACTTGCGATTAATAGCTGGACGAATACGTGCAATTTCTTCAGGTTGGTTCGCTAGAATTAGCGATTCATATCCTCCCCACGAATATGCCATTGTAAATAATTCAAAATGGTCTAAGAAATTGGCTAACTCTCCATCGGTCAATTTTTTGCAAAGCTCAAAGGAAAACAGACCGCTTGAGCCTTTAAAATCACGGATAAAGTTTTCATGTCCAAAACAGCTTGGAAGAGCAGGGTGATAAACGGCTTTTACTTCTGGGCGAGTTACCAGCCATTTCGCAATTTGAATGCTACTTTCATGATGCTGTTTTAAGCGGACACCTAAAGTGCGTAAACCACGAGCTGTCATATATGCCGTATCTGCATCGACCATTTGTCCCATTAGATAAGAGTTTTCACGCAGTTGATCCCAACAACGTGCGTTAGATACCGCAGTACCAATCATTGCATCTGAATGTCCGACTAAATATTTGGTGCCTGCTTGAATTGAGATATCAATACCGTATTCAAGAGCTGGGAACAGCACACCAGCTGACCAAGTATTGTCGATCATAATCACAATTTCTGGGTTTATTGCACGAGCTGTTTTCACTATAGTTGGAATATCAGGCACTTCCATCGTTAATGAGCTTGGTGATTCTAAGAATAGCACTTTGGTATTGGGTTGAATTAATTCCGCAATTTTATCGCCGATCATAGGATCGTAATAGGTGGTTGAGATCCCCATTCTTTTTAAGACGATATTACAGAAATCTTGGGTTGGTTCATAAGCTGCACCAGTCATTAACACGTGATCGCCTTGTGCGACAAAAGCTAAAATGCTGTTACTCACAGCCGCTGCACCACAAGGGTAGAGATAGCAACCTGCACCGCCCTCTAATTCACACATGGCATCTTGCAATGCGAAGTGAGTTAGAGTACCACGGCGACCATAGAATAATGCACCTTTGTAGCGATTACGTGTTGCTTCTTTTTTGTCGGCAACGGTTTCAAAAACGAGCGATGAAGCACGTTGAATCACACTATTTACAGAACCTTGGGTATAGCGAGATTTTCGCCCTGCGTGGATAAGTTTTGTGTCTAAATTATTGTGTGTTTGCATTGGTTTTCCTTTTAAAACTTTTTGCATTTAGGGTTTACAAATTCAATTCCTTTATCTTTATATTGAATCCCTTCTAAATTTAACAGAAAACGTTTATTTGGCAAGCCTCCACCAAAGCCTGTGAGGGTTTTATCCCTTCCCAATACACGATGGCAAGGAATCAAAATTGAAATAGGATTACGCCCAACCGCTCCACCAACAGCACGCATTGCATTTGGTTTACCAAGTGATTGAGCAATTTCACCATACGTTGTTGTTTGTCCATAAGGGATTTCTAGTAATTTTTGCCAAACAGATTGCTGAAATGGCGTACCAATCGGTTTTAAAAAGTCTAATTGAATAAAATCAATTAATTCACCAGAGAAATAGCGGTCTAATACTTTTATTGTTTTGCAAAAAATGTCCCAAATCTCACCGCTTGTATCATTAGCCTGAATAAAATGTTGAGTAGATGTGGAGCGTTGTTCTAACTCAAATTCAATGTAGATAAGTCCATCATCTTGAGCAAGCAATAATAAATTACCAACGGGAGATGGATAATAGCAATAATAAATAGGTTGTCTCATAAAAATAGAATATAAAAAAAGCGTGTACATAGTGTACACGCCTTGAAAACAATTAAATAGAGGATTTCTTATTAGAATTTATAGTTTACGTTTAAGCCGTAAACATTTGCACGCGATTTAGTTTTGAAAGTCGCCCCCTCTTCTGAGAAGCTTGTTTTCGTACCACGTAAGTATGAGTAACCTGCATCAACTGATAAATCAGGAGTGAAACGGTAAGTTGCACCTACAGAATACCAAACACGGTTTGTATCTGGGATTGAAATTGATGGGTGGTTCACACTTGCATTTTGATCGTATGCAATACCAGAACGAAGTGTTAATGCTTCGTTTACATCATAAGAGAAGCCTAATGCATAACGGTTTGAATCACGGAAATCTTCATCTTTGCCTAATAACTCTTTACCATCTTTAGAATGTGCTTCTAATCTCTTAAAACGTGACCATTCAGTACGTTTGAAGCTATATTGCATTGCTAAACGATCGGTTAATTTGTGGAAACCAGATAATTCCCAGTATGCTGGTAAGTTAAGTGTTAAGCTACCATCAATATCTTGACCTTGAGTAGCTACAGTTTTACCAAGATTAACCATTAATTCATTGCTATATTTACCTTTGAATTTTACATCTACAGCTGAACGGTATGAAAGACCCCAACGGTGGTTTTCATCTAATTGATATACTAAGCCAACGTTCCAGCCTGCAGACCATTTATCACCCGTTAATTTTGAAACTACCGTATTTTTATCTAAGCTTGATAAATATTGAGCTGTTGCATTTGCTCTAGCTGCTGCAATTGTATGTTCGGTCGCTTCTTCAGCTGTACTAGCAGCTGTAGCTTTAGCTGTATAGTAAGCAGCACCAGCTTGAGCTTGCGAGATTAATGGTGGAGCGATGTCGCCTAAATGGCGTTCAAGTTTCGCTTTGGAATAGATTGCATTCACACCAGCACCAAAGCTAAAACCATAACCTAAATCATAAGCTGCACTGAAGTTAAAGTTGTGTGCTGCTAATCTTGTGTTACCTGCTAAAGTACCTGCATTGAAATCTTCATCAAATTTTGTTTCTAAACCGTAGTTAACATTATAACCTGCACCAAGCGCTAATTTTTCTGTTACTGGAGCCACGAAATAAAGGTTCGGAACTGGAGAGGTTGGTACAACATTACTTGCATAAGCTCGATTACCTGCAGCAGTTGTGCCAGAAATAATAATATCTGTATCGATGACCGCTGCACCTGCTGAAATTTCAGCACGTTTGAATTGAGTCATTAAAGCTGGGTTGTTTGCAACAACAGAAGCATTATCTGCCACTGCAGCATTACCTGCATACGCCATACCTAAACCTGAAGTTGAAACTTCTGCTAATTGGAATGCTGCTGCTGAAGCGCCAGCTGCTGAAAAAGTGAAAAGAGATGCTAATACCGTTTTGGTAAATTTAGTCATTTGAATGATCCTCTAAAAAGCGGTAGTTATAAGATTGTTTTAACCGCAAAAATATTGTTGCATAAATCGCTACACTAAATAAAACGAGGCGATTGTACGGAGCAAATCGGAAGCTATCAATCAAATTTAGCTAAAAAGGCAAGTGTTCGGACCAGTTGGTTGGAACTTTTTGACAGGAATTGTAAAAAATTGAACTCGTTGATTATTAAGAGTACAATACCCCTATTTTTATAGCTAAACTTATTGGAGTAAACACATGTCGATCGAAATTGATGGCAGTATTATTGATAATCGTGATTGTACTGCAGAAATTAATCGAATCTATCCCTCTCAAATTGAAGCTGAAGAAGCTTTAGCGTATTTTGTAAAAAAAGCTCGTTCAACGGAATCTGAACCTTGTATTATTTCTAGCGAAATAAAAGCAGTAGATGGTGGATTTGAATTGATTGCAAGTTTTACATTTCAATATCAAGCAGAAACCATGATCTTTCAATTAGCTACGCGCTAATATCGAAAATAAATAGATAGATTTAACAATTAAAGCTATCTATTTTATAAATAAAAGCTATTAATAAAACCGGATTAATTACTTGACTAAATTAGTGGGGTAATTCAAAATTCACATCAACAAAACTTATTAATTAATAAGGTCTGCATATGAAATTAACATCAAGAGGACGTTATGCTGTTACCGCAATTTTAGATATTGCGATACATGGAAATTCATTACCAGTAAGCCTTGCAGATATTTCTGAACGTCAAGCCATTTCACTTTCATATTTAGAGCAACTTTTTGCTCAGCTTCGTCGAGAAGGTATCGTTCAAAGTGTACGTGGGCCTGGTGGCGGTTATCAATTGGGGAAAACACCAGAAGAAATTAATGTCGGCATGATCATTGCTGCGGTTAATGAAAGTGTCGATGTTTCTAAATGTAAAGGCAGTGGCAATTGTAGTAATAACAGTCGTTGCTTAACCCATTCTCTTTGGGAACGTTTAGAAGACCAAATTGAACATTTTTTACATACCATTACCCTAGCGGAATTGGTTGAAGAGAATAGTGATCACGATTGTAAAGCATCACATTGCCACGATCATCACCATTAAAGTTTAGTACGAATGTATCAACATTCACCAAAATCGTAGGATACGGTGTCCGTGTCCGCAAACTTAGGAGCCAAAATGAAATTACCTATTTATTTAGACTACGCAGCAACCACACCAATGGACGAGCGCGTTGCTAAAAAAATGATGGAATACATGACAAAAGACGGTATCTTCGGAAACCCTGCGTCACGTTCACACAAATTCGGTTGGGAGGCAGAAGAAGCTGTTGATGTTGCACGTAACCAAATCGCAGATTTAATCGGTGCAGATTCGCGCGAAATCGTCTTCACTTCAGGTGCAACAGAATCTGACAATCTTGCAATCAAAGGTGCTGCACACTTCTACCAAACTAAAGGTAAACACATTATCACTGTGAAAACTGAACATAAAGCGGTATTAGATACTTGTCGTCAGTTAGAGCGTGAAGGTTTCGAAGTAACTTATTTAGAACCAGAAGAGACAGGTTTAGTTGATTTAGCAAAATTAGAAGCTGCGATTCGTCCAGACACAATCTTAGTTTCTATCATGCACGTAAACAACGAAATCGGTGTAATCCAACCAATCAAAGAAATGGGGGCATTATGCCGTGCTAAGAAAATCATTTTCCACGTGGACGCAACACAAAGTGTAGGTAAAATTCCTGTAGATGTTGCTGAGTTAAACGTTGATTTAATGTCTTTCTCAAGCCACAAATTATACGGACCAAAAGGTATTGGCGGTTTATACGTTTGCCGTAAACCTCGTGTACGTTTAGAAGCAATCATCCACGGTGGTGGCCATGAGCGTGGTATGCGTTCAGGTACATTACCTGTACACCAAATCGTTGGTATGGGTGAAGCTTACCGTATTGCTAAAGAAGAAATGGCTATCGAAATGCCACGTATCAAAGCATTACGTGATCGTTTATTCAACGGCTTCAAAGATATGGAAGAAGTGTACGTAAACGGTACGATGGAAGAAGGTAAACGCGTAGACAGCAACTTAAACATCAGCTTCAACTTCGTAGAGGGTGAATCAATGATGATGTCTTTACGTGATATTGCAGTATCTTCAGGTTCAGCATGTACTTCAGCAAGCTTAGAGCCATCATACGTTTTACGTGCTTTAGGTCGTAACGATGAATTAGCTCATAGCTCAATCCGTTTCTCATTAGGTCGTTGGACAACGGAAGAAGAGATCGATCACACAATCGAAATCGTGAAAAAAGCGGTAATCAAACTTCGTGAGTTATCTCCATTATGGGATATGTTTAAAGAAGGGATTGATTTAGATACAATCGAGTGGTCTCACCACTAATTAAGAAAAATATTGCTGTGTGCTTGCGTTGTTGTTTCGTTTCGCCGTGCAATTTGCACTGTCTTCAACGAAACGCCTAGCAATCACAGGCAATATTTCCCTTAACAGCTAAATTCTTTTCTCTCCCTTTCGGGAGAGAAAAATAAACAAATAAAAGGAACACAAAATGGCATATAGCGATAAAGTAATCGATCATTACGAAAACCCACGTAACGTAGGTTCATTCGACAAAAAAGCAGCAGATATCGGTACAGGTATGGTTGGCGCACCAGCGTGTGGTGACGTAATGCAACTTCAAATCAAAGTAAGCGACAACGGTATCATCGAAGATGCACGTTTCAAAACTTACGGTTGTGGTTCAGCGATTGCATCAAGCTCATTAATCACTGAATGGGTTAAAGGTAAATCTTTAGATGAAGCGGCTGCAATCAAAAACAGCGAAATTGCAGAAGAATTAGAATTACCACCAGTAAAAGTACACTGTTCAATTCTTGCAGAAGACGCAATCAAAGCAGCGATTGCAGACTACAAAGAAAAAAACGGTAAATAATTTCTAAACAAGCGGTCGGTTTTTGCAAAATTCTTGCAAGATCTGACCGCTTGTATTTTGGTATCTTGATTTAATGTATTAACGATTAATAAACGTAGGGTGCGTGTAAACGCACCGATTGTATATTATGGTGCGTTTACACGCATCCTACAGCAAAAGGGCATTATAAAAATGAGCATTACTCTATCTGAAACCGCAGCAAATCGTGTTCGTACTTTCCTAGAAAACCGTGGTAAAGGCATTGGTTTACGCTTGGGGGTTAAAACATCTGGCTGTTCAGGATTAGCTTATGTCCTTGAGTTTGTTGATGTTTTAAATGAAGATGATCATGTATTCGAACAACACGGCGTGAAAGTAATTGTTGATGAAAAAAGCCTTGTGTATCTAAACGGTACTGAACTTGATTATGTAAAAGAAGGCTTAAACGAAGGTTTTAAATACACTAACCCAAATGTGAAGAACGAATGTGGTTGTGGCGAGAGCTTTAACGTTTAAGGGGTAGATTATGGCAAATCCATTTGAATTATTTGATCTACCTGTGCAATTTCAAGTTGATACAGTGTTACTTTCAGAACGTTATTTGGCATTACAAAAATCGCTACACCCTGATAACTTCTCAGCAAGTTCGGCGCAAGAACAGCGTATGGCGGTGCAGAAATCAGCAGAAATTAATGATGCATTACATATTCTAAAAGATCCGATTAAACGTGCAGAAGCGATTATTGAAACTCATACAGGTGAAACGCAAGACATTGAGCAAAAAAGTAATCGAGATATGGCTTTCTTAATGCAACAAATGGAATGGCGCGAAACCTTAGAAGAGATCGAGGGTAATAAAGATGAAAGTGCGCTATTTGATTTTAGTCAAGAGATTGACCAAGAACAGAAAGCTATTCTTACTCAACTAGAAAATGCATTAAATTCTCAACAATGGCAAGATGCCCTAGCAATTAATGATAAATTACGTTTTATCAAAAAGCTGATGGTTGAGATTGAACGAGTAGAAGATTCGTTCTTTTCGTAGGGATGGGGTTTATCCCCATCCGTAAAAATGGACAGGGATAAACCTTGTCCCTACGGATTTTAAATAGGATTTAAACAATGAAAAACCTAGAAGAATTACTTGATAAACAAAATCCTGCTTGGTCAATTATGCAAGATTGGTTTAAAGCAGCGAATAATCACTACGAAATTTTAGTCCGTGATGCAGAAACCGCAGGTTCAGAATTAGTTGGCATGCAACTTTCAACGAAAACCCCTATCGGTGCAGTGGTATATGAAACGGGCGGTATTTTAATTGACCATGGTTGGTTACGTATTTTAGGTTCAGGTCATGAAAAATTACCTCGTGGTTTATTTGACTGGAACTTTGGTAAAACCTTTGAAGCTTCAGGAGAACGTCCATTTCATTTATTAGTGGCAGATGATGCGATTGGCGGTTATTTTGCGATTAATGCAGGTGGTTTAGGGGATAAAGTTGGTTTAGTTCACTATTTTCACCCGAAAAAGCAGAAATGGGAAAGTATAGGTTTAAATTATTCGCAATTTATCGGTTGGGCACTAACCGCAGATATTGCAAGTTTTTATCACGATTTACGTTGGGATTCTTGGCAAGCTGATATTAAAGATCTAAATGGTAGCCAAGTAATTAACCCACAAACAAAAGCATTACAATCTGTTGAAAGACATTATCAAGCAACTTTTTCGCCTGATGATATGGGATATGCGGTAAATTAAGATTGCGGACACGCGTAACGTGTCCCTACCTATGAGCATTATTCGATATAAATGTACATAATTATTATGTACGAAGAAAGAATATAGGGACACGGTGCCCGTGTCCGAGCAAAAAGAGAGATATAAATATAATGGCATTACTCCAAATCGCCGAACCAGGTCAAACAGCGGCACCTCATCAACATCGCTTAGCGGTGGGGATTGACTTAGGGACGACAAATTCATTAGTAGCAACGGTGCGTAGTGGACAATCGCAAGTATTGTTAGATACACAAGAGCGAGCATTAGTACCGTCAGTAGTTCACTATTCACAAGCAGAAAAAACAGTCGGTGTTGAAGCATTTGCTAAAGCAAGCCAAGATCCACAAAACACGGTAATTTCAGTAAAACGTTTAATTGGTCGCTCACTAGCTGATGTTGAGCAACGTTACCCAAATCTGCCGTATCAATTTTTAGCAAGTGATAATGGCTTACCATTAATTAAAACCGCACAAGGTAACAAAAGCCCGATTGAAGTATCCGCAGATATTTTAAGTCACTTGAACCAATTTGCCGAGCAGCGTTTAGCAGGCGAATTAGCGGGTGTGGTAATTACTGTTCCAGCTTATTTTGATGATGCACAACGTCAAAGCACTAAAGATGCTGCTCGTTTAGCCGGTATGAACGTATTACGTCTATTAAACGAGCCAACCGCAGCCGCAATTGCTTATGGTTTAGATAGCGGACAAGAAGGCGTTATCGCAGTTTATGATTTAGGTGGCGGTACATTCGATATTTCAATCTTACGTTTAAGTCGTGGGGTGTTTGAAGTATTAGCAACAGGTGGTGACACCGCATTAGGTGGTGATGACTTTGACCATTTATTAGCAGACTGGATCGCAACACAAGCTGGTGTTACACCAAATTCAGCAAGTGAACAGCGTGAATTATTAACCCTTGCAACTCAAACCAAAATTGCCCTTTCACAAGCGGATAGAACCGAAGTGAAATTTGCAAATTGGAGCGGTGAGGTTACACGTGCACAATTTGATATCTTAATCCAAGCGCTTGTAAAACGTTCATTAATGACTTGTCGCCGTGCGTTAAAAGATGCAGGTGTCGAAGCAGCTGATGTGCGTGAAGTTGTAATGGTTGGCGGTTCAACGCGTGTGCCTTATGTGCGTGAGCAAGTTGGCGAGTTCTTTGGTAAAACGCCGTTAACGTCAATTGATCCAGATAAAGTAGTGGCATTAGGGGCGGCGATTCAAGCGGATATTTTAGTCGGTAATAAACCAGATTCAGATATGCTATTACTTGATGTGGTGCCGCTTTCATTAGGTATTGAAACAATGGGCGGTTTAGTGGAAAAAATTATTCCACGTAATACCACAATTCCTGTGGCACGCGCACAAGAATTTACTACAGCGAAAGATGGTCAAACCGCAATGACTGTTCATGTATTACAAGGCGAGCGAGAGCTAGTCGATGATTGCCGTTCTTTAGGTCGCTTTACTTTACGTGGTATTCCGCCGATGGTAGCAGGTGCTGCAACAATTCGTGTTACCTACCAAGTTGATGCAGATGGCTTGTTAAGCGTAACGGCAATGGAAAAATCGACTAAGGTTCAAGCCTCTATTCAGATTAAACCTTCGTATGGTTTAACTGATGAAGAAGTAACGGAAATGATCCGTTCTTCAATGAGCAATGCCAAGGAAGATATGGAAGCACGTCAGTTAGCTGAACAGCGTGTTGACGCAGAGCGTGTGATTGATAGCGTTATCGTCGCTCTTCAAGCAGATGGCGATGAATTACTCACAGTTGAAGAATTTAAAGCAATCGAAAGTGTCTTGAAAAACTTAATGGAGCTGAAACAAGGCTCAGATCGCTTTGCAATTCAGCAAGGAATCAAGGATTTAGATGTAGCAACTCAAGAATTTGCAGCACGTCGCATGGATTTATCAATTAGAAAATCCCTAGCGGGTAAAAAGGTTGATGAAATAATTAGTAGTGAATAGTGGAAAATGGACGGTGGACAGTGAATTATCACTTTAAGTTGTCCACTATCCACTTTCCGTTGTAAGAAAGAGGATATTATGCCAAAAGTAGTTTTTCTTCCTAACGAAGAATTTTGCCCTGAGGGGATGGTTGTTGAAGCGAAAGCTGGCGACAACTTATTAGAAATTGCTCACGAAGCCGGTGTCGAAATTCACCACGCTTGTGACTGTTCGTGCGCTTGCACAACTTGCCACGTTGTGATTCGAGAAGGCTTTGACTCATTAAATGAATCTTCGGAGCAAGAAGAAGACATGCTAGATAAAGCATGGGGTTTAGAGATGGACAGCCGTTTATCTTGCCAATGTGTTGTGGGTAATGAAGACTTAGTTGTTGAAATCCCTAAATATAACTTAAACCACGCAAATGAGGCGGCACACTAATGAAATGGACAGATGTGCGAATGATCGCAGAAAATCTTTATGATATGAATCCAGATTTAGATCCAACCACAGTGCGTTTTACCGATATGCATCAATGGATCTGCGAAATGGAAGATTTTGATGATGATCCAGAAGGTTCAAATGAACATATCCTTGAAGCGATTTTAACTATTTGGTTAGAAGAGTACGAGTAGAATCTTTATATCCCCCTTTATATAAGGGGGATATTCATTTATAGTGAAACCAGTACAATCTGTTCTGGTTCAATGCTTATCCAAACATGTTGTCCTGAATAGACCTCTTCATTATTGCAGGTTGCAAAGCAATGGATATTATTTCCTATCAATAATATAAGTTCCCCTTGTTTACCTTTATTCTCAATTTGTACAACCTGAGCTGCAAAACAATTTTCTAAACTAACCGCTTGTTTATGTAATTTAATCCAAGGGGCTTTTATCATTAACATCACTTCTTTATTTAAAGTGAGTTGCAAGCGTTCAGCACTCGGCACTGTGATAGACGTTCGAATTGGTTGTGGAATTCCTTCTACTGCAATATCCACATAGCAGTGAGCATCTTCCAACTGGAGCTGTACCACTTTGCCAAAAAATTGATTTCTTGCACTACTTTGCGGAGCAAAGCGAGCGGTTGCAGACAGTAAATTATCGAGAGGAATAGTTTCATCTTGCAAAATAGAAAATGCTTTTTGCTGCGTTTTTTCTAATAAATCATAGAGTTGTAATAATCTTTCTGCATAATTAGTTAAAGTTGTTCCACCACCATTTTTTCCACCTGTATTACGTTCTAGCAACGATTTTGGGCTAATTTCATTCATCGCCTCTAAATGATCCCAAGCACTTTTGTAGCTTACTTTGGCATTTTTTGCTGCTTGATTAATCGAACCTGTTTGCTTAATTTCTTGTAATAAACGGATTCGTTTTGGATCAACAAACAGTGATTCTTGTAATTTTATTGTGAGTAATATCTCAAAATTCATAATTCCCCCTATTAGTACGTAATTTTACGGTGGATTTTTACTTTTTTCATTATATAATTTGTTATATATCGATTTGATATATTTTGAAGGAGACAAATAAATGAAAAAAACATTCGCAAAATTGGCATTAACCACAGTGTTAGCTGTCGGTTCAAGCGCTGCTTGGGCAGAAAATATTACAGTATTTGCAGCAGCTTCAATGACTAACGTGCTACAGCAAATTGGTGATGAATATAAAAAACAGTATCCAGAAGATACGCTGACTTTCTCTTTTGCTGGTTCTTCAACCCTTGCCAAACAGATTGAGCAAGATGCCCCAGCGGATATTTTTATCTCGGCAGATAAAAAATGGATGGATTATGTGGCAGAAAAACAACCTGAAAAAACTAAAAATATTAAAATATTAGTCGGTAATGAGCTTGTTTTAATTGCACCAACCGATAGCACGGTACAAGTCGCAACGATTAAAGAGATTGATTTCAAAAAAGCCGTTGAAAAAAGCTATTTAGCCGTCGGTGATGACAACGTGCCAGTAGGGCGTTATGCAAAAGAAGCCTTAACTAATTTGAATCTTTGGGTGGATGTTGAAAATCGTTTATCCAAAGCAAAAGATGTGCGTGCGGTACTGTCTTATATCGAACGAGGCGAATTACCTTTTGGGATTGTTTATTCAACAGATGCCAAAGTGAGCGGTAAAGTAAAAGTCGTTGCAACTTTCCCACAAGATAGCTATTCTCCTGTGGTTTACCCTGCGGCGACATTAAGTGATAAAACAGAAGCAAAACGCTTTTTAGATTATTTGTCGAGCGATGTTGCGAAAGCATTCTTTGAAAGAGCAGGGTTTAAGGTATTTTAATGGAGAATGGAGAATGGAGAATGGAGAATGGAGAATGGAGAATGATGTATGCGGAGAGATCTTTTAAGTCAGAAATCTTTTAAATTTTCCTTAAGAATTGTGAAAATGGTGAAATATCTGCAATCAGATAAATCAGAATATATTCTCACAAAGCAGGTTTTACGAAGTGGAACGGCGATAGGAGCTTTGATTCGTGAGGCTGTGCATGCAGAAAGCAAGGCTGATTTTATTCATAAAATGAGCATTGCATTGAAAGAAGCAAATGAAACGGACTATTGGATTGAATTATTACATCAATCAGAATATTTATCTAAAGAAAGCTATCAATCCATTTCTCCCGAAATACAAGAATTAATAAAATTATTAGTTTCGACTGTGAAAACAGCGAAGAAAAATAACAAATAGGAGTAGTAGGACGTGAATATAGTTGGAGATAATTCTCCATTATCCATTTTTCATTCTCCATTCATTATGTTTTCTCAACAAGAACTCAATGCTATCTATTTGAGCCTAAAAATCGCCTCAATTGCAGTGTTTTTTGCATTGCCTTTTGCGATCTGGGTGGCATGGATTTTGTCACGCAAAAATTTCTGGGGAAAAAATTTACTCAATGGTATTGTGCATTTACCACTTGTACTTCCGCCCGTCGTTATTGGCTATTTCTTACTGATTTTAATGGCGAAAAAAGGGGCGATAGGGCAATATTTATGGGAATGGTTTAACTTCTCTTTCAGCTTTTCTTGGAAAGGTGCGGTGCTTGCTTCAATGGTGATGGCATTTCCATTAATGGTTCGCTCTATCCGCTTAGCTTTCGACAATATCGATCCAAAATTAGAACAAGCTGCACGCACCCTTGGAGCAAACCCCTTGCGAGTCTTCTTTACGCTCACATTACCGCTTTCATTCTCTGGGATTATCGCTGGTGGTGTGCTTGGTTTTGCTCGCTCGCTCGGGGAATTTGGGGCAACGATCACCTTTGTGTCGAATATCCCAAATGAAACCCAAACAATTCCAGCCGCTCTTTATACCTTTATAGAAACACCTGATGGTGAAATGGCTGCCGCCCGTTTATGTGCAGTGGCAATTGCGATTTCTCTTGTGGCACTGTTTTGTTCGGAATGGTTAGCTCAACGGCAACAAAAATATCGTTAAACCTTGATTTATTGTAGGGGCGACCCAGCGTGGTCGCCCGTGTAAACAACGTTACAAATTTAAATTTATATGGCGGGGAAGAAGAACCGCCCCTACACATCTGAAAAAATAATTTTTATATTTCTCTTAGAACCATCTCTTATTATACACTCCTATCCCCACAAACCCTCCTTCAAATTCTTAGAAGACCTCTCTCTATAAAAAA
>MQVI01000042.1 GCA_002002485.1 Pasteurellaceae bacterium 15-036681
ATTCTTTAAACTTTATAAAATTTGGTTTATTTATTTTAAAATGACCAAAAAAGTCGATTTTTATCATATAAAAACTGTTTTTATAAGAAAAATAGATTTTAATGCTAATTTATTCTAAAGAAATACGCCATTATTTTACTAGACAACCTTTCCTTTTTTATGCAAAATCAAAGCCGTTATCGTTTGCTTTGCAAACTAAATTTCTAAATTTGTTGGAGGATTCAATGAAAAAACTTTCAGGTGCAGAGATGATCGTACAATCCTTGCGTGACGAAGGCGTAGAATACGTTTTTGGTTACCCTGGTGGTTCGGTTCTTGATATTTATGATGCAATTCATACCCATGGCGGTATTAAACACGTACTTGTTCGCCATGAACAAGCTGCTGTACATATGGCGGATGGTTATGCTCGTTCAACTGGAAAAGTGGGCTGTGTACTTGTGACATCTGGTCCTGGGGCAACTAATGCGATTACAGGTATTGCGACTGCTTATGCAGACTCAATTCCGTTAGTTGTGTTTTCTGGTCAAGTACCCTCAAGTTTAATTGGTACGGACGCATTCCAAGAATGTGATATGGTGGGTATATCTCGTCCTGTTGTTAAACATAGTTTCTTAGTAAAACGCACAGAAGATATTCCTGAGATTATTAAAAAAGCATTTTATATTGCATCAACTGGTCGCCCTGGCCCTGTTGTTATTGACGTGCCAAAAGATGTAGTAAATCCTTTGAATAAATTGCCATACAATTACCCTGAAGATGTCTCTATGCGCTCTTATAATCCAACTGTCCAAGGACATAAAGGGCAAATAAAGAAAGCATTAAAGGCAATTTTAGTCGCAAAACAACCAGTATTATTTGTTGGTGGTGGGGTTATCACTGCAGAAGCCAATAAAGAAGTCACAGAATTTGCACAAAAATTAAATTTACCTGTAACAAGCTCGCTAATGGGTTTAGGTGCTTATCCAAGTACAGATAAGCAATTTATCGGCATGCTTGGTATGCATGGAACTTACGAAGCAAATAATGTTATGCATGAAAGTGATTTGATCTTAGGTATTGGCGTTCGTTTTGACGATCGTACAACCAATAACTTAGCAAAATATTGCCCAAATGCGAAAGTGATTCACATTGATATTGACCCAGCATCCATTTCAAAAACTGTGCCTGCTTATATCCCAATTGTAGGTAGTGCGAAAAATGTTTTAGAAGAATTTTTAAGTCTTTTAGATGATGAAAATATTGTAAAAGGTCAAACAGATCTCACCGCTTGGTGGAAACAGATTGAAGAATGGCGTACACGTAATTGCTTAGGCTACCAACAAGGTGATGTCATTAAACCACAGGAAGTGATCCGTAAAGTATATGAGATCACTCAGGGTCAAGCTTATGTTGCTTCGGATGTTGGTCAGCACCAAATGTTTGCAGCGCTACACTATCCATTCGATCAGCCTCGTCGTTGGGTAAATTCTGGTGGCTTAGGCACAATGGGATTCGGCTTACCTGCAGCAATTGGCGTTAAATTCGCTCATCCAGATGCAACTGTTGTTTGTGTAACAGGTGATGGTAGTATTCAAATGAATATTCAAGAATTATCAACAGCTAAACAATATGATACCCCAGTTGTTGTGATTAACTTGAATAACCGTTTCTTAGGTATGGTTAAACAGTGGCAAGATATTATTTATGCAGGTCGCCATTCTCACTCTTATATGGATTCATTACCTGATTTTGTAAAACTAGCAGAGGCTTATGGTCATGTTGGAATTTCAATCAATCATCCACATGAATTGGAAGAGAAACTGAAGGAAGCTTTCTCAATTAAAGATAAATTAGTATTTGTTGATGTACGTGTTGATGAAACAGAGCACGTTTATCCAATGCAAATTCGTGGTGAATCAATGAAAGATATGATACTTAGCAAAACGGAGAGAACAGATGCGTAGAACATTATCAGTATTACTCGAAAATGAATCTGGTGCATTATCACGTGTCATCGGATTATTCTCACAACGTGGCTTTAATATTGAAAGCCTAACCGTAGCGCCTACTGATGATCCTAGCCTATCGCGTATGACCATCGTAGCGCAAGGAGATGATCAAGTATTAGAACAGATTGAAAAGCAGCTACATAAGCTAATTGATATTTTCAAAGTAACCAATCTCAGCTATGTAGAGCACGTAGAACGTGAAGTATTACTTTTAAAAGTCCGTGCCACAGGCTCAACTCGCGATGAAATGAAACGTTTAGTGGATATTTTCCGTGGGCAGATCGTGGATGTAACACCAAAACAATATACAGTTCAATTATCAGGTACTAGCGAAAAACTTAATGCCTTTATTGATGCAATTAAAGCTGAAACAACGATTATTGAAATTGTTCGTTCGGGTGTGATTAGCTTAGCTCGTGGTGAAAAGAATCTGTAAATAGTACACTTATATCTTTGGCCCATTTCATATTATATGGAATGGGCTAATCTATAGATACGAAGGAGATAATACTTGGAGCCTATTTATTTTCATCCAAAAACGGATTAAACAATTTTACCTTTAATTCCTGAAAATCCTTTGTATTACGAGTAACTAACGTATAGTTATGTGCCATCGCCGTAGCAGCAATAAGAACATCATTGGTTGGACGTTTGTTAGGAACGTGGAATTCTGCGCAAGTTAATGCAACTTTATTCGTAATAGTTAAAATACGCCCTCTGAATTTAGGCTCTACTTCCGTTTCTAACCAGTATTTTACACGCTCCGCTTGAGAAAAATCCTTGCGATGTTCTAATTGTAATACCCCGATTTTAATTTCCATTAAGCTCATTACACTCATAAAGAGATCTTCTGGGTAAACAGTTTCAAGCCAACGCAGAACATTAGGATTAATTCGACCGCTATCTATTTTTCTAAATTCAGAAATTACATTAGTATCAAGTAAATACATTAATCAAACAACTCCTTCTCATGCCAATCTCCCACTTCTCGTGGTTGGTTAAACACTTCATCTGGAATATCAGCAAGGGCAGAATTTCCACAAAAGTATTCAGCAGCTGTTTTACGCTTCGTTTGTGGATTTAAATCTTGATACTGCTCATAGCTCAAAATCACATTAGTAATCTGCCCACGTTTTGTAATATAAACAGGCTCCGTTTCCGCAACTTTTAACGCAGAACTCGCCGCTTGGTTAAACTCACGTGCTGTCATAATCTTTTTCATTGGATTTCTCCTTAGGGGAATAATTGTATATATGTTACTACAATTATATTTTTTGAGCAATGTGGGTTATATGTACAAAAACAGCTTTGTCAAATATTGTGATAGACATCACCCCATACGAGCCGTATGGGGTTACTTAGCTAAGCGACTTTGTCGCTTATGGTTATGATGTTAAAAGTTATTCTCAAAATATTTATCATCAATAAAATGGTTATTTTCTACAAGTAATTCTTTTATCTCATCACTAATCATTGATATTGATGATGTATTTTTTGATTTGCAATATATGCGGAAATCTTTGTTTTGAGTACGCACCGTTTATACTGTGCGAAACTCCAAATATAGCGATAAAGCTCTGTTTCATGCTCTTCCGTAATAGCAAGAACACTCCCCATTGTTCTAAATACGATATGGTATAACAGATTTGTATAACTCATTGTAATATCCTTCTTATCCTAAATCATAGTCGCAACGCGACTAAAATAAGTAACCTAGCACGGTTCGTGCTAGGTGGAAGATATTTATTTCTATTCTTCGACAGAGATCACAAAAATAATTTCCACCATATACAAAAACAGCCGCAAATGCGGCTAAAATAAAGTATTTAATATGGTTTATATGAAAACTCCACCTTATCTAACTCCATATCATCATAATTAAAAAAGTAAAAGATGATATATTTTAGTCTTTCATACCTACCATAAATATCACTATCACCATCTTTATTAACTTTAAATCTTTCCAGTTTGGAATTATCATCAATCCAATTATTCTCATAATCCCTTGTAAAATATGAGTAGGCAATTCACCATCTTTTTTATATTCATATGATATTGCTAATAAAGATGCTTCTAATTTCCAGTATTCATCATCATTCCATTCACAATAATCTAGCCATCTTCCTATAAAGGAATTTTCGTCATATTCTGGGAAATATGTCACATTACGATAAAAATCAAAAAATTTATCCATAGCTAATTGCCTAACTAATAAGACTCCAACGTTTCCAAAATTACATCTAGCATAAACTCAATAAACACAGTTGAATCATTGGCTGAATCGGCTTCGGCTAAAACTCTGTAGTAATCAGCTTGATGAGCATAGACAATCGTTTCAATTGGAATCCATTCAAACAGTGGATTCCAATGGCTTAGAATCACATTTTGCCACAAACGACCAATTCGACCATTACCATCTTCAAAAGGGTGAATCATTTCAATTTCGTAGTGAACTACCGCACTTTTAATTAAATCTGGTGTATCGTCTGATTTTGCCCAATCAAATAAATCTGTTACTAATTTTTCGACAAATTGTGGTCTTGCGCCCATATGCACAAGCTGACCATCGCTAGTATAAATCCCTACATCTTTAGAACGAAATTCACCTGATTGATTAACGATAGTTTGTGTTAAGAGTTGATGTGCTTTTAAAAAATCACTGACGGAATAAGGTTCATAGGTTAAAATTTCTTCATAAGCATCGTAGGCATTTTTTACTTCTTGAATCTCTTTTGGCGGGCCTAAGACTCGTTTACCTTCAATAATAGCAGTAACTTGCTCTAGGGTTAGACTGTTATTTTCAATCGCTAATGAAGATTGAATCGAGCGGATACGATTTTCTTTGCGTAAATGTAAATTACGTTCGTATTGCACCTGTAATTGCCCTAATTTATGGGAAATTTCCACAATACGATTGAGCATTTTATTTGTAATAGAAAATGGCGGTTTCATTTTATACCTTGATTATTTTCTAATTATAGATCGTAGGATGGGCATCCCTGCCCATCAATACGCTCAGAAAGGTTAAATGATGGACAAGGATGCCCATCCTACTAGTTTTCCCCAAACCCTTTCAATCCAACAACGTGTACATACTCTTGGTTGTTGGCGATTTTACGCACGAGTTTGTAGGTTGTGCCTCGTTCTGGGCTGATGTTTTCAGGAGCAGCGATAAGCAACTGCATATCTAAGCGTTCACATAGCTCGAATAAGGTGTTGATTGACATCGCATCTAGTCGGGCTGCTTCATCTAAGAATAACAGGCGACACGGTAGAATATCTTTCGCACGTAGGCGACGAGACTCTTCTTCCCAGCTTTGTACCACCATTAACAAGATCGACATACCCGTACCGATTGCTTCACCCGTTGAAAGTGCGCTACTTTCAGCACGCATCCAACCGTCTGCACCACGAAAAGTTTCTACTTCTAAATCAAGGTAGTTACGGTAATCTAATAACTCTTCACCGATTGTTTGTGGTGTACGTTGTCCCATTTCGATATGTGGGTTCACACGTTTATATAACATTGCTAACGCCTCCGAGAAACTTAATTTTTGGTTCTCGAATAGGTCTGAATGTTGATCACGTTCGCTCGATAGCGCATTGAGTAAAATTGCGTGGGTATCACGAATATTCACCACTAAACGCACCCCTTTCACCTGACCGAAAGCGATATTTTGTAAGCCTTGGTTCAGTTGAAGAATACGGTTTTGCTCACGTTGGATCGTTTTGCGTAGGATATTCGCCACACTTTCCGAGCTAATCGCTAATTTCTTCTCACGAGAAGTTAATTCATTGGTTAAGCGAGAAAGCTCGATTTCCATCTGCTCGATTGCATCGATCGGATCGTCGGTTTTGATAATATCCTGACGAATACGCTCACGTAAGTGTTGGTAAACCGAGATAAAGAATGCCACTTTGTTCTCTGGTTTACGGCTATCTTCCGACGCTCGCAGGCTATCACGTAGATATTCGTTATCCGCCACTGCTTGACGTAACGCACCTAACGCTTTATCCGATACTGAACGTAACTCTTCTGCTGATTGATACGCTAATTCACGGCGATTTAAGCGTTTTTCTACATCACTGTTGCGTGAAAGTTTTTGTACCAAACACCAACTTACTTTCGCTTGTACCACGATTTCACGTTGAGTTTTGTAATCACGTTCTGCTTTGCGTAACGCTTTCGCTAAATTATCCGCTTCCGCTTCGATAACTGCTAATTGCTTATCAATATAGCCTTTTCGAGTACGGTGTTGGTTTAAGCGTTGTTGTAATTCATCACGGCGGATACGTGCACGCTCTTCTGCCCCACTATCGTTACGGATACCGTATTCGTCCATTTCACGCACAAGTTCTTGTAACATCTGATTTTTCGCTTCATAAGAACTGCGTAAAGATGTAAACACTTGATTATATTGTGTTAATTGTGCCTGTGCTTGGCGTAATTGTTCACGAGCCTGTTCACGTTCACGTTGAGCCGTTTCTAAACGTTGGCGAAGTTGTTCGTTTAATGCCGAACCTTCGGTGCCAATATCGTCTTGATAGCTAAAATGTAAACGGCGGTTCATTACGTCTGCAAGGCTGAACACTTTCTGTTGTAGCAATTTCTGTTGCTCAACAGCACGTTTGTAATTTTCTTGTAACTGTTCAAACTGAGTTGGATCGCTCTTCAACGCAGTTGCAATCGGCTCAAGTTGCGCTAAGAAGTTACCGTATTGACGGATAAACTGCTCATCTTCTTGTGCTTCTAATAACTGCTCACGACACTCTTCTACACGATCTTGTAAGGTTTCATCCGCAAGAATATTAAGCTGTGGCAACACTTTGTTTAACAGTTGTAACTGCGCTTTGCTGTTATCTAACTGGTGACGAAGTTGCTGTTCTTGACCACTTGCTTGGCTTAATTCACGCTCAATGTCCGCACGTTGTTGTGCGATTTCTTGCATTTCCTCTTCAGGATCTGGCTGGAATGCAAGGGCTAAGTGCGTACCGACAAACTGACTTAAATGTTGGTGTAAACGCTGACATTTTTGCACGTCAAAAGCACGTTCTGCGTGTTTTTCTGCGGTTTCATCACGTTCTGCATTCAGTTTTTCAAGCTGTTTCTCACGAGACGCACGACCGAATACCGCAAATTCAGAGAATTTAGAATAACGCCATTGACGATCTGATACCTGCACCACAACGCCATCTTTAAACTCTTCCGTTTGGAATACGTTGTCGTCAAAGGCATTTGGATCGCCTTCGATCAAATAAAGATTATCAGGGCAATCATCTAAATTCGCTAATTGCGATTTTACCGCTTCTAAATCACGCACTACGATTGCGTGGCGAGCTTCACCGTAAAGTGCTGAGAAATATGGTGCATCTTCAAGAGATACATCATCATATAATTCAGAAAGTAGTACACCGCCAAATTTTTCCGCAAGGTGATTTAAGCGAATATCTTCGGCACCATCTGGCTGACTTAGGCGAGAGATCTGCTCATCTAATAGCTGTTCTCTACGTGCTAATTCATCACGTTCAAGGGTTGCTTCACGCTCTTTGCTCAACATAGTTTGCATAAACTGCATCACTTCTTGGCTTGCCTCAAAGGTTTCGCCACACTGTTCTTGTAAACGAACAAGTGCCGATTGAGCCGTATGCCACACAGGTGCATTTTTAGCAAGTTGTTGATATTGCTGATTTAATTGTTCACGTTGCTGACGTTGGGTTGAGCGCACTTCAACAAACTCGGCAAGTTCTGCCTCAACATCTTCAAGACGTGCTTGCTGTTCTTCGTAGTAAGCCTCTAACTCTTCTGCGTTTGATAATTCCGTCTGCGCTTTTTGGTTAAATTCCGCTAATAGACGTTCTGCATTTTGTTGTTGATGTAAACGCTGTTCTAAATCAGCAAGTTTTTGACGTAAAGCCACCGCTTGTTGCGCTTGCGATTTTTGATTTGGGTAAGCTGAAAGTAGTTCTCGAGCCTCGTCCCACGCTTGCAAGCGGTCAGTTTCGCCATTAATTTTGCAAACTAATTCATAGGCTTTATCAAACTGGCTTTTTGCCATATCTGATACCGATAAACGTTGTTCAAGATCGAATACACGGTCGGTGATTTCCTCTGCTTGTGCTGAGAATTCCGCGTGGTAGTCTTCCACATTGTGTAGATCTAAATTCGCTAAACCGCTTAACTGTTTCGCTTTCTCTAAGGCACCGATTGCTTGTTGGTATTGCAATGCACGAGTTTGTTGTGCATCTAATGCCTGTTGGTAGTCCGCCATTTGTGAACGAAGTTCTTCTACCACCTCTTCCGCATCTTCGGCACGAGCTTGAGCACTTTCAACTTTTTCAGCGATCTCTTCCACCGCCATTTGTTGTTCTTCAAGTTTTTCGTTTAACTCGTCCACTTCATCTTGATAGCGTTCCATTTTCTCTTGATGACGAACAGCATTCATCACAAGATTAAGGTGATCGGTCGCACTATTATATTCCGCTTCTAAACCGCCTTCGGTCTGCTCTAAATCATGCATTTCTCGGCTGAACTCAACAATACGTTGCTGTTCTAGCTCAACTTTAGATTTCGTTTGATACCACTCTTGGCGTTTTTCGATAGCGTTTTGCACGTTACCACGACGTTCATTGGCATGGCGCATATAGTCTGCCGATACATAGTTGGTCGATTCGGTGATTAACTTTTTGAACATATCACGATCAGATTGAGTCACCTTAATCGCTTCAAGGGTCATACGGTTTTCACGCAATGCCGATTCCATATCTTGGAATGCTTGGCGCACACCTAAATTCTCTGGTAAGAGATAATCACGTAAAGATTTAGTAATTACGCTTGAAATACCACCGTAAAGGGACGCTTCGATCAATTTGTAGAATTTGCTACGGTCTGATGACGAACGTAAACGTTTCGGGATCACCCCTAAATCGAATAAGAAACTGTGGTAATCGGTGATTGAGTGATACTGTTTGAACTGTACTTCGCTACCGTCGAATTTATCTTTTAATTCGTTTAACGGTAATACTCGTGCACTTTTATCGCCCACTTGTTCAGTTAAAAGACTGATAACCGATTGATTAAAATCGATATTTTGGATAGAGAACGAACGGATATCCACTTTCTTATCACGTCCAGCAATTTGCTGTAAACGCACACCGCTGATCACACGCTGACCACGAGAGTTTTCGCTCTCAAGCACCGCATAACAAACACCCGCTTTTAATTTACCGTATAAACCTTTATCACGTGAGCTAGAGGTTGAACCTGCTTCTGTGGTGTTACGGAAGTTAAGTAAACTTAAATCGGGGATTAATGCGGTAACAAAACCTGCCATTGTGGTTGATTTACCCGCACCGTTACCACCCGAAAGGGTTGTAACTAATTGGTCTAAATCAAAAGTACGCGCAAAAAAACCGTTCCAGTTGATTAGGGTTAATGAGCGGAATTTACCACGCTCAATGCCTTCTGGGCGGTGAGCAAATGGTGCGATTACATTGTCTTGTTGCGAAATGAAATCCGTGTTGTTCATTAGGATTTTTCCTTTGTTCTATCTATTTAATTCTTTGATATCTTTTTGCCTAGGGTTTCACCCTAGGTTAAGCATAGCCCTACCCCTTTGGGGTAGTGATCAGTAATTATTCTTCTTCACCAATCTCTTCAATTTCTTCATCTAAATCTGCAATTTCTTGCTCTAAACTATCCGCTTGTTCGCTAAGTATCGTTGGATTTGTTGCTTCGCCATCACGGATTAAGCGTAATTGCGCTTCACGTGGGTCATCACCTGTACGAACATCTGCACCAAAGCGGAATACAGATTCAGAAATCACAAATTTCTTGCTGTTTTGATCGCCCACACGAGTGATAATACCAATACGTTGTAAACGGCGTAATGCACCACCGACTTTTTCAGCTAATTTTGCTTTATCTAAGTCTGAACCTGTTGAACGTGGGTTTACTGCTTTTAATAATTTGGTTTCATCAGCAAGGTTTAATAGCTCTTCATAAACATCATCAAAACTAAAGATACCTTGTTGCGCTAAACGTTCTGGGCTGAGATAAAGGTAACAAAGCACTTTACCCACTAACATTTCCATTTCGCTCATTGCACTACGAGCGATCAATGTTGTTGCTCGTGGACGAAGATAGAAAAAACCTTCTGGCGCACGAATTAATTCCACATGGTAACGGCGATAAAATAGCTCTAACTCTGCTTGGAAATCCATTAAAAACGCGTGTTCATCAAGGGATTCAAGGCTGATATGTCGCCCTGCACGCAGTTGGCTATCAAGTTGCGGGAAAATTGGATTTGCAATCGCAACGGCTAATTTAGTTGGGATAAGATCTTGGGTATCTGTCATCTTAAATATCTCTTTTTTAAATTCTTTTTCCCCATACGAGCCGTATGGGGTTACTTATCTAAGCAGCTTTGCCGCTTTTAGTAGAGCTGTAAAACAGCTCTGCTAAGTAACCTAGCACGGCTCATGCTAGGTGATAGTTATCGGTTGTACTGATCAATCACATTCGCCTGTACTTCGGCACCTTTTTCATTGATTGATTGCCATTCTGGGTAAATGGCTTGACTGTCTTGGCTTGCCATACCTAGTTTAACCGCTTGGTCAACGATAATTCGAGCCACATCAAAATGACGAGACTCAGGATATTTCGCAAGTTGCTCACGTAAAATTAAGCCTAAATCTAATGGTGCATTTTGTTCACGGTATGGTGCTAATTGAGCCTGCATAATTGCGATAATCTGCTCTTGCACTTCACTCATTGACTCAAATTCTAACTCGCTTGGTAATTCACCCACTGCTTCCGCTTCATTAAATTCTGTTTCATCATCACGTAAGTCTAATAATGGTTCAGCTTTAGTGATATAGAGTTGCCATGGGCTATCGAAATAGTTTTGGATAGATTGACGTAAACGTTGACCAAATACACGGTTTTTATCCATATCAATCGCAGTACGGATAAATTTATGCACGTGGCGATCGTAGCCGATCCAAAGGTCAATGGCTTGCTGACCCCAGCTAATAATGCGGTCTAGTTTGTTTTGTAGATTCACCACGAGTTGATCGACAAAATCTAAATCTTCACGGCCAATTAAACAGCTTTGAATACGTAATAATTGTGATTGTAATTTATCACCTGCGGCATTTAGGGTATCTTGTAACTCACGTAAGTTACCTGATGTTTCATCTAATAACTGCTGACAAGTCGCAATCGCTTCATGCCAATTTTGGCTTAGAAGATTGGCAATTCGCTCACGGATTTGTTGCTGATTTTCGTCCATCATGCGCTGAGAAAGATCGATACTATCGAAAATTTCCGCCACCGAATATTTGAGTGGACCAAATACTTGATTACGCCAAAAACGCTCATCACCGCCCTCTTCTGCAGCATTTGACGCACGTTGAATTTCATCCGCCACAATCGAAAGCTGGATAGAAAGACGTAGCGTTGAGAACTCACGTTGGCGAACATAGTAATCGGCAATGCCTACACCTAATGGTGTTAAGCGATAAATTGCTAAACCTTCAGTAAACTCACTACTAAAACGGTTTAAAAAGCGTTGCTTAACAAGATCATTGATTGCGTTATTTGCACGTTGGGTTAAAGTTGAATTGGATTGCTCAAATTCATCCGAAACATAACGGAATAAATCTAATAAATCTGTTTCAAGCAACTCACCATCTGTTGCTTCGTGATTATAAAGAGAGATCGCCAATAAGAACGCTAAGCGATCTGTGGAAAGGGAAAGGGAAAATTCTCGATCTTTTGTCCAAGAAATCAGTTCAGGGATTGTTTGTGCCAATTCGTTTTGCATGGGCGGATTTTATCTATAAATTCAGTCGTCAAAAATAGATGGTATTCTACCTTATCAAGGAGAATAGGGAAAGGTAAGCGGTTAGATTTGTTGGTTTTTTATGTACATTTAACCGCGCTTATCACCGATTTATTTTTGAAGTAAAAATTGAATCATCTGCGTAGCAATATCGACTTGGCTAATTTTTTCAATCATTTCAAGTCCAGGACTTGCATTAACTTCAATAACCATCACCCCATTATCTGATCGAATAAGATCAACGCCAGCAATATCTAATCCTAGCGCCTGAGTCGCTTTAACTGCCATAGTCTGCTCTTCATCAGTTAACGTTAATGTAGTTGCACTCCCCCCCCTATGGATATTTGCACGAAATTCGCCATCAACTCCTGAACGTTGCATTGTTGCCACTACTTTATTACCGATAACAAAAGCTCGAATATCTTGCCCTTTCGATTCAGCAATAAATTGCTGTTGTAAAGTGGCCACATTTGCTGCTTTAAGCGTTTCCAATAAGCTTGTCGCACTGTCCTTACCTTCAGCAAGCATAACGCCAACTCCCTGTGAACCCGACAAAGTCTTCACTACTACAGGTAATTCAAATTGAGTGAGGCTCTCTCCCACACCATAGAGATTACCAGCTAAAGTAGTTGTAGGAATAGGAATATTATGTGCATTTAGTACTTGCAAACTTTGCCATTTATCTCGAGCAAGTCTAAAACTGTCTGCACTATTTAATACTCTAACACCCTTACTTTCAAAATGGCGTAATACATGGCAGCCCATTTCTGTGCTACTGGTGCCAAAACGACCAAGCACGGCATCATATTGCCCAACTTCAATCGGTTCTACCCTTTCTTTATCATAGCTTTCGCCATAATGATAATAGAGCTGAAATTGACCTTGTTCCAAGCGTAATAAAAAGCGATTAGGATCAAGAATATCCATTTGATATCCAAGTTGCTCGGCTGCCTGAACAAGACGTTGGCAACTATATAAACGCGGTTCGCGACAAAGCATTAACAATCTCATATTAATCCTGTTGTTATCCTATAAAAAAGGTCGCTTTAAGCGACCTTTCCAAAAATTAAAGCTGATTTATGCTTTTTCTGCATTTCTCTCATCACCAAGACTTACTGCAGCGGTAAATAATACGTCTGTTGATGAATTTAATGCGGTTTCAGCAGAATCTTGAACTACACCAATAATGAAACCTACACCAATTACTTGAGCTGCAACATCATTTGGAATATTGAATAGGCTACATGCCAATGGAATTAATAATAATGAACCACCAGCAACACCTGATGCACCACATGCACAGATTGAAGCTACAAAGCTTAATAACATTGCTGTAGCAAAATCAGGTTGAATGCCTTGCGTATATGCTGCGGCTAACGTTAATACCGTAATGGTAATCGCAGCACCTGCCATGTTAATATTTGCACCCAATGGAATTGCAATTGAATAGATCTCTTCTTTTAAACCTAAACGCTTTGCTAAGCCCATATTTACTGGAATATTTGCCGCTGAGCTACGAGTAAAGAACGCAGTTACACCACTTTCACGTAAACATGTGAATGTTAAAGGGTATGGATTACGACGAATTTTCCAGAATACTAAAATAGGGTTAAAAACAAACGCTACAACAGCCATTGAGCCTAACAATACCGCTAACAATTTTGCATAGCCTTCAAATGCATCTAAACCATTCACTGCAATCGTTTCAGCCACTAAGCCAAATACACCAATTGGAGCAAATGCAATGACAATTTTAACTACAAAAGATACTGCATCAGATAGATCATTTAAGAATACTTTTGTGCTTGGTGCCGCATGACGCATTGCAATACCCAAACCAATCGCCCAAGCTAAAATACCAATAAAGTTACCATTTACAATAGCATTTAATGGGTTATCCACTAAATTAAAAATTACCGTTTTTAATACTTCACCCACACCTTGAGGAGGCGCTAAATTACCTGGATCTGTCACTAATTCTAATGTTGTTGGGAAGATATAACTTAAAATTACTGCAATTAAAGCTGCACCAAATGTGCCCAATAAGTAAAGCGCTAAAATAGGTTTTAAGCGACTATCCGAGCCTACCTCTTTATTAGCAATAGAAGAAAGAACAAGTGCAAAAACTAAAATTGGCGCAATTGCACGTAATGATTTCACAAAGAATTGACCTAAAACGCCAACATTTTTAGCCCATTCAGGGTTAACTAGTGCCAAACAAGCACCTAGTACAAGACCTACCGCGATGCGTAATACTAAATTACCACCAATGATCTTTGAAGATAATGAATTGTTGCTCATATAATTTCCTGTAACACATAAAGGATCAGAGAAGTAATTCTCTACCCACCTCAAAAATTGAAAGTGTGAGATTAGCCGAAAATAAAGCGGTTGTGAATAGCCTAAACATTAAAATATTAAAATAATATTTAAATAACTTGAAAAAATTCAGTTCATCTTACAAATTAAGCTAAAAATTAAATTTTATTTAAATAAATTCATTTAATTGTTTCCGCAAGAGGTAACTTTCGGTAGAATGTTTACAAATTTTATAACCTTTACAGAGATATATGAAACCTGAAAATAAAGCAAACCTACAGCGTGTTTTTCGTGCTTTTGGTTACTCAATAAAAGGCTTAAAAGCCGCTTATATTCATGAAGCTGCATTTCGTCAAGAAGTGTGGCTTTCTTTTTGTTTAATCCCTCTTGGTCTCTACTTGGGTGATGGTCCAATTGAAAAAGTATTACTAGTTGGTTCCGTATTAATAGTGCTTGTTGCTGAATTACTGAATAGTGCCGTTGAATCTGTTGTCGATCGTATCGGTTCAGAATTTCACGAACTTTCAGGGCGTGCTAAAGATATTGGTTCTGCGGCTGTATTTATGGCTATGGTGCTTACTGGTTTTACTTGGCTATTGATTTTATTTTTTTAAATCACAGAAATCGCTATTCTCAACCTTATTTTCCACACATAAGAAGGTACTTCTATGAAATTTAATAAAACTCTACTCTCTGTTGCAATGCTATCCGCAACATCAGCAATGGCATACGAAGCTGGTAAAACTTACCAATTTACCGTTTTACATTTAAACGACACTCATGGTCACTTCTGGAAAAGTGATAAAGGCGAATATGGTTTTGCAGCACAAAAAACAGCAATTGATGCTGTTCGCAAAGATGTTGCAGAAAAAGGCGGTTCAGTTTTATTACTTCATGCGGGCGACTATAATACAGGTGTTCCTGAGTCTGATATGCAAAATGCAAAACCTGATGTTGAAGGCTTGAATATGCTTGGCGTAGAAGCCCTTGTATTAGGTAACCATGAATTTGACTACCCACTCCAAATTTTGGATATGCAAGAAAAATGGGCGAAATTCCCTTTCATTTCAGCTAACGTAGTAAACAAAAAAACTAATAAGCCATTAGTAAATCCTTATGCAACTTTTGATAAAGGTGGTTTAAAAATCGCAGTTGTTGGTTTAACTACTGAAGATACAGCAAAATTAGGGAATCCAGATGTAACTGAAAATGTAATCTTCAATAACCCAATTGAAACTGCAAAGGCAATCCTTGCTGAAATCAATAAGAAAGAGAAACCAGATGTACGTATCGCTTTAACTCATATGGGATACTACTTTGATGGCAAACATGGTATGAACGCCCCAGGTGACGTAACCATGGCTCGCACTTTAGATAAAGGTGCATTTGATTTAATCGTTGGTGGTCATACTCACGATACCATTTGTATGAATGAAGATGGCACATTAAAAGTAAAATATAAACCAGGTGATGAATGTAAACCAGATTTCCAAAATGGTACTTGGATTGCTCAAGCAGGTGAATGGGGTAAATTCTTAGGTCGAGCAGACTTTGAGTTCAAAGATGGAGAAACCAAATTAGTTAAGTATGAATTAATCCCTATCAACTTGAAAGAGCGCATCAAAAAAGAGGATGGTAAATCAGAATATAAGCTTTACCAAACTGAGATCGCTGAAGATCAGGCTGTATTCAACCACTTGAAAAAATACCAAGATGAAGGCGATAAACTTTTAGGCGTTAAGGTAGGTGAAGTAAAAGGTGGTATCTTAGATGGTAAACGTGAACATATCCGTTTCCATCAAACCAATCTTGGTCGCTTAATCGCACAATCACAAATGGACCGCGTTAAAGCCGATATTGGTATTATGAATTCAGGTGGTATTCGTGCGTCAATCAACGATGGTGAAGTTACTTATAAAGATATTTTAACAGTTCAACCATTTGGTAATATGATCGCAACTGTTGATTTAACCGGTAAAGAACTTGTTGATTACTTACAGGTTGTTGCATTAAAAGATGTTGATATGGGTGCATATCCACAATTTGCAGGTATTTCAATGGTTGTTGATCGTACTGCGAAAACTGTCACTGATATTAAGATTGGTGGTAAGCCTTTAGATCTTACGAAGAAATATAAAATTTCAATCCCTGACTACTGTGCTGCAGGTGGTGATGGCTATCCGGTAATGAAAAAACATCCAAGCTATGTAAATACTGGCTTTATTGATGCGGAAATGTTGAAAAAATTCTTTGAAGAAAATTCTCCTATCGATGTATCTAAATACGATCCAAAAGATGATGTGATTTTTAAATAATCTTCTTCTCTCACAAAAGTTGGCTTTATTATTCTATGATAATTTAGCCAACTTTTTTATTTTCTCGCTTGTTACATTTCCTATCCACTTCCCACCTTTACCCATAATAAAATCTGTTAAATATTGCATACTATTTACATTTGTAATGCCATTTTGCTATACTTCCGTTATTCAATTTAGCAAAAGGAAACTATATGCCACACTCTATGTTTAAAACTCAACGTAGCACGGCCGTGCCAGTATTGCTTTGCGATTTTTATAAAGTATCTCACCGCTTGCAATATCCTGAAGGATCAGAAATTATCTACAGTACTCTTACTCCTCGTAGCAATAAACTTGCACCTCAGCTTGATCGTGTAGTTTCTTTTGGTTTTCAAGCCTTTATCATCAAATATCTTATCAACTACTTCAATGATAACTTCTTTTCTCGCCCTGAAAATGAGGTTGTACAAGAATATGTCGATTTTATTGCCCATACCCTTGGTGAGAAAGATGAGGGCGAACATATCGCTGAATTACACCGTTTAGGCTACTTACCGCTACGCATTAAAGCTATTCCAGAAGGGCAAAGTGTCGCAATAAAAGTACCCGTAATGACCATTGAAAATACCCATAAGTCATTTTTCTGGCTAACCAATTACCTTGAAACGTTGATTAACGTATCTTTATGGCAACCGATGGTTTCAGCATCCGTGGCTCGCCGTTATCGCCTAACCTTAACAGAATTTGCCCGTGCAACTTGTGATAATGCTGATCACGTGCCTTTCCAAGCCCACGATTTCTCAATGCGTGGTATGAGCTCATTAGAGTCGGCAGAAACTTCTGGTGCGGGGCATTTAACTGCCTTTTTAGGTACGGATACTATTCCTGCGATCTCATTTATTGAGTGCTATTATGGTTCAAATCAATTAATTGGTACCTCAATCCCTGCGACTGAGCATTCAGTAATGAGTGCACACGGCATTGATGAGCTACCCACATTCCGCTATTTAATGGCAAAACACCCGAATACTATGCTCTCAATTGTGTCGGATACCACGGACTTTTGGCACAATATCAGCGTAAATCTGCCGATTTTAAAAGAGGAAATTATGGCTCGCCCTGATAATGCCAAAATTATTATCCGTCCAGACAGCGGCGACTCTTACAAAATTATTTGTGGCGATCCTGAGGCAAAAACCGAACATGAACGCAAAGGCTTAATTGAAATGCTGTGGGATATCTTCGGTGGTACGGTGAATAGCAAAGGCTATAAAGTGGTTGATCCACATATTGGCGCGATTTATGGTGATGGGGTAAATTATGAGAAAACCGTGCGTATTCTTGAAGGCTTAAAAGCGAAAGGGTTTGCCTCAAGTAATATTGTGTTTGGGGTTGGCTCTCTCACTTATCAGCATAATACCCGTGATACCCTTGGCTTTGCAACTAAGGCAACCTCAATCACTATTAATGGTGAAGAAAAAGCGATCTTTAAAAATCCTAAAACCGATAATGGCTTGAAAAAATCACAAAAAGGGCGTGTGAAAGTCTTATCTCTCGATAATTATATTGATGGGTTAAATGCGGAAAGCGATTTTAGTGATGATTTGTTAGAGGTAATTTTTGAAGATGGTAAATTACTGAAAACGATCGATTTTGATCAGGTAAGATCTAATTTAGAGGGGGATTTTGTGTAATCCTATTGCGTATTGCCCATCAATCTAACAATGCGGACACGCGCAGCGTGTCCCTTGTATCTCAATTCCGAGTAAAATAAGAATATCAGGGTAAGACATTGTCCTGTCCCTAAGTGCTTAGACACTGTGTCGTAGATTAACTTATCCTGATTTTCATATTGTAATCTGAACAAGGTATCATAGTGCAATCACAGGTTGATTAGACACTGCATTCACAAGGATAGACACAATGAACGTTTTACATTTTA